>CAYFSQ010000041.1:0-16214 GCA_964345895.1 uncultured Oscillospiraceae bacterium
TGATCATCCTTATCCAGCAGGGCTTCGGGGGGATACTCGGGCTTGGGGCCGAAGTAGTTGAGCATCTGGGCATCGCTCAGGTTGAACCATTCCTTTACCTGCACCCAGCAGTGGCGGGGGCGTTTGCGCACCACGTTGCGCATACGGTCAACGCGGGCGTTCCAGTAGCGCATGCAGCCGTCCACCGTTTGGGGTTGCTCCATGGAAATGTTTTTCAGGTTCAAGGCAGCCCAGCGCTCAAAGTGCATGTTCATTTCTGGGCTTAACAGGCCATAGCTTTCGTCTATCTGCGCCAACATGCGATCGGTGGTAAAAATCTTGAAGATTTCGCCAAAGCGGGTCAGGAATTTGTCCAGCATCTCGGGGTTTTCTAAAAGCTTCAGCCATATGGTGTTGTCGATGTCGTCATTGGAGCCGTGGCCTTTGGGGTTCATCATGTTGCGGATGCCGTTATTGGCGGCCCGGAAAAGGCCATAGTCCATGTCGAAGATAATCCAACGCCACTTGCCGCCGGGCACACGATAAAAGCGAATATTACCCGAGTCCGTGTTGGCAAAGAACATTTGGAAGGTGAGGAAATCAAACAGGTTGTCCACGTCCACATTGTCCAGAATATACTGCAGATCCTCCGGGTTGGTGGCGGGGGAGCTTTTCTTAATCTTTTCAATCATTGCCCGATACTCGGAGTTGGAGCCGTGGTAAGATTTCCAGCTGGCCTCCAGAATGGTCATATCATCTGCCTTATCCAGCGGAATCCCCTCATGCTGGGCAACGAAGTACCGGCTGACCCTTTCCCTTAAATTATAGTGTCCCCAGTACTGGCCGTTCAGGTAGACGATAACAGGGCGCCATGCCTGGTTGATGATGGTGGTATCGGCAATCTGATCAATCAGGCGGCTTTGTACGCCATCGGCCATGCGTGTCCACACACAGTCATTGCCGCTGACGCGCAGCACGAGGGATTTATACTCTTCAAAGGGGCGGTCCTCAAATATCTTGGCGTTGAAGTACCTTGTGCCCAGGGAAGCCTTTGCCTTCACCTTGAAGGATTTCTGCGGCATGTCCAGTGAGTATTGACCGATCAGGGCAAACTCAACCCCCTGGTTGAACACGACATCCAGGGAGGCAGAATCAAACATTTCTGCATAACCTGGGCGGAACTGCTTGCCAAATGTGCGGTAGGTGGGGGTGGGATTCTTGAAGGGAATGTATTTATAGCTGGTCAAATCCACCCCGATGCCCGAAGCGTACATGCCTGTTTCCTGGTTCCAAAGCTCGTCCGGGTCGGTGGTCAGGCACACCACCGGCATGGAAAAGTAGGTTTTCATGACATAGGTGGCGGTGGCAATGGAGGAGGGTTGCAGCCCTGGCTCAAAGGCCCGTGCACGGATGACCATAGTCTCTGAAATGGGGATGGGGCTTGTGTACAGGATGCTGTTGTCCAGCGTGGGGACAGAGCCGTCTGTGGTGTAACGGATATCTGCTTTGCCTGTGGTGCTCAGGGCAACTTCGATGTTTTCTTTATATAGCCCGCCCTCTTTGGACATAACAGGCATGGGGGAGAAGCCGGGGAAGCCGGTGGCATTGGCTGCGCCAGGGGTGGGAGAATCGAAATAAAAAAAGCCGTCCCGCCCGGGTGCACGGCCGTAGGAGATATCGGCGGGCACTGCAGGCATCAGCATTTTATCCAGTACCCGGCCGGTAGGGTCTGACAGCGTCAGCGTTTCGCCCCCCAATCGCTTTAAGGCGTAGGAAGCCCTTAAATTAGCCGCGTTGCTGCCCGCGGTGGGGCTTTTATCCAGGGCAATCACCTTGTGTTCTCCAGGCATAATCACCGTGCCCACGGGGAACTGCCACTTACGGGGCCAGGAGATATTGTCGCTCAGCCCCCAGAGGGACAGGTCCACCGACTGGTCGCTCTCGTTGACGATTTCCGCCCAGTCTGAAAAGGGCTGGTTTTGCCCCAGCTGCACGCTGCTGTTGCTGCTCATGGCTTCGCTGATATACACCTTGCTTTGGTTAAGGGAGCGCAGATAGCGGTCAGCCATCGCGGCGCCGGCGCTGTTGTTGTCGGCACCGGGGGTCGCCACAGTGTATATCTGCCAGGCGCCGGTTTCGGGGTTGCGGCCATAGCTGCAGTCTGCAGGCAGGTTGTCAAATACAATCCGGTCTACCAACTGCCCCTGCCTGGTGCTCAGGGTGATGGTTTCGCCTTCAGCGGCGATGGAAAAGTTGGTATGGGGATAGCCGCCTACATTGGGGCGATCCTTACCCGAACAGAACACCAGAAAGGTGCCGCCCGGCGCAACGATGGCACCCTCGGGGAACAGCCATTTCACAGGGCGCTGTTCGTTGTCGCTTAAGGCGAAGTGGCTCAAATCGATCACTTCATCGCCGCTGTTTTTAATTTCAATCCAGTCGCTCAGTTCATCGTCTTCATCCCTCAGACCCGAGCGGGGAGCAGCCATGATTTCATTCAGCAGCAGGGTACCGCTGTCAATGCGGTAGCTGTTCATGTAGGCGTCGTGTCCCTCCAAAGTATTGGCAAAGCCAGGGGAAAAGATGTTTTCCCCCTTTACATAAACATGTTCATCGTTCAGGTAGAAGGTTTCATTGGCGTTGAGCGTAGGCGCTTCGACGGAGGACAGCACATGCCCTGAAGTATCAAATAAAAAGGCGGAGCAGGCGATGGAGCTTAGCTTAAACTTGGCATGGAAGGGCTTTCCCGCTTCGTTCTGGTTGGTGTTGTCGCAGAATACAATGACTCGACCATCCGGTTCCAGCGTCATTTTGGGGAAAAGGAATTTTGCCTTGTCCGATCGGTTTGACAGCGTAATGCCTTCCAGATCCATGGGCTCATCGGTGGAATTCCAGACCTCCAGCCAATCGGGGAAGTTGCCCCCCTCATCAGGAAGAGCGGATGCATTGTCGCTCATTAGTTCGCTGATGACCAGCCCCTGATGGGACATGACAATCTGACCGTCTGGGTTGACATTCAAGGCACGGATGACGGGCTCCTTGGGGCCGAAAATTAAAAACAAGGCTAAAAGGGCCAGGCATACGGCGAGCAAGCCGATTCGCTTTTCCGTTTTGCGTACCTTTCTTGGGTTTCTTTTCTGGGGGTTTGAACGCATCATGCTCTCCTTATCAGTATTCCCGGAGGACAAAAACAGTTTCTCCGGGGTTGGATGTTTGTTCTATGCGTAAAACACGCGGGTGTTTTGCAAACTCTTGTCTGCACATGTCGCGCAGCGCAGTGCCGCCTTGGAAACCGTGGATAACCCGAAGGCGGTAATCGGAAGCGCGGGCATTTTTCAGCGCACTCATCAGCGCTACGCGGGCTTGAAACAGGTTTTTTCCATGCAGGTTTAGTTCCATGTTCCTCCTAAGGGCACATTTATATTATAGCCTATGGAAGGGCAAGGCTTCAACCCATATGCTTCATTAAATTGTAACATTACTGTTACTTATTAAGGAAATCCGCTCCAATATATGGTCAAGATACATGGAGACAATGTCCATTTCCGTATGGATGTACAGCATACGGGTGCCCACGGCGTCCTCAATCTCGTTAAAGACCAGCTTCCCCTGGTGAAAGATAAAGTCGATGCCCACCAAATCAAAAGAGAACAGGGACAGGATGTGTTCCACGTGTTGCAGGGGCTCCGTATCCAGGGGATAAGGCTGTGCGTCACCGCCCTGGCCCAGGTTGCTGCGGAAATCCCCATCTGCAGAATAGCGCATCATGGTTTTTACGATGCGGTTGCCCAGCACATACACCCGCACATCCTTGCCGGGGGTATCGCAAAGGGGCTGGACAACGGCAGCGTCTGGGGCGCAAGCCTTCAATGCCAGAGAATAACTTTGTTCGTCCCGGCATAAGAAAACATGCCGCCCGCCGCAGCTGTGGGCAGCCTTTACCACCACGGGAAAGGCGAAGGGTTGTTGATTGGTGTCGGCATCCACAAAGGCGGTGTCCATCATGGGTACGCTGCCTTGCAATAAGCTATGGGTGAGTCGCTTATCATTGCAAATGCGGGATACACGGGCATTGTTGAATACGGGAATGCCCATGCTTTCAAGCTGCAGGGACAAAAGGGGCTGCTGCACCCGCATGACGGCAAAGGAAGGCAATGCATCCTGGCCATCAAGCTGAAGGAAAGGCGCATTGTTTCTTATCCCAAAGCGAAGCTGTTGTATTGTTACCAGTTGAAGGTGCACATTACGCCTATGGCCAGCTTCTATCCACTTGTCGATGAAAACCCGGTTGCGCTGAATGTCTGCTTGATGGTAAATAAGCCAACCTGTCATAACAAGTCCCTGATCATCTTCGCAATGCTATCGGCTGGGTTAAGGCCCGTTACAGTTTTCAGCGCTTCAAAGTGGGCGTTGGAGTTCACCTCGCACAGCAGCGGCCCATCTTTAGAAAACAACAAATCCACCCCGGCAAAGTCCAGGTTTAAAAGGCGGCATGCCTGAAGGGCTATCTCCTCTTCCTCCTTGGATAATGCATAGGGCAGTCCCCGGCCGCCGTCGGCGATGTTGGCACGGAAATCCCCTGACAGGTTGATGCGCTCCATGGCGGCCACCACTTGGCCGTTGACTACATAGGCCCGCACATCCCGTCCGGCGCTTTCCTGTACAAACTTTTGAAACAGGATGGGCACCGGATTCAACATCGACAGAAGCTTCTTTGCTTCGGCAACAGAGTGCACCAGGTACACCTGGCTGCCGTAGGAGCCATACCCTTCTTTGATCACAAAGGGAAGGCCCAGCGCCAGAGCTGCCTGATCTAAAAACTCCATCTGCCCATAGCCCAGCCCTTCAAATGTCTTAGGACACAGCAGGGTTTGGGGCATGGGCAGAAGGTCCTTCAAGCTGAGATATGTCAGGGTTTTATCGTCGCAAACTTCAATGCTTTGGGCGGGGTTCAAAAGCCTGAGGCCGCTGTGCTCAAGCAGCTTGGCCAGGCGGATGTCCTTATCCCAAAACAGCGCGACAGGGGGCAGGTTCTCTAAAGCACCAGGCGGTACAAAATCCGCATTGGTGCGGCAATCAAACAGGAAACTCTGCTTTTTTGCGGCTTCTTCCATATCCTGCTGGATCGACAGGAAGGATGATGTGTTCAGAAAAGCGTTGCGGATGAACAAAGCGGTTTTCAAAAGGAATTTCCTCCCGAAACTTAGTGATCGCCCTGGCTTAGGTATAAGGTGTTGCCGCCGATAAACTCTCTGAGGATGGAAAGCGGCGGTATCTCGTCCATGATGTCTTCCGGCGCTTCCAGCAGATAGTTGAGGATCTTAATGATGCGGTTGCTCTTTAAATAGTGCATGCTGTCTTTGGGAATGGTGTGCAGCAGGTCAAAGGATAGTTTTTTTAGGATCGGCAACTCATAATGCAGGGCAGAGTTGAACATCATATCTGCATTTTCCTGGTAGGGAAATATCCATCGCTCCTCTCCGCGGCGCACCTTATCCCAAAGGGCAAGGGTTTCCAGAGGGCTGGTGTTGCGGAATTGATAATCCCGCACGATGCGCCGCAAAAGCCTGGCGTCGGTTGTGCGGATGCGGTTATGGTTGTCAAGGTTCAGGCATGTCAGCTCGCTGATGTAGATTCTGAACAGCATCTTTGGGTCAAACCCTTCATGCAGGGAAGGGTTCAGCCCGTGGATGCCCTCGATAATCAGCGGCTGCTGATGGTCTATGCGCAGGGTATAGGCCTCCCTGGTTTGGCGCTGGGTAGTAAAGTTAAAGCGGGGCATCTGGGTGCTTTGACCTGCCATCAATTTTGTCAGGCACTGCTTCAGCAAGGGAATATCCAGCGCGTCCAAGGCTTCCAGGTCGGGCTTTCCATCCTCTTCCAGGGGAAGCTCGTCCCGGTTGCGGTAAAAATCATCCATGGAGATGAGAACGGGACGCAAGCCGTTCACCCGTAAATGAATGCTAAGGCGATTAGCAAAGGTTGTTTTGCCGCTGGAAGAAGGGCCGGAAATAAAAATTGCCCGTGCGCCTCTGACGAGGATGTCATCAGCGATTTCAGACAGGGATTTATCGTGGAGCGCTTCATTCACCCGGATAAAATCCCGCAGTTTCTTTTGCTTGATCAGGTCATTCAGATCAGCAGCATCGGTGCAGTCCAGCACCCGGCACCAGTAGTTGCTTTGGGCGAATGTGGCCATTTGCTTAGGCTGGCTGATAAAGGTGGCGGGTTTGTTGGCGTCCTCTTTGGAAGGCAGCAGCATCACCAGGCCGGGGGTTTTAGGATGAAGGGCAAATACGGGTACCCAGCCGGTGGTGGGAAGCATGGCACCATAAAAGTATTCTGCCATGCCGCCGCATTGGTAGATGTTGAAATAATCATAGGGGCGATAGGACAAAAGACGGGCTTTCTCCAAATCTCCCTGCTTTGTAAAATAATCGATGGCTTCATCGCGGCTCCACCTGGACTTAACCAGGGGCATGTTCTCCTGAACAATGTCCCGCATGGTGTTTTCAATGGTGATTACATCATGGGGGTACAACCGGCGGTTCTTCAGGATGATATAGATGCCATTGCCGATGGAATGCTCAATGCGTACCTGCTCACCCGGGAAGCAGCGCTTAACCGCCAGAAGCATGACAAAACGCAGGGTACGCTCATAGATGCGGCGGCCTTCCTCGTCCTGGTAGGTGATGGCTTGCATGTCGCACCCTTCGCGCAGGATGTGGTTTAGTTCAAACACGGGCCCATTACAAAAGCATCCCAGCACCAAATGCTGCTGGTCTGGCAATAAATCCTGTACAACTTGGGCCACAGAAACGGGGTTATCGTATGTTTTTTCTTTGCCATTTAGGCGAATCAGCAAGCTTGTTCCTCCTTTTCTTTCAGCATCGCCACCTTCTGCGCCCACTGCAGATGCTTGGTGCGCACATAGGCAGGGTTCTGTTCTTCCGACAGGGAGACCCGGCTGGTCATCAGGTAACCGCCCTGGGGTTGGGCCATAAACTGCACTTCGGATTTAATTAATCCGTGCTTTTTACAATCTGCCAGGGCTAAAAAGGTAAGCTCTTCACTTTGGGGGACATAGCCTTCAGGGACAATGGTGCGCTTGCCGCACACCGGGCAAGGGGGACACATGGCTGTCCTGCTTTTAAGGGCTGCTTTGATGTCGGTGATTTTTCTTTGATCAGCCTTCTTGTGGGCTTTATCGCCTGTTCGTCCCAGGGTTTTGGGGGTCTCTGGAAAATCCATAACTTCTTCAGCCGAGGGGAAATGCTGGAACACCAGTGCGGAGTAGTACGCGTCATCCACAGCGCTATGAAAAGCATGGTCCGGCGTGGGGCGTATGCCATAGTGCGCCATGGCCTTGCGCAGGCTGTGGCGGTTTTTCCCGCTGTCCGTCAGTCGGCTGAAGAGAGGCTGTAAATCATAGATAGGGGGCATGGTGTTCTCCACCTTGAAAAACTGCATGTTCTGCGCCAAAATGGAGATGTCGTCGCAGCCCCAGGTCATCAGGGTAAAGTCTTCCCCGCACCAAGCGGCAAACTGATCCAGCGCTTGCTGAAAACGAGGTGCTTGATAAAAATCCTCCGGAGTGATACCTGTGATGCGGCTGATGCGCGGATGCAGCTTCTGGTAGTGTGTAGGAGCGATGTACCGGTTAAAGGAGCCAATCAGCCGCCTGTCTTCATCCAACTTGACTGCGCCAATTTGAATCATCTCAAACATCAGCTGATCACCTACCCTGCGGAAGGGAGCGCTGTGATAGCTCAGGGGCTGGTTCCATTCTAAATCCATGATGATGTAGTGCATAGTTCCTCTACTTATTTACTTCGTTGATGTACGCCCATGCCGAGTGGCCGGCCAAGGCACCGGTGGAAAAGGCCGCCTGCAGGTTGTATCCTCCGGTGTATCCGTCCACATCCAGGACTTCTCCTGCAAAGTACAGCCCTTTAATATGCTTGGATGCCATGGTGGAGGGGTTGATATCCCTTACATCCACGCCGCCCCGGGTCACGATGGCCTCCTCATAGGGCCTGAGTCCCAAGGGGTTCAGGGGGATGCACTTGAGGGTCTGTACCAGTTTTTCTCTCTCCTTGGCTGTTACTTGGTTGCAGGGCTTAGTATCCTCCACCCCGGCGATGGCGGGAAACACCTCTGCCATGGCGTGGGGGAGATAGCTTGGCATGATGCTTTTAAGCATCTTACGCCCATTCTCTTTCAAATCCCGCATCAGGCGGTCCGACAGCACTTCCAGGGACAAAGCGGGCTTCATATCCAGCGTCAGGCGCATCTTTTCCGGCTCCACCCCGCCCATATGGCAGCTGGCTGACAGGGCCAGGGGGCCAGAAATCCCAAAGTGAGTGAAGATCATTTCACCCTGTTCAGAGTATTTCTTTTTCTTGTCAACATTCAGTGTCAGCACGACGTTTTTAAGGCTCAGACCCTGTAGTGACTTTGCCCAGGCATCATCAAGTACGATGGGGACAAGAGAAGGGTAGGTGCCGGATACATTATGTCCGCTGTCTTGGGCAAACCTGTACCCGTCCCCGGTGGAGCCTGTTACAGGATAGCTCAGCCCGCCGGTGGCAACCACCACAGCATTACATGGTAGGGTTTCATCAGCAAGCTGTACGCCCTGTACCCTGCCATACTCAATGCGGATGGATTGCACCTGCGCATGCAGCCTGACCTGCGCACTGGAAATACCCCGCTGCAATGCACGGGTTACATCGGATGCTTTCTGGGATGCAGGGAATACCCGTTTGCCCCGCTCTACAACGGTGGGGCAGCCAAAGGTATCCAGCATGTCGCGAACCATGGCGGGGGACAAATAGCGCAGCGCAGCATATAAAAAACGTCCGTTTCGGGGATAAAACTGCACCAGGTCGTTTACTTCGCTCTCATTGGTGACATTGCAACGGCCTTTGCCTGTGATATATAGTTTTTTACCCAGCTTTTCGTTCTTTTCAAGCAGCACAACATCCGCGCCTTCCTTCAGTGCGTGCAGCGCGGCAGTCATCCCCGCGGGACCGCCGCCGATAACAATTAAACGCTTATTCTCTGCCGGCATAGATACGATACTTATCCCAAATGCCTTCCAGGTCGCTGAAATTCTTCGCCAGCGTTTCCTGGTTTTTTACTCCCAGGGCTGTCAGCAAGGCGTTGACGAGGGACATGGGGGCGGCCATGGAGTCGACAAAGGAGGCAATTTCGGTCTGGGCGTCCAGGCACAGATCAGATGCGTCGTGCAGAGGGCTTAAGGGGCCGTCGGTCAGGCCGATGACGGTAGCGCCGCGGCTGCGGGCGAAGTGCATGGATTCCAGCGTCCGGTTGGAATACCGGGGAAAGCTGATGGCGATCAACACATCATTTTCGCCTATGCGGGAGATGGTTTCAAAAATATCGTGGCTTAAGTCCTTCACCGTCCTGACATCGTTGAAAATATAATGCAGGTAGTGGGTGCAAAAGGCTGCCAGCGGCGCGGCGGAACGCAAGCCCAGCACATAGATGGAGCGGGCAGCAGAAATAACGTCAACAGCCCTGCTCAGGGTGGCTTCATCGATCTGTTCCAGCGTTGTCCTGATATTGCGTATATCCATCCTGAGCACCGAGTCGATGGCGTCCCGCGGGGTCATTTCAGCTGTCATGGCAAAGCGCTGCGCGCTTGTCAGCCGGTGACGCACAATTTCCTGCAGGGTTTTCTGCATCTGCGGGTAGCCTTCATACCCAAGGGCGGTGGCAAAACGCACCACAGTGCTTTCGCTGATGCCCACCACGCTGGCCAGACGGGCAGCCGTCATAAATACCGCCTTATCGTAATGCTGGCTGATAAACTCCGCCAGCTTTCGGTGGCTTTTGCTCAGGCGGTTGCCTTTGATGTTAAGCTTGTCGATTAATTGATTCTTTTCCATGTCACTGGCTTTCTTTTGTTCGCGGGCTTGTGCTGTCAGGCATACCCGGGTAATGGTCGTTGCGGTCAGTAAAGCCGCCTACAAAGGTAACGGTTACATACCCCCGTTTTAGCCAATAAAGGTCGCTGCCTTCCTCGGCCTCCTCCTGTCCAGCGCCTGTTTCCATCCAGAAGTAGGGGTTGGTACGGGGGTTGGTGCGCTTGATGTAGCCATCAGTAAAGAAAGCATGGCTGATGGCGGCCTTGCGGGTTCCCCTGATGCTTTCCTTGGGCAATGCAGGGGAGTTGATGTTGCAAAAGGTCATACGGGGCATAGGGTTTTCATGCAGGTATGCCATCATGCGAAGGGCTTCTTTGGCTACGTTTTCCCGCATTTCTTCCGTTGCGCCATACTCGATGGATACCGCAATGGAAGGCAGGTAGTTCATTGCAGCCTCCCGGGCTGCAGCCGCAGTGCCGCTGTAATAAATGCCGGTTCCTACATTTTCGCCGTTGTTGATACCCGACAAGCAAAAGTCAAAGGGCTTATCCGATAGGTACCGGGCAATGCGCATACAGTCTACGGGGGATCCGTCAATGGCATACGCATCACCATACTCGCAGGGGACGGGCCGGGCAGTCAATGCACGGGTCAGGGTCAGCCGGTGGCTCATGGCGCTTTGCTCTGTCAAGGGGGCACTAATGAGGATGCTGTGCCCTTCCTGGGCTGCTACGCGCGCCAGGGTCAGGATGCCATCGGCCAGGTAGCCGTCGTCATTTGTGATCAGAAGATGCATCAAGGTCTCCTTTCGCTGAGGGTTTTTGATAAAAATGCATGTTGCTAAACAGCATGGTGGATAGGGTGATGGCAAGGGCGATGGCGCCAATCCCGCCCAGGGTATCTACGGCGGTTCTCAAAGCGCTGTAATATTCCTCCTGGGCAAGCAGGATGGCGAATCGGTATAGGCCAAGACCGGGAACCAGCGGGATGATGCTGCTGACTAAAAAAAGCGTGGTGGTTTTCTTCTTTACCCGGGCGGTAATCTCGCACAGGATGCCCACCAGAAGGCCGCTTAAAAAGAACGCCAGCATGCCTCTGTCCAGCAGGATGTAGGCAATAAACCCCGCAACAGAAATCAGCGCAGTATAAATCAGGGTATTCTTAGGCTGATCCAACAAGAGGGCGAAAAAGATGGTGGCCATCATGCAGCCAATTAATTCGTTCAAGTTCAGCATGCTTACCCCTACATCATCAGGACGATGGCGACACCGGCTGCCAGAAGGATGGCTGTTAAAAGTGCATCGGCTCCCCGGGCCATGCCGGAAATCAAATCCCCCCGCATGGTGTCCCGCACTGCGTTAGTCATAGCAATTCCGGGCAATAAAGGCATCAGCGCCCCGGCGATAATGGCTTCCTGATTGCCTGCAACAAACTTAAGCACGAACAGAGAAATCAGCGCAGCAGTTGCGCCGGAAAAGAGGGACACCAGGGGAGGGGGCGCATTCATGCGCTTATACACCGGTATGAGGAAGCGTATGATAAAACCGGCAAAAGCTGCGATGATCAGATCAACCAGGGTGCCGCCAAACATCATGGAAAAGAAACCTGCAGACAATGCAAAAATGATGGATTGCTGCATGGTGGAGGGGGCAGGCCGGGAACGCAGATCCTTGAGTGCTTTGAGGGACTGCTCTGCAGTCAGTTCACCGCAAGCGGCTTTACGGGAAATGGTGTTGACTTCGTTGATGGAAAACAGCCGGATTGCCCGTTCATTAATGCGGAGGATATGGGTTTCAATGCTGCCATCCGGCTTATAAAAGGCGATGGTGAACCCAGTGGGGAAAGCGAGGGTTTCTGTTTTCTGTATACCAAAGGCTTGGGCCATGCGCAAGGCGGTCTCCTCGGCGCGGTAGGTTTCCCCACTGCTTTCGAGGATTGTTTGTGCAGCCAGCATGGCTGCCTCTATGCCCAAATGACATTGATCCATCCCATTCCCTCCCGCCGCCCAGAATACCATATTTTAGCAGGTACGTAAAGGAAGAAACGCTTGTTGAAAGGGGGCAGAGACCCCCCTTGGTGCTTGCGCAGGGCAGACAATCGCGCTATACTTCCCAGGAGGTGAGAGGATGACTAGTCAGCGAGGAATCACACAGAATACACCCCTTAATACAGACTCGGCGCTGCTTCGGCTGGTGGCAATCGCCACCATGATATGCGACCATGCGGGTGCCATCTTTTTCCCCCAGTACATTCAGATGCGCATCATAGGCCGCATTGCATTCCCCCTGTTTTGCTGGGGCATTGTGCTGGGCTGCCTGTATACCCGGGATTGGAAAAAATATGCTCTTCGCCTTTTAATCGGAGCCCTTATTTCCCAGGGGCCCTACATGCTTGCCCTTCATCATAGCCTGACAGAATTGAATGTCATGTTTACACTGCTGCTGGGGATGCTGGCGGTAACGGGTATCCAGAAAAACAGAGGGGGCAGCGCTCTGTGGGCGCCCGTTATTAGCTTAAGTCTGGCTGCGGTGTTTCAAATGGATTATGGCTGGCGCGGTGTGCTGCTGATGATACTGATGTATTTAAGCCGGGAAAAGAAAACGGCCTTTGCAGCCATGATGGTTGCCTTCAGTCTGTTTTGGGGCGCTACTTCTTCCGATGTTTCTGCCGTATTTGGCTTGACTTCCGACTCCTTTCTTTCTTCATCCCAACACCTTGTCCGCTTAAGCGGCATGATCCGGACATTCTTAAGGCTTCAGGGGCTGGCAATTCTGGCTTTACCCCTGATGCTGGTCAACACGAAAAGCGGCCTGAAGCTGTCCAAGTGGGCGGGATACCTGGCTTACCCCGGCCACTTGCTATTGCTGTATGGAATCAATATGTTGCTTGGCTGATAATTGACATAGTCAACAAGTAAAGGTACAATAGCTAAATATTATCATTGAAAGGTGAGGTTATTTCGTGGTTTATAATGATATTAAGGGGATTATCCCTCATTTTAAATTTGAAGGGAGATACCTTCGTGTCAGTGAAATCACCAGCGGCAATGTGAACAATACCTACCGCCTGGAATATGTGGTGGGAAACAAGATCCGCCTGTATACCCTTCAGCACATCAATCAGTATGTGTTTAAGCATCCCAAGGAAGTGGTGGGCAACATTGTTAGCGTAACAGAGCATCTGCGGACTAAAATGAAGGACATGAATGAAGACCCCGATCGCCGGGTGCTGGAGCTGATCCCCACGGTTGAGGGCAGCCATATCCACATTGACGAGGATGGCGAGTACTGGCGCGCATATACCTTCATCGAAGATGCGGATGCCCTGGACATCGTCAATACCCTGGGCCAGATGGAAGAGGTGGGACGGGCCTTTGGCAACTTTCAAAAGCTGCTGACAGACTTTGACGCAGAAAAACTATATGAAACCATCCCGAATTTCCATAACACAACCAAGCGTTTTTACCGCTTTGTTCGCGCCATCGACGAAGATCAGGCCAACCGGGTGCGCTTTGTGGAAGATGAAATAGAGTTTCTTTTTGAGCACCGCCGCATGATGGGCGAGATTGTCCGCCTTCTGGACAGGGGGATACTGCCCCTGCGCGTTACCCACAACGATACCAAATCAAACAATGTGCTGCTGGATAGCAGCACCGGCAGAGCGCTGTGTGTTATTGATCTGGACACGGTTATGCCCGGCTCTGCCCTCTACGACTATGGTGATGCTATCCGCTTTGGCGCATCTACCGCGGCTGAGGATGAAGAAGACACGAGCCTCATTGCCCTTGATATGGATAAAACCCGGGCGTTTACCCGGGGATTCATTGCAGAAACCAATGGATTTCTTAGCCAGGAGGAGCTGAGCCGCCTGCACCTTGGGGTGGAGGTGATTACTTGCGAGCTGGCCATGCGCTTTTTGACAGATTATATTGATGGTGATTTATACTTTAAAGTTAATTCCCCCGAGCACAACCTGATACGTGCCCGGGCGCAGATAGCATTATTGAAAGACATTGAAAAGCGGGAGAAAGACCTGCAAA
Source organism: uncultured Oscillospiraceae bacterium (assembly GCA_964345895.1). Taxonomy (GTDB): domain Bacteria; phylum Bacillota; class Clostridia; order Christensenellales; family Aristaeellaceae; genus DTU024. The sequence continues at coordinate 13,912 of CAYFSQ010000041.1, forward strand.
AGATGACGGATTCCTTTATGCGGGGCGAAGGGTAAGCCTAAGAAGCTCGCATCACGAACACAAGCAATGTGCCTTGAACGACGCCAACCATCCCATGGCTTGCAATCGTTTCATTGCTGACACCCAGGGGGAAATCGCTTGTCAATGTGGCGTTTTTCAGGGGGTACAGAAGACCCTCAGTAAAAACCCCCTCTGCTGTTCCCTCGGGGCAGAAAAGGGAAATGGTGGTTTGCGGGGGCGCTGAAATCATCATCATGCCCTGGTGGAGGGCGTAAACAACCCCTTCAGGCAACACGGCGCGCATAGAAAAGCCTTGACGGGCAAAGTTGACCATCAGCTGCATGTTGGCGTAAAAGTGATCTGGCCTGTCACCGCTGATGCCATAAAGAGCAAAATGCGAATATCCTTTTTTTATACCAACCTTTATTGCCAACGACACATCGGTGTCGTTTTTCTTCTTCGGGAACACCATCCGGGGGATATGGCGCGGGATGCTGGATAGAGAGTCCATGTCGCCCAGCAGCAAGTCGGGCTTCACTCCATGAAGCTTCAGGCTGTCATATCCGCCGTCCGCTGCAATCAGCAGATCGCCGGGCTGAGGTTTTAGCTGGCAGGGGGTAAAGTCGCCAGCCCCTACGATGTAGCAGGTTCCCTTTTTCATGGTGTCCTCCCCATATATATGGTAGAATGAAGTATATCACAGGAAAGCCTTCAGTTGGTAGGGCTTTGTGCATGAAGGAGATTGTATGGCCAAGGCAAAATCGCTGTTTGTTTGTTCCGTCTGCGGATATGAGTCCTCCCGCTGGTATGGTAAATGCCCTGGATGTGAACAGTGGAACAGCATGGAAGAAACTGTCCGCCAGGAAGAAGCCGTAACAAAGCCCAACAAGCGGCAAGGCGGCACCGGTGCCCAAGCCCAGCTGCTATCTGAAGTAGAAGCGGGAGTGGAAATCCATACCCGCACCGGCATCGACGAGTTTGACAGGGTGCTGGGGGGCGGCATTGTAGAGGGCTCCCTGCTGCTGATTGGCGGCGAGCCAGGGGTAGGAAAGAGCACACTGCTGCTGCAAATCTGTGCCAATCTTTCGGAAAACGGAAAGAAGGTGCTCTATGTCAGCGGGGAGGAAAGTGCACGGCAGATTAAAATGCGTGCAGTCCGCCTAGGTGCGGCGCAAAAAAGCCTGCTGGTACTTGCGGAAAATGCCATGGATGCCATTGAATCGAAATTAAATGAGATACAGCCAGACTATGTTGTCATCGACTCCATTCAGACCGTATACCGCCCTGAGATGGCCAGCGCACCGGGTTCTGTCAGTCAAGTGCGGGAATGCGCTTCCCAGCTGATGCGCTTTGCCAAAACATCCGGGTGCGCCGTTATGTTGGTAGGCCACGTGACCAAGGAAGGCTCTATTGCCGGGCCCAGGGTACTGGAACATATGGTTGATGTGGTGCTGTACTTTGAAGGAGACTACCAGCGGGAGTACCGTTTGCTGCGCGCAGTGAAGAATCGCTATGGCTCAGTCAACGAGCTGGGTGTATTTGAAATGACGGGAAAAGGCATGCTGCCCGTTGAGCACGCCTCAGAAACCATGCTGTCCCAACGGGCCAGGGGAGCATCGGGGTCAGTGGTATTTTGCGCCATGGAAGGCTCCCGCCCCATGTTGATTGATATTCAAGCATTGGTGTCCCAATCTTTCTATAACTCGCCCCGACGCACCGTCAACGGTGCAGACTATGGCCGCATTGCCCTGTTGCTGGCGGTGCTTGAAAAGCGTGCAGGTTTGCGGTTGTATAACCAGGATGTATTTATAAACGTAGCCGGGGGAATGTCTTTGAACGAGCCTGCTGCCGACCTGGCACTATGCCTGGCTGTAGCCTCGTCCTTGTCTGATCGCCCCATGCCGCTGGATCTGGCGGCCATTGGCGAGGTTGGCCTCGCCGGAGAGGTGCGGGTTGTCCCGCAGTTGGAAAGGCGTATCACAGAATGTCATCGCCTAGGCTTCACCCAGATTATCTGCCCCAAGGAGCGCGCTGGCAAGACGGCCGTTCCAGAAGGAATCACCCTGCACCCTGTTGAAACCATCTCCCAGGCGATTGCGTTGCTCAACCTTCGCTCCTACAGCGGAACAAAAAAGGACGAGACTAAATAAAGGCTCCAAAGACCCAAACGAATTGTAAACAACGCCTTTTGTAACCGCTTTGTTACATTTCGCCATACAATTGCTATTGTTATCGCCTCTGAATAGGGATATAATGTGTGTATCAAATGCGTCCAGCTGTAAAGGAGGAAGCAAAATGAAAAA
>CAYFSQ010000042.1:0-15524 GCA_964345895.1 uncultured Oscillospiraceae bacterium
AGGCACCTTATTGCGGAATAAACATCGCTATGGTATACTGTTCCAAACAGTTACAATCGCTGAATCCGAAGATATGTATGCTTAGGAGGTGTGTTGATGATACCGATGCATATTTTTCTTGTTGGAATGGCGGGGGGCGGCAAAACCAGCCTGGGAAAGAAGCTTGCTGCCAACCTGAACCTGCGCTTTGTGGACACAGACCAAAAGGTCAGTGAAATGATGGGCATGACAGTGAACGAAATATTCGCCGCCTTTGGCGAAGCTTTTTTTCGCAATGCAGAAACCGGCGTGCTGATGTCTCTGGTGGAAGATGAACCATGCATCGTATCCACCGGCGGCGGCTTGCCTACGGTAAAAGAAAATGTCCAGTTGATGCTCAACCACGGCGTTATCATTCATATCGACCGCCCCATCGACCAGATTCTGTCCGACATCAAGCTGGACAGGCGCCCCACCTTAGAAGGGGGCACCCATGAGGATGTCATTGCCCAGTACAACCAGCGCATCGGCTACTACCGCTCCTGCGCGGACTATACTCTGGATAATTCCCACGGTTTTGTGCTGGGGGCGGCCAACCTGACCCGCCTGGTGGAAAGCCTGAGTTGAGAAGCAGCATGTTTCTTCCCTTGCTGACAAAGCAAAGTTTTGTTCATCCTTGTGCGCCTTCTTATGGGGCGTATTTTATTGCCCGCCTTCCGCATTGTAAAACATGCCGGATGAACCCTAAAGGGCAAGCGCTTATCTTGCAATTTTCATGGCATCATGCTATTTTGAGTTTTGAAGTTTCCTTATTATGGAAGGAGTGCCCATGATAACTTGGTACCCTGGACACATGGCCAAGGCAAAACGACAGCTAACTGAGCAGCTTTCCCGCGTCAACGTGGTGATCGAGCTGTGCGACGCGCGCATCCCTTTATCCAGCCGCAACCCGGATCTGGATGCTCTGTGCGCCCATAAACAGCGTATATTACTGCTGAACAAGGCAGACCTGGCCAACCCCCAGGTGACCCCTCAGTGGCTTAAACATTTCGCAAAGGATGGCATTACCGTCCTTCCCTTGGAGGCCAGCAAAAAGCAAAGCGTGCGGCAGGTGGTGCCTGCCATTAAAATGGCGGTGTCCGAGGTGCTGGACAGGGCAAAACAGCGGGGTTTCAGCAAGACCATCCGCTGCATGGTAATCGGTGTGCCCAATGTGGGCAAAAGCACCCTGATCAATACCCTGGCAGGCCGTGCCCCCTTAAAGACGGAGGATCGCCCCGGCGTGACCCGTGCTACCCAGTGGGTGAAGATAGATCCCTACCTGGAATTGATGGATACCCCCGGCATGCTGTGGCCCAAGCTGGATGATAAAAAGGCTGCGCAAAGGCTTGCATACATCGCCGCCATACGGGATCAGGTGCTGGATGTATATGCCCTGTGCATCAGCCTTTTGGATGAACTGATGCTGATTGCGCCTCAGGCTGTCTGTGAACGCTACAAGGTGAAGGATGATACCCTGCGGGGCCAGGCTCTTCTGGAGGCCATCTGCCGTGGGCGGGGTTTCCTGCTGCCCGGCGCAGCGTGTGATATCGACCGGGCGGTAACCACCGTGCTGACGGAGTTTCGTGACGGGCGCATTGCCCGCATCACCATGGAAACACCCGGGGGCAACCTATGACAAAGAAACGCGCAGAGCGCCTTCAGCTGCTGACAGCGGGGGACAGCATCTACTGGCAATCAGGCATTCCCTTCGCCGGCATGGATGAGGTGGGGCGGGGCCCCCTGGCGGGATGCGTGCTGGCTGCCTGCGTCATCATGCCCCCCGAACCCTTGATTGAATGGGTGGATGATTCAAAAAAACTATCCGAAAAACGCCGTGAATTGGTGTTCGAGGAGATTATGCAACATGCCCTGTTTGTGGGCATCGGCCGGGCAGAGCCGGAGGAAATCGACCGCGTCAACATCCTGAACGCTACCCGCAACGCCATGCGCAGAGCGGCTCAGGGTTGCCCGGCAGAGGTTTACTTGCTGGACGCCATGGAGAACCTGGGCCTCAGCGGCCAGGAGGTATCCCTCATCCACGGGGACGCCCTGTCCTACTCCATTGCGGCGGCCAGCGTTGTTGCCAAGGTTATCAGGGACAGGGAAATGCGGGAGATGCATGACAAGTACCCCCAGTACGGTTTCCTTTCCAACAAGGGATACGGCACAAAAGTGCATACCCAAGCCTTGAGGGACTTTGGTCCCTGCCCAATCCATAGAAAGAGTTTTATTGCAAACTTTATATGAGTAATCATTACGCTGCCGGCCTCGAGGGAGAAGCGATTGCCTGCGCTTATCTCAAGCAGATGGGCATCCAGGTATTGGAGACAAGGTTTCGGGGCAAGGAAGGGGAAATAGACATCATCGCCCGGGAGGGGAACATCACCTGCTTTATTGAGGTGAAGTACCGCCCTGCGGCGCGATTAACGGAAGCCTTGGGTGCAGTGGATGATGACAAGCGCCGCCGGGTACGCTCCGCCGCGCGGCAGTACGCGCAAAAGCATGGCACAAAGCCGCCCATGCGCTTTGACATCATCGAAATTACCAGGGCAGGGGTATTGTATTTGAAAGGCAATCCATCATGACAAACAGAAGAAAATTACGAATTCTTTTTATCGCCCTGGCCTTGCTGGCGGCCTTGGCTTTTTCATTTATTCCCAAGAAGAATGCAAACATTGTCTATGACATCAACCTCTTAAAAAACAGCGATTTTGAAATCATCACCGGGGAAGGGCTGCCCCAGGATTGGGCCACCGAAGCCTATGTGCTGTCCCCCGGCGTCACCCTGTTTGAAGTGGGGGAGGGCAAGGAAGGCAAAGGCGTTACCCTGACCAACCGGGGGGGCAATGACGCCCGCTTTGCCCAAGTGGTACAGGTGCAGCCTGATACCATCTATTGCCTGGAAGGGGATATCAAGGCCGATGCCAGCGAAGGGCGGGGGGCCAACCTTTCTGTTGCCGGGGTGTATGCCTTTTCAGAGAGTGTCTACACATCGGATGGATGGCAGCATATCAAAACCTATGGCATGACAGGGGAAAATCAGCGGGAAATTACCGTGTACGCCCGCCTGGGCGGCTACAGCGGCGAAAGCCTGGGCACCGCCTCCTTTGATAATGTAAAACTCTACCCCGTTAAAACTGTGCCGGAGGAAGCGGTCCTCAACACCTGGTACACCAAGGAAGCAGCACCTGCTAAGCCAGTGATGGAAACCGAGGTTGGGCAGTCGCCGGCATGGCCTTTGCTGATTGCCGTTGTATTGCTCTATACATTGGCCGCATACCTGATGGCCCGCAAAGCCCAAAGCCTTGAGGGAAACAGCCTTCTTGACAACCAGAGGGATTTGACAGGTGTTGGCGTGCTGATGCTGACAGCCTTGCTGGTGCGCTTGGTGGTAGCCTTGCTGGTGCCGGGCTACAGCGTGGACATTGGCTGCTTTACCGCCTGGTCCAACCGCATGGCGGAAGTAGGGCCTGCGCTGTTTTACCATACCGAGATGCACTCGGACTACCCGCCGGGGTACATGCTGGTCCTCTGGCCTTTGGGCATGCTGGGCAAGCTGCTGGGAACTGGCGCAACGGAGTGGATGGTGAAACTGCCGCCCATCCTGTGCGATTTGGCAGCCGTTTATTTGCTGTATAAATGGGCAATGGAAGCAGGTGCCAGCGGCCGCAATGCGGTGCTGCTGGCAGGCCTGTATGCCTTTAACCCCCTCACCATCCTGACAGGCGCAGCCTGGGGTCAGGTGGACAGCGTGACCGCTCTGTTCATCTTGCTGGTGGTGCGCTATGCCATCAAGGGCAACTGGAAGTTAGCGCTGCCCCTCTATGTGGTGGCGGTGCTGATGAAGCCCCAGGCGCTGATGTTCGGGCCCCTTGGTGCCGTGGCCATCGCCGCCGATTTTGTCTGGCGGAAGGATCAAAACAAGGTCAAGGACATGCTGATGGGCGTGGGCCTGGCGCTGCTTGCTGCCCTGGTCATCGTCATCCCCTTTTCCCTGAAGGAACAGGGCTTTGACTGGCTGTTTAAGCTCTACACCGGCACCATGACCTTCTATGACCGTGCCACCGTCAACGCCACCAATTTATTTTTCCTCTTTGAGCTTAATTGGTCGATGATGGACAAGGCTGCACCCTTCCTGCTGAAACTGCTGGGCAGCCTTAGTATACTGCTGCCTTTTATCGTGTATACCCTGCGCCACAAGCCTTCCCTGCCCAAAGAGAAGGGGGAGAGGGCAATCGCCTTCTCAAGCCTTGGCATCATGGCGGTGCCCCTTGTGGTGCTGCTGGCAGCGCCTGTACACCTGGACCTGGCGGGGTATCTGATGATGCTCTCTTCCTTCGCTGTCGTTACCTGGCAGTATGTAAGAGGGCGGGATGTACGCCTGCTGCCCCTGCTGGGGGCTGTGGTGCTGATAGCCTTTTGCACCCTGGGCACCATGATGCACGAAAGATATTTGTTCCCTGCTTTGCTTTTATTGATGCTGGCCTATGTGCTGCGGCGGGATAAGCGTATCCTGGTTCTTTTGCTGTTGCTGACCGTCGTGGTGTTCCTCAACGTTGGCGTGGTGCTGGATCGGGGTGCCCGTATCGGCGGGGTGGAAGGGCATCTGGATGCGCCTTTGCACCAGATTGCCAGCGATTCTGCGGTGCTGGAATATATGCTTTCCGCCCTCAGCCTTGTGATGACAGGCTATGCCCTGTACCTGGGCTTCGTGTGTACCGCTCAAGGGTATCAGGTAAGCCCCCTGAAGGTTACCCGTCCGATACCGGAGGTGGAACCGCCTGTTCCCACGGCTCTTATGCAGCTGAAACACCCCTATCAACGGCAGAAAGTTACCCGGGCAGACTGGTTTATCATATTAGCCATCACCCTGCTGTATGGGGCTTTAGCCCTCTTTAACCTGGGTTCTGCCGTAGCGCCTCAGAACCCCTGGGTGTCCAGCGATGCCCAGGATGAAGTGCTGGTAGACCTTGGAGAAAGCCGCTCCTTCAACATTGTCTACTACCCCGGCATCCACTGGAATGAGTGGCGCTTTACCATTTCCACAGGAAATACCCTGGAGGACATGGTTGTTACCCCCGCCGATGTCAAGCCGGGCACTTGCTTTGCCTGGAAATACCAGAACACCCCTCAGCCGGGAGATGACCCCAACAAGTTTACCGGCATCCATGTTGAGCATTCCGGCCGCTATGTCAAAATAACGGCAGATAACATTGGGCTGACGCTGATGGAAATGAAGTTGATGGACAGCGAAACGGGGGAATACCTGCAGCCCACCCTGCTGAGCGACGGGGGCGCTGCCCTTTTCGACGAGCAGGACACCCTTCTTGACAAGCCCAGCTGGTACAACTCCATGTACTTTGACGAAATCTACCATGCCCGCACCGCTTACGAGCAGCTGAACGGCTTACGCGGCCTGGAACCCAGCAGCATCTACGAAACCACCCATCCGCCCCTGGGCAAGGTGTTGATGACCCTGAGCATCTCCATCTTCGGGATGACACCCTTTGGCTGGCGTTTGGCGGGGGCATTGGCAGGGGTGTTCATGCTGCCCGGCATGTACCTGATGGGGCGGCTGTTTACCAAGCGCCGCCATGCGGCTCTGCTTGCCCTGCTGCTGATGGCCTTTGACTGTATGCACTTCGCCCAGACCCGCATCGCCACCATCGACTCCTTCGTGACGCTGTTTATCATCTGGGCTACCTATTATATGTTCAAGTATGTGCTCATGGATTACCACAACACCCCCTTTAAAAAGACCCTGGTGCCCCTCGGGCTGAGCGGGCTTTTTATGGGGCTGGCTGTTGCCAGCAAGTGGACGGGCATCTATGCCGGGGTGGGGCTGGGCATCATGTTCTTCTGGTCCTTCTTCCGGCGCATGGCGCAAAGCCAGGCGGCGCAGGCTGTCCCGGCTGAGGAAGAGCAACCCCACGAAAGGGCAGCCGCCCACAAATGGCAAAAACGTGCCGTGTATACGCTGTTATGGTGCCTTCTGTTCTTTGTGGCAGTGCCTCTGCTGATCTACTACCTGTCCTACTACCCGGTTTATGTAGCCACCCCCGGGGGGCTTACCATCGGCAAGGTGATCAAGTCAGGGCAGCATATGCTGAGCTACCATGCTACGCCGGGCTTAGGGATGGATCATCCCTACTATTCGCCCTGGTACATGTGGCCTGTGTCACAAAAACCCATGTGGTACTATTCGTCCAGCCGCATCGGCAATACCGGCAGCACCATTTTCGCCTTTGGCAACCCTGCTGTCTGGTGGACGGGGCTGATTGCCCTGCTGGCCGCCCTCTATATCCTTGTGCGCCGCCGGATACGGGCAGGCATCCCACAGCTTGAAACCAAAGCTATGCAGGATATGCGGCCGGGGCTGATCTTCATCGCCTTCCTGGCCCAGTACCTGCCCTGGGCTTTGGTGCCAAGGGGTACCTATATCTACCATTATTTCCCATCGGTGCCCTTCATCATCCTGGCTACGTCCTACATCATGGATGTTTTGGAGGATCGCTTCGGTGAAAAAATCAGGTATCTGTCCTATGGCCTGATGGCCGTGTCCGGGCTGCTGTTCCTGGGCTTTTATCCCTATGTCAGCGGCGCGCGGGTCGCCACCTGGTGGCTGGACCTGATGCGCTGGTTCCCGGGCATCTGGTATTAAGGAGGGGCTATGTTAGCGCGCACGCTTTGCTTTGCCCTGGTGGGCATCGAGGGAGAACCGGTGGCTGTGGAAGCCTATGTGTCCGGGGGCAACCAGTTTATTTTTTCCATGGTGGGTCTGCCGGATACCGCCGTCAAGGAAAGCCGGGACAGGGTAACGGCGGCGCTGAAGAACAGCGGCTTTGCCATGCCCTACGGGCATATCACCGTCAATTTATCGCCTGCTGATTTGCGCAAGGAGGGCACGGTGTTCGACCTGCCCATAGCCATTGCCATCATTCAGGCAACCCAGCAGCTGAAAACCTATGGGCTGGACGACACCCTGCTGCTTGGCGAACTGGCCCTGGATGGTCGTTTGATTCCTGTCCAGGGGGTGCTGCCCCTGGTGATTTCCGCCAGGGAGCGGGGCATTACCAAGGTGCTGCTGCCCTTTCAAAACGCACCGGAGGTGGAAGCCGTAAGCGGCATGGAGGTCTATCCCGCCAAAACCTTGTATGAAGCGGCCCAGCACCTGTCTGGGCAAATGCCCATCTTGCCCCAGCAGCAGAAGGGCTATCAGGAGTGCCTTGATCATCAGGAACCCCAGATGGATCTAAGCCAGGTTTACGGCCAGCATGCTGCCAAACGAGCCCTGGAAGTAGCAGCGGCCGGAGGGCATAACCTATTGTTTGTCGGCGTACCCGGCAGCGGCAAAACCATGCTGGCACGGTGTCTGCCCGGCATTTTGCCCCAGATGACCATGGAAGAAGCCTTTGAAACCACACGCATCTACAGCGCGGCGGGGCAGCTGCCTCCCGGCACGGGGCTGATGACAGCACGTCCCTTCCGCACGCCCCACCATACCGCTTCTGCCGCAGCCCTCATCGGCGGCGGCGTCAACGCCAAGCCGGGAGAAGTATCCCTGGCCCATAATGGGGTGTTGTTTCTGGATGAAATGCCCGAGTACCCCCGCAGGGTGCTGGAAGCCTTGCGTCAACCCCTGGAGGATGGTGTGGCCAATGTATCCCGGGTGAAAGCCCATATGCAGTATCTGGCGCGGTGTATGCTGATTGCCAGCATGAACCCCTGCCCCTGCGGCTACTATGGCAGCCGGGTGCGGGCTTGCCGGTGCGGCAGCCACGATATCCGCAAGTACCTGGACCGTATCTCCGGCCCCCTGCTTGATCGCATCGACATCCAGGTGGAGGTAGATGCTGTACCGGTGGAGGATATTGTCAGGACACCCTCAGGGGAAAGCAGTGCCACGGTGCGCCAGCGGGTTGTGGCAGCCCGTACCCTGCAGCAGCAACGCTTTGCAATGGCGGGTATACGCTCCAACGCCCAGATGACCAACAAACACATCGAGGGCTTTGCCCGCATGCAGGAGGAGGCCACCCAATTTCTCCACGCAGCGCTGAAAAAGTATGGCCTGAGCATGCGGGCCTATGGCCGCATCATCAAGGTGGCGCGCACCATTGCCGATTTGAAGGGGCAGGAGGAGATCACCCTGCCCGACATCGCCGAGGCGGTGCAATTCCGCATGATTGACGCCAAGTATTGGGGGGCAGGCAACTGATGTACACCAACGACCAGCGGTGCAGGCTATGGCTTGCTTTTAGTGACAGCCTCACCTATAAGGGCAAGGCGCGGCTCCTTCAGCACGCCGGCAGCGCCTGCCAGGCCTTTGAGGGTTTTAGCATTTCCTTCCAACAGTTGGTAGGGCCCAAAGCCTATGAAGAGTTGGCCCAGTTAAAACGAGAAGGCCTGGATGCCCTGGAACAAACCCTCGCTTCCTCCCATATTCAGGTACTATTTCAGGAGGAAGCTGTCTTCCCGCAGCTGCTGAAGGAAATTATCGACCCGCCTGACCTGTTTTTCTACAGGGGCACCATGGCTTCACCCCAGGAAAAAGCACTGGCCATCATCGGCTCACGGCGGGAAACCCGCTACGGACGGGAGCAAGCCCGGGGCATTGCCCGGGATTTGGCAAGCCAGGGGGTGACCATCGTCAGCGGCCTGGCCTATGGCATCGACCATGCTGCCCACCAAGGCGCCCTGGATGCCGGGGGACGCACCATCGCGGTGCTGGGCTCGGGCCTTTATAACCTGTACCCGCGGGACCATGGGCCCTTGGCAGAACAGATTGTACAGTCTGGCGGCGCTGTCATCAGCGAACTGCCCCCTCATTCCCAGCCCCTGGCATACCACTTTCCCTTCCGTAACCGCATTGTATCTGGTCTCTCCCAAGGCGTTCTTTTAATAGAGGCGAGGGAGAAAAGCGGCACCCTGATTACCGTGGGCCATGCCCTGGCCCAGGGGCGGGAGGTGTTCGCCCTGCCCGGCCCGGTGGATTCCCCCGGCAGCATGGTGCCCCACCGTTTCCTGCGGGAAGGTGCCCGCCTTGCCACCTGTGCCCAGGATATTCTGGAAGATATGGGCTGGGACCAAAGGGAGGAGCAGCTTGCCCTGCCCCTTGAACTTCCCTTGCCAGATTTGACAAATATCCAACAGAGGATATATGATGCCCTATGCGGCGAGCCCCAAAGCTTTGATTCCCTCTTGTCTCATACGGGGCTGTCTGCGTCAGAGCTGAACACCCAGATGGTTATACTGGAAATGCAGGGTATTACCGACACCCTGCCCGGGCGGCAATACCGCCTGCATCAAGCAAAACCCTGAACCAAAGGAGTTATCATTTTGGCTGAAAAAACAAAAACCCTCGTCATCGTAGAATCTCCCGCCAAGGCGCGGACGCTGTCCAAAATACTGGGCAGAACCTATAAAATTGAGGCATCCCAAGGCCATGTACGGGACTTGCCAAAGTCCCAGATCGGTGTGGATGCCGACAATGATTTTTCCATGAAGTACATCACCATCCATGGCCGGGGAGAGATTCTTGCCAAGCTGCGCAAGGAAGCAAAAAGCGCGAAAAAGATTTTCCTCGCCACTGACCCGGACAGGGAGGGCGAAGCCATTTCCTGGCACCTCGCCCATATTTTAAAGATGGACGAAACCAGCCCCTGCCGCGTTGAGTTTCACGAAATCACCAAAAAAGCAGTGTCGGCGGCGGTGAAAGCCCCGCGAAAAATCGACATGGACCTGGTGGATGCCCAGCAGGCACGCCGTGCATTGGACCGCCTTGTGGGCTATAAAATCAGCCCACTTTTGTGGGCAAAGGTGCGCAAGGGCTTGTCTGCCGGCCGCGTGCAGAGCGTCGCAACCCGCTTGATTGTGGACAGGGAGCAGGAAATCGACAGCTTCATTCCCGAAGAATACTGGGACGTGTTTGCCGACATCCAGTTAAAAAACGAGAAGGGCCGCAAATCGCCGTATAAGGCGCGGCTGCATACCATCAAGGGCAAGAAAGCCAAGATCACCAGCGCCAAGGAAGCGGACAAGGCCAAGAAGCTGATCGAAACAAGCGAGTTTACCGTCGCTTCGGTGAAGGAGAAGGAAAAGAAAAAGTCTCCCGCGCCGCCCTTTACCACCTCCACCATGCAGCAGGAAGCCAGCCGGAAATTAAACTTTACCATTGCCCGCACCATGCAGGTGGTGCAGCAGCTCTACGAAGGGGTGGAGCTAAAAACAGGCGGCTTAACGGGCTTGGTTACCTACATCCGTACCGACTCGGTGCGCGTCAGCGATGAAGCGCTGCAGCAGGTGCGCGCCTACATTCCCGAAACCTTCGGCAGCGGCTACCTGCCCAAGAAACCTAACGAGTACAAGGGCCGTGCCGGTGCGCAGGATGCCCATGAGGCCATCCGCCCCACCGACGTGTCCCGTACACCAGAGAGCATCAAAGATTCCCTCACCAGGGAACAGATGCAGCTGTACAAATTAATATACAATCGTTTCGTTGCCAGCCAGATGACGGAAGCCCTCTACAAAACCCTGACGGCGGAGTTTGCCGCTAAGGATGTGTCCCTGCGCTACTATGGCGAGTTCAAGGTGTTCCCGGGCTTTACTGCGCTTTACGAAGAAAGCCAGGATGATGGGGAGGAAAGCAAGATGTCCCCCCTGCCAGTTGTGGAGGAAGGGGCCAAGGTGCCTGTGCAGGAGGTAACGACGGAGCAGCATTTCACCCAGCCCCCCGCCCGCTATACCGAAGCTTCCTTGGTGCGCACCCTGGAAGAAAACGGCATCGGCCGTCCTTCCACTTACGCACCCACCATTGCCACCATCATCGCCAGGGGCTACATTTCCAGGGAAAAGAAGCGCTTGTTTCCCACGGAACTGGGCATCATTGTCACCGACATCATGAAGGAACACTTCGACCCCATTGTGGATGTGGAGTTTACCGCCGGCATGGAAAAGCAGCTGGACGAGGTGGAGGAAGGCAAGAAGAACTGGAAGGATGTTCTGCGCACCTTCTACCCACCCTTTGAAACCATGTTGAATAAAGCTGAAGAAACCATGGAAAAAATCGTCATTGAGGACGAGGTCAGCGACATTCCCTGCGATGTTTGCGGCGCCATGATGGTGTACAAGATGGGGCGTTATGGTCGTTTTCTGGCCTGTCCCCGCTTCCCTGAATGCCGTAACACCAAGCCAATTCTTAAGTATATCGATGCGAACTGCCCCAAGTGCGGCAGCCGCCTGCTGGAAAAAATCAGCAAGAAAAACCGCAAGTTCTATGGCTGTGAAAGCTATCCCGCCTGCGACTTTGTCTCCTGGGAGCAACCGCTGAACGACAAATGCCCCGTCTGCGGCACCTACATGACCCTCAAACACCGCAAGAAGGGCGAAACGCTGAAAATCTGCGCCAATGAAACCTGCCGCCACCACGAACCCTATGTGGCCCCTGAAGAAGATGACGAATAATACTGTCCAAGTTGTCGGCGCAGGGCTTGCAGGCTGCGAAGCCGCCTGGCAGCTTGCTAGGCGGGGTATTCCCGTTCTGCTGTACGACATGAAACCGGGCAAAAAATCTCCCGCCCATGAAAGCGATTTGTTTGCTGAACTGGTGTGCAGCAACTCCCTGCGCTCTGACAGGCTGCAAAACGCCGCAGGGCTTTTAAAGGAAGAGATGCGGCGCATGGGATCGCTGATTATTCAGGCCGCAGATCTGGCCCGGGTGCCCGCTGGCGGCGCTCTGGCTGTAGACCGGGATAAATTTTCCGGCGCCATTACGAATCTAATAAAGCAGCATCCCTTGGTCACCGTGGTGGAGGAAGAGGTGGTAGACATCCCATTAAGCCCCGCCATCATTGCGACAGGGCCCTTAACCTCTGACGCTTTGTCGCAAGCCATTGCCGCCATGCCCGAAGCGGGGCTGCTGCACTTCTACGATGCTGCAGCGCCCATTGTCACCAAGGAATCTCTGGACATGGATATTATTTTCCGCGCCTCCCGCTACGGCAGGGGGGATGATTACCTCAACTGCCCCATGACGGAGGAAGAGTATCATCGGTTTGTGGATGCCCTGCTTGAAGCCAACACCGTGCCCGTCCACGGGTTTGAAGACAGCAAGGTCTTTGAAGGCTGCATGCCGGTGGAAACCATGGCGAAGAGAGGGCGCATGACCCTTGCCTTTGGTATGATGAAGCCCATCGGGCTGGTTGACCCCCGCACAGGCAAAATGCCCTTTGCGGTTTTGCAATTAAGGCAGGATGATGCTGCCAACACCCTGTATAACCTGGTGGGCTTTCAAACCCGCCTGACCTTCCCCGAGCAAAAGCGGGTGTTTGGCCTGATTCCCGGCCTTCAACATGCAGAGTATGCCCGCTATGGGGTGATGCACCGCAACACCTTCCTTAGCAGCCCTGGCATGCTGGACAGCACCTTCCAGGTAATCGGGCGTCCAAGGCTCTACTTTGCCGGACAGATGACAGGAGTAGAAGGCTATGTAGAAAGCGCCGCCAGCGGCATGGTAGCCGGCATCAACCTGGCGCGGAGCATGCGGGGCGAAGAACCCCTTGTATTTCCCACCACCACAGCCCTGGGGGCCCTGGGGCGCTATGTATCCCAAAGCAACCGCAATTTTCAGCCCATGCATATCAACTTTGGCATCATGGACAGCTTGAAGGAGAGAATCAAAGGCAAGGAGCAAAGGTATCTGAAGCTATCAGAGAACGCCTTGCAGCAGATTGACGTTTTCGCTGAGGAGTTGGCGAAGAAAGAGGGAGTATGGCCAGTCAATTAAGGGGAACCACCATCTGTGCCGTTCGCCGTAACGGCCACACCGCCATCGCAGGGGATGGACAGGTTACCATGGGAGAAAACACCATTTTTAAAAGCACCGCCACCAAAGTGCGCCGCATCTACGGCGGCAAGGTGGTGGTGGGTTTCGCAGGCTCTGTTGCCGATGCCTTTACATTAAGCGAGCGGTTTGAAGAAAAACTGCAGCAGACAGGCGGCAACCTGGAGCGGGCTGCCGTTAACCTTGCCCAGGATTGGCGCAGCGATAAAGCCCTGCGTCAACTGAATGCCATGCTGATTGCTGCCGACGAAAGCGCCATGCTGATTATCAGCGGCACGGGGGAGGTTATCAGCCCCGATGATGGCGTTGCAGCCATTGGTTCCGGCGGTAACTATGCCATGGCAGCAGCCCGGGCCCTTGTTCAGAATACAGATTTATCCGCCCGGGATATCGCCGAAAAAGCGCTGCATATCGCCGCATCCATCTGCGTATTTACCAACGACCACATCTCTGTGGAGGACGTATGATCAAAGAATTGACGCCCCGCGAAGTGGTGCGGGAACTGGATCGATATATCATCGGCCAGGATGATGCCAAGAAAAACGTGGCCATCGCCCTGCGCAACCGCTACCGCCGTTCCCGGGTATCGGAAGAGATGCGGGAGGAAATCTACCCGAAAAACATCCTGATGATTGGCCCCACCGGCGTTGGCAAGACAGAAATTGCCCGCCGCCTGGCCAAACTGGTCAACGCCCCCTTTGTTAAGGTGGAAGCCACCAAGTTTACCGAAGTGGGCTATGTGGGCAGGGATGTGGAAAGCATCATCCGCGATTTGGCGGAGAACGCCTATCGCCTGGTTAAAAACGAGCATCAGGACAAAGTGCGTACCCGTGCCGAGGTCATGGCAGAGGATCGCCTGGTGTCCATTCTGGTGAACCCTGCACCTAAAAAAGTACAAAACCCCATCGACGTATTGTTGGGCAAGCCCAAAGATGAGCCCGCCCCCTCCCAGGAGGAGCAGCTTCGCATCAGCGGCAAGCGCAATGAGATTCTGCTTAAGCTCAGGGAAGGCCTGCTGGAGGACCACGAGGTGGATGTGGAGGTGGAGGAAAGCGCTCCCCAGTTGGAACTAGGGGGCAGTGCCATCAGCATTGGCGATATGATGGGGGGCATGCTGCCCAAACGCACCAAGGTGCGGCATATGAAGGTGAAGGAGGCCCGCAAAATCCTCCTGGAGGAGGAAGCCTCCAAGCTGATAGACGATGACGCTGTGAAAGAAGAAGCCGTCCGCAGGGCGGAGGAACATGGCATCGTGTTCATTGATGAGATTGATAAAATCTGCGGCCGCTCTGCCACTGGGTCAGGCCCCGATGTATCACGGGAAGGGGTGCAGCGGGACATTCTGCCCATTGTGGAAGGTTCCACCGTGAACACCAAGTACGGTGCTATCCGCACCGACTTTATCCTCTTTGTTGCTGCCGGCGCTTTCCATGTGGCCAAGGTGACGGATTTAATTCCTGAGCTGCAGGGACGCTTTCCTGTGCATGTGACCCTCAAATCCTTAACCAAGGCAGACTTTGTGCGCATCCTGACCCAGACAGACAATGCCCTCACAAGGCAGTACAGCGCCATGTTGGCAGTGGACAAGGTGCACCTGAGCTTTGAGCCGGAAGCCCTGGAAGCCATCGCTGACGCAGCCTTTACCGCCAACCTGGAGGGGGAAGATATCGGCGCGCGCCGCCTGCATGCTGTGTTTGAGGAGCTGCTGGAGGATATTTCCTTCAACGCCGGTGGAGACGAAATGCCCGACATCAACCTGAACATTAACGCCCAGTACGTGAACGACCATGTAAAGGCAGCCAAGCACACAGACTTACGAAGGTATATTCTATAATAGCCAGGGTTTCCATGCTTCTTCCAACCTTTGAAGAGACCAGGCGGCATTCGCCGGGCTGGTAGAAGGAAGCGCAACAGCGTGGAGGGAGATATCTGAAAAATACCGTTGGTATTCTTTATTAGCCAACTGCCCATTCAGCAAGATTCGCTGGATGGGTATTTTCTTGATTAATTCAGGCAGATCATTGGGGTGTGGATTCTTGATGTTGTGATCCATCGAGCCCGCCAGGTCGCAGCTCTGGATGACATCCCACAGCGCAATATGGTGACGGGCAAGCATTGCTCTCTTTTCATCAATACTTTGCGGCACGGCTTCTGAAAGTATACCGGCTATAAGCGGCCAAAACCTGTTGCGGGGATGCCCGTAATAAAATCCATACTGCCGTGATTTAACTGAGGGAAAACTACCCAGTATCAGCACGCGGCTGCCCTTGTTGAAAGCAGGGGGAAAGGGATGAAGCAGCATATGCACCTCCATTTCCCAAAGCATATCACAAGAGTGAACAAGAGAAAAGAAATTCCTTTAAATTCTTGACAATTCAGGACACGTTCAGTATAATGTTCAAGCGCCTTGAAAGTGGCGCATCACAATGGGGAATTGTGTAACGGCAGCACCTACGACTCTGACTCGTATTGTCTAGGTTCGAATCCTAGTTCCCCAGCCAAATGCCCCCGTGGTCTAGCGGTCTAGGACACCGCCCTCTCAAGGCGGCAACACGGGTTCGAGTCCCGTCGGGGGTACCACAGGAAAAGCCTTGTTAATACAGGGCTTTTTGCTTATTTTAGAGTGTTTGAATACGTTTCAATTTTGGATTATCGATACGAAATG
>CAYFSQ010000043.1:0-2373 GCA_964345895.1 uncultured Oscillospiraceae bacterium
AAGGAATATCCAAAACCTAAAAAGGGCTGCGCAGCATTCGCGCAGCCCTATTCATACGGCCTTACAGCAGCCGTTTCACCGTTTCCATCAGGCTGAGCATCTGATACTTCAGCAGGAAACGGGCATTGTTATATTGGGGGCTGGTGTTCTTAATCTGCTCCATCAAGGGCAGGATATATTGCTCTGTCTCCTCCATGTAGCTGGCCAATTTGGGCCGGCTGAAGGCGGCTGCCATCATGGACAAGTTGTTGCAGCGGTCAATCAGCTTTACCAGGCAGGCGGCGCCGTCCTGGGCGATGGCATCGTAGTATTGCTGCTGCATGGCAGGGTCGTCATAGTCCTTGTCAGCCTCTTTGGTAACCAGCCTTACAATGTGCTGTACCCTTTTGTTGACGGGCATGTCCTCGGGGGCAATGCCGCAGTCCTCCGCCACATCGTGCAGCAGCAGGGCAGCCAGGGCTTCGTCCTCATCAATGCCCATGGCCAGGGCGTGGCACACCATGGTCAGCGGATGGTTGATGTAGGGCACATTGCCGCTGCCTTTGCGGGCCTGGCCCAGGTGGTTTTGCCGGGCATAGGGCAGGGCGATGAGGGTCTGGGGCAAGTTCCGGCTGAGGGCGGCGGACTGGATAAAGGTGTACATGCGCTCCTCATCAAACAGGCGGTCCTGCAAGGGCCAGGTCATGCCTTGCCCGTCCAGCAGAGCGCCTGCAGTGGTATCCAGCACCAAGGCCAGCGGCAGCAGCTTGTCGGTGTCGGGGGTATTCTCCCCCCGCTCCCAGCTGCTGACTGCCTGGAAGGATACATCTAATTTTTCTGCCAATTCTGCCTGTGTCATCCCCTTGGCCTTGCGTAGCCTGTGGATGTTTTCACCAATGCTCATGGTTGCCCTCCTAGATGTTTCACTGTTATTGTACCCAGTGGCCGGGGGATTAGCAAGCAATCCGGCGCAGAAAAGAGCATGAGGGATTTAAGGGTGGCTTGGAAACCAGCCCTTGTCCCTGTAGCATGGCTTTAGTATAATCAATGTAACCAAAAGGAGGAAGCCAATGAACGTACATCTTGTTGCCCGCTGGCGGGTCTTTGTTCTGTTGGCCGCTTTGTTGCTGGGGTTTGCGCTGCCCGGTGCGGGGCAGGCTCCTGCTTTAACCCCCTTGCCCACCGACAACCCCACTGCGGTGCCTGCTGCCACCCCCCTGCCTGCGGAGGGGCCCCTGCCCTTTGACGGCTGGCCGCCCCTTGATGAGGAGGGCTATTTATTGGTGGACGACCAGCAAACAGCGAAAGAGTTTGTCCACCGGGATGAAGAGAATGGCCGCTGGCTGTACGTGTCCCCCACCCTGCGGGTGGAGATCGAGCGCTTAAGCGCCAAGTACCGCCGCAAAACCGTGGTGTGGTTTATGGCAGACATCCGCTTTCGGGGGGAGGAGCATTTCCGCGCCTTCTCTGCCGATGCCAAGCGTCCCTCCCGCGCCCAGGACAGGCCGGAGAACATCGCAAAAAACAACAAGGTGGTGTACGCCCAGAACGGCGATTTTTTTTCCTTCCGCCTGTACAACAAGGAGCGCGTCGGGCTGATTATCCGGGACGGCCAGATTTTGCACGAGGATACCTACACCCGCCCTGTGGCAAAGATACCGCCCTTGGACGAGCTGGCCCTCTTTAAAGATGGCCATGTGGAGATGCGCACCCCCGGAGAAGTGAGCGGGGCAGAATACCTGCAAAGGGGCGCGCTGGATGTGCTGGCCTTTGGCCCCATCCTCTTTCAAGACAAGGTGAAGGATGAACGGCTTGGGCAAAGCTTTACCCATGCTGAGCCCCGCAGCGCCCTGGGGGTGGTGGGGCCCGGCCATTTTGTGGGCATCATGGTGGAGGGGCGCAACAAGCGTTCCGCTGGGGTTCCCTTGGACTTTGTGGCAGACAGGCTGTTGGAAAAGGGCTGTTATGAAGCCTATACCCTGGATGGCGGGCAGACGGCGGCTATGATTTTTATGGGCAAAAATGTCATGACGCCGGGCATCTACAATGGCTTTCAAAAAGCCCGCAGGCAGCAGGATATTGTAGGCATCGGCACCTATCAAAGGGAGGAGATGCCATGAAAACCGTATTTTTTACCGGCGCCACCGGCGGCCTGGGGGAATTGTGCGTGCGCGCCTTATCCCAAAGAGGGTGGCAGGTATTTGCTGTGGGCACCAACCAAGACAAGCTTGCGCAGCTCGCCCTGATACCCAATGTGGTGCCCCTGCAGGCGGATGTCTGCAATATGGACAGCCTGCAAGCTGCCCGGGAAGAATTGCTGCGCCATACAGACCGTTTGGATGCGGTGGTCAACTATGCAGGCATTTCTGCGTTCACTTCCCTGGTGGAGGGGGA
>CAYFSQ010000043.1:2473-8447 GCA_964345895.1 uncultured Oscillospiraceae bacterium
CCGTCTGCTGACGGCTCTGTCTTTGTGTAGCTTTTTCCCATTCAAAACCTTGGTTTTATATTCTGTCCGTTCCTTTTTTCCTGCGTTGATGGAGGCCCAGGCCAAGGACGGAAAGGGCTCCAATAAGGCCAGCCCACAGCACTGGCATGTTATTGGCGGTGTGGTAGTACAGCCCGCTTTTTCCGGGTTCAGGCAGGGGGACGGGGTCAAAGAGCATATCATGGTCGTGGGCCAGGCCGCGGATGTTCAGTAGATGAACCACAGGGATTTGCCGGGCTGCGTATTCAAAAATCAACCCTCGCACGGGGGAGTCGGGGATGGGGGGCGGATTGAGAACCAGCCCGTTGGGAAACTCCACCCCGGCGGCGGTTTCACCCATGTTGGCGCTGGCGCCGCCTACGTTGACAAACAGCTTTACATCGCCAAAGGCAACAAGGCGTTTTTGTATGCTGCTTGCCAGGTTGCCTTCACTGATGATGGGCACCCCTGCCGCCTGCACCAACCCCATGATGATTTCCGGGGTTTCATCGTATAAAGGGCCGATGCCCAGGTCGTCATCCCCGCCGGGGGACACGGCGATCAGGTCGTATTCAACCAGGTTATCCCTTTGGAGGATGGACAGCATCTTAGGGAAGGTCAATTCAGGCCGGGTGGCGCCATACATGGAGGAGCCAAAGGAGGCAATGATGCGGGCGTCCAGCCCCATTTCTGTGGCAGCGCACACCGTGGCCAGCCCCAGCCCCGGGAAGGAGCCGCTGGCACCCACGGCAATGGTGTCGCCGGGCTTTAAGCCCGCCTCGTGGAAAAAACCAACCATCAGCGCGGCAAAGTCAGGGCTCAGGCTGGTGCGCTTGGCTTCCAGCAGCCCAAGGGAGGTGGTAATCATGGTCCACTCCGGGCCGATGAGGCCGGTTTGGTTGATGTCCTCCGCCTCGATGGGGATGTTGTTTTCGTTTACATAGTCAAGCAGGACTTGTTCTACCCTTTGCATGCGCCGGGCAGCAGCCATCTGCATGTTAAACCAGGGGTTTTCCTCCTGGGTGGCCAGCAGGCGGCTGCCCACCACGCCGCCAAGAAGCAGCAGCAAAGCAAGCAACAGCGGCGCTGTGTTGATTTTTGCCCGGCCTTTCATGCGACGCCTCCCAGCATCAGAATGGCGCGCACCATGGCGGCAGATAACAGGGAGGCCAAGGTGGTCTTGACTACCCCCTGGCGCAGCATATCGTTGGCAATCAGGCCAGGAATGATGTAGCCGATGAGACGTACATCCTGGCTTAAGGGGGGCAGCATGGGCAGCAGCCAGGTAAAGGCGTAGTGCACCACCAGGCCTGTTAATATGGCGGCCATGTAGCGGCGGTTGCCGAAGATAATCAGGTGGCGGCTTAAACCCTTAACGATGAAGTAAACAGCCAGGGCGGCCAGATAGGTGGACAATAGCCGCAGGGGCTGGTGCAGGTAAAGGGCCAGGTAGCCGCCGGAAATGAGGCCTCCGGTATAGAGCCCCAAAAACTCGTGGGAAAGGAAGCTAAGAAGAATGCTGAGGATAACGGCGGTCTGAATCATACAATCCTCCCCTTGTCAATCAGGTAGCGCAGCATGTTGTGCCCTGGCCCCTTTGTGTTGCCCAGGCCTAAAATGGTTTGCTGTGGTTGGTAGAAGGCTTCTTCAAGCAGTTTGGCTTCATCCAGGGGCAGGCAGGGAAAGGAAAAGCGCTTGCCAAAGTAGCGTGCTACCTTTCCAGCATTGTCCCCTACGATATAGAGGGTGATGGGCAGATCCTCCAGGGATTTAAGCACGGGCAAAAAGGTGGCCAGGCGGTATTCCCGGTCAGCACGGTTGTTGTATACCAAGGTGAGGGCGCCGTCCTGGGCATGCGCCCTGACCCTTTGGGCAGCCTGCTTTGCTGACAGGGGATCATTGGCAGCAAAGGCGTTAAATATGGTGCTGTTGCCCATGCGGAAGGGGCCTGCCATGCCGGCGTCGGGCTGGGCAGAGGGCATGGCGTCAAGGGCTGCATCCCGGCTAACACCGCATAGCTTGGCGGCTGCCAGGGCAAGGCGTACATTGGCTTCAAAGATGGGAAAGGAAAACCTGGCCGCATAGTTTTCGGGCAATGGCTCCTGGTCGCCGGGCACCCTGCCTGGGCGGGATAAAAAGGCCTCGTCATCGGTAATCAATACAGTGCCGGGTATCAGGGAGTAGCTCAGGCTCTCTGCCGTTTCCTCCCGGGTGGCGCCGATTTCTTCCACATGGTCCACCCAGGCATTGGTAATGATGGTGTGGGTGGGCCTTACCAGCAGCCGGGCAAAGACCGACTGCATTTCAGGGTGCACCGCCATGCACTCCACCACCACAGCCTGGGCGTTGTCCTTCACCGCACGGCGGAAGAAACCCTTCACCTCGGTGATGCGGGCACCCCTTTTGCGCAGGGTCTCCACTTCGCTGCCATCGGGCAGTATTTCCCGGGGATCGGTGCCTGTGCTCTTGCCCCGGGTTTTGATGCCGCCCCCTTGCAGGGCAGCCGTCAGCAGCCTGGTGGTGCTGGTTTTTCCCCTTGTGCCGTTAACCAGAATGCGCAGGGGAATTTGATGGATATTTTTTCGGTGCCGCAGGCTTTCCCATATCCCAAGGAGCAGCAGCGCAGCCAGCAGACCAAGTACAAGCAAAGGCAGTTTCATGGGCGCCCCCTTATATGTTGTGCATTTATCATATCACACCCAAAGTGCTTGTCAATAAAAGGGGCATCTCACCATCGATTTCTCTGTGTTCTTGGCACAAAAAAAACACCGGAGCCCACGCAATGGAAGGCTCCGGGTGCGGTTCAATGAATAAAGTTGTGGATTTTCAGCCCGTGTTCCGGGCTGCATCACTCGTGCTTGATGGCCTCCAGGGCGGAGATACGCACCGCTTTATTAGCAGGATAGTAGCCGGAGCCTACGCCGATAAAGACGGAGAACACCAGGGCAAACCCCAACAGCCACAGGGGAATGACGGAGATGCGGCTGCCCACATCCTGCAGCTTAGCCATGGCATCCTGCAGGCTGGCAATCTGTGCCCCGCCCTGCAGCAGGTTCATGGCGATGGAGAGGATGCCGCTGATGATGATGCCCAGCACACCGCCCATCAGGCCGATACAGCCTGCTTCCAGCAGGAAAATGGCGCGCACGTCCTTGACATAGCATCCCAATGCCTTCATGATGCCAATTTCCCGGGTGCGCTCGGAGATGGACATAATCATGGTGTTGGTGATACCCAGGGCCGCCACAATCAGGGAGATGGCGCCCAGGCCGCCCAGCATCATCTGTTTTTGCTGGGCTTCCTTTTCCATGGGCTTGCGGATGGATTCCATGCTCATGGTGCTAAAGCCCATCTGCTTGATGGCGGTTTCTGCGGCGGCCACGGTGCTGATGTCCCTTACCTTCACCAGCACCATCTGGTAGGTGGCCTGGTCGGCTTTTTTAAGGCCTGCCGCCCGGCGCACGTCGTTGATCATCTTGCTCAGTTCCCGTATGTTCAAAATCAGCCCCTCGCTGGTTTCATATCCCTTGCCGTTGTCCTCCTTCAGGGTGCCTGTCAGATTCAGCTTCATGGTAAGGCTTTTTTCACTGTTGCCTTCCCCGGCGGTCAGCACCAGTTCCAGGGGTGTTTTGGTTGGATCAAAGTAGGGCTGGGGCAATTCTCCCAGGGTGCCGTCCATGTTGTAAGCGCTGTAGCGGTCCACCGTGTTGTGGCCCTCGGGGCGCTTGGTGTCGGCGAAGGAGTAGGCAAAGAACTGACCGCCCAGGGCAGCCCCTGCCCCTTTGGCAGGGTACTTGCCGTTTTGCGGTTTGTACCCCAGGGGTTCCAGAGCGCTGCTTTCAAGGCCCGTCACCATGGGATAGTCCGCCACATAGCGCTTATCCCGCCCTGCCACCACCTTGACCCGCACGTCGTCGGGGCTTAGCTTGGGGGTCACCAGGGTAACGCCGGGCAGCTGCTTCATATCCCGGATGGCCTGGTCGTTCAGCTTGGCACTCTGCTTGCTTTTTCCGGCGGGGGTTACGGTGATGATGGTCAGATCTCCCATCTGGGACAGCATCTTCTCCTGGGATTCCTTCATGCCCACGCCGATAGAAATCATGATGATGATGGCGCAGCAGCCGATGATGACACCCAGCACCGTCAGGAAGGTGCGGGCTTTGCGCCGCCTTAGGTTTTGCAGACACATGCTCAGTAGGTCCCGCTTACGCATGGGTAGAGTCCCCCAGGTCATCGTCGAAGGAGAACTCCTTCATTTTTTTCTTCTTGCTGCGGCTGCGCAGGGCCAGGCCTGTCAGCGCCAGCACCGCCGCACCGGGGCCGGCATACAGGTACCAGGGGGTCTGTTGTCCATCTTCCTTCCATTCTTCTTCAGGGGGCATGTCCCCCTCGGCGGCAGGCATCTCCGGCAGGCCTTCCACCTTCAGGTTGACGGGGAAATTGCGGCTGATGGTTTCGCCGGTAGCGTCCTCATAGCTGAGGTTGATTTCAAACTGGGCGACCCCCTCCTCTTCAGGGGTGATGATAAAGTCGATGGTGCCAGACTTGCCCGGTTCAATGTTACCGGGGGTTTGCACATTGCTTAAGGCCTTCACATTGCCCTTCAGTTCAGCCATCAGGTTGCTGATTTCCCCCTTGCCCTTGTTAAAGTAGGCAATGCTGATGGTGGCCTCTTCCCCGGCGACGACGGATTCCGGCCCGGTGGGGGCGTTGATGGTCATGCGGTCGGGCAGGTAGATGGGGATGGATGGTTTTTCCGTCAGGGTGGCGTTGCTGCGCTTGCTCTGGGCGACGTATTCGTACTTAAAGCCTACGTTCAGCGATACCGAGCCGGTCTTGGTGCCGGGCAGCGCCTGCATGCGGACAGTCTTGGTTTCTTCGGCGCCAGGGGCCATGGCGGGCACATACACCGTGTTTGATTCCGATGTGATGGCCAGGCCTTCCCCTGTTTCTAGGGTCATCATGATGTTTTCCACGCCCTGGGAAGCGCTGGTGTTGCGGGAAGGTCAGCGTCAGGGGGAATTCTGCCCCGGCAGCAATCTGGCCTGCGCCATAGTCGTACTTGCTGATGATGATGTTGGGAACAGAAGCCTCGATGGGGGGCTTGCCGCCGCCACCGCCCCCGGCGCGCTTCACCTTAATGACGGCGGGGATGGTGATTTTTTTCACTCAGCGTGCTGGATTCGGCGCCTTTGTCGGCTAGGTAGTCGTACTTTAAATCCACCTGCAGGAATTGGGCGGCAGATTGTATTTCGCTGTTGGCCTGCATTTTGACATTCAGCGTGGCGGTCTTGCCCGGCTCAATGGTGCTCAGGTGGGCGGAGGAGGAGGCTTCCAGCAGCATCAGCGCTTCCGAGGCGGTCAGGGAAGCGACGGGGTTAAAGGCGGGCAGGGTACCGTTGTTTTTCACCCACAGCGTTACGCCAAAGGTTTGGCCAGCCTGTACGGGGCCGCCAAAGTCGGTGCGGCCAATCTGCAAAGAGGGGGCTTTGATCATTTTGTCACCGGCGGCCATGGGCAGGAAGATGCGCTCCTGGCCGGTGCCCTGCTGGGGTACCCCCTGGGCGTCGTACTCAAACTTGAGGCTGGCTTCCACATACTGCACCTGGGCGGCCAAGTCGTTGAGGGCCTGCATGTGCAGCCTGAGGCTGTAGCTTTCACCGGGGAGGATTTTTTCCAGCACAAAGGAGGAGGATTTTTCCTTCAGCATCATGCCCTCCGACGGGGTGAAGGACACCACGGGCATCTCCACGGCAGCCTTTCCCTTGTTCAGGAAGTAGATGTCCACGGTAAACTCCTGCCCAGGCTTTACGGGTTCTAAATCCCCCCGGGTCATCATGACCACGGGCTGGGGCAGGGGGATGGGGGTGGCGTCGGGGTCTTCCGGGGTGGGGACAGCGGTGCCGCCAGGGGAGGGCTTGGGGGTATTGGTGTTTTCAGCAGGTTGGGTGGTGGA
>CAYFSQ010000043.1:8547-15496 GCA_964345895.1 uncultured Oscillospiraceae bacterium
TTGCGCCTTGGCCTGGGTTAAAGGGATACGCAGGGTCTCAGAAATGCGCAAGTCCTGGTAACTAAGGGTTAATTCCAAGGTGCTGTTCTGGCCGCCCCAGACCATTTGGCTGAAGGTAATGCTCATATCAAGGGGAGCATCCATGGCGGAAAACACATCCACCTGGGGCAAGCCGCTGGCGGTAAAGTTGTCATCGGCGTTGAAGGCAGCAAAGGTGCTGTTCTGCTGCTTTTGTATGCTGTCCTTCAGGTGGACAATCAGGGTAAAGGCTTCCCCTGGCAGGATGGTATCCTTGGGGGTGCCGCCTTCATCCAGCACATCATAGCCTTTTAGCGCCAGCGTACTCTCTATGGGCGGCTCGGGGGAAGGGGTGGGCTTTTCAGGGGTCGGTTCATCGGGGTCCGTTGGGTCTGTGCCACCGGTACTGGGCTTGGTGGTGGGGGTATCGGTCACCGGTGTTCCTGGTTCTTCAGGGGCAGGGGTTTCGGTGATAACCGGGGGCTCCTCTATCAGGCACTCGCGGATGGTGATGTCCACATTGGGCACATTGATGTTCAGGCCGCTGTAGCGAACGCTAAAGCGCAGCACATTCTTTTCGCCCAGGTACTGCACATGGGGGAAGGTGACAGAAAAGACCAGGTCGTTTGATCCTGTGGAGGTCTTGCGCACGGCAGGCTGGCCGTCATAGGCGGGCACATTTTGCACGGGAACCATGTCAAAGGTATCCCGCTCCATGGTAACCGATACATGGCCTGCGGCATCGGACGGAACGCCGGCATCCCTTAAGTAGATGGTGATGTCTGCAAATTCGCCTTTTTTCAAAATGCTGATGGCGGCACCGTTTGCGTCCAGCAGGTCGTAGCGGCCCTCTGCCCGCAAACTGCTGACAGGCAGGGGCGTGCTGCCGGGCTCTGCCTGGGTTGGCTTGCTGGTGGGGGTTTCTACGGGTTGCTCGGTGGGTTTTTCAGCAGGCTGCTCCGCAGGCTTTTCCGTATGCTGCTCTGCGGGTTTTTCGGTAGGCTTTTCGGTCGGTTGCTCTGTCGGATTTTCTGTGGGGTTTTCCGCGGGCTTCTCGGTGGGTTTTTCTGTAGGTGCTTCAGTAACCACCACTTCAGCCACGGGGGGCGGTGCCTCTACCACAGGCGGCGGGGGCGGCGGTGCTTCCACCACAGGCGGGGCTTCCACCACGGGTGGGGGTGGCGGCGCTTCTTGCACGGGCGGCGCTTCTACCACAGGCGGCGGCGCTTCCACAGCCGCCGGGGCTTCGGGTACCGCATCGGGCACCGTTTCTGCGTACACAGGGGCCAGGTTGGCCCCCAGCAGCACCAGGGCCAGAAAAAGGGAACCAAGGCGCGTGATGATACTTTTCATTGTATTTGATCTCCTGTTACATTGCTGATGATATCGCCGTCCTGCAGGGTAATGACACGGTCTGCATAGGCTCTGATTTCAGGGTCGTGGGTGACCAGGATAATGGTTTGGTTATACTTGCGGGCAAAGCGCTGCATCATGTCCATAACATCCAAGGTGGTTTGGCTGTCCAGGTTACCCGTGGGTTCGTCGGCGTACACCACCCTTGGGTGGTTGATGAAGGCCCTGGCAATGCCCACCCGCTGCTGCTGGCCGCCGGACATTTGCCCCGGGTAGTGGTGCAGCCTGTGCTGCAACCCCACCTTTACCAGCATGCTTGCCGCCGCGCGGCTTCGCTCTTCCTTGCTGGTGCCGCTGAAACTCAGCGGCAAGGCCACGTTTTCCAATGCCGTTAAAAAGGGCAGCAGGTTGTAGGACTGGAAAATAAACCCCAGATGATGCTGGCGGAAGGCTGCCAGGCGGTCCTCCGACAGGCGGGAAATGGGCACATTGCCTATCAGCACATCGCCCCGGCTGGGCTTTTCCATGCCCGCCAATTGGTTAAGCAGCGTACTTTTGCCTGAGCCGGAGGTACCGAAGATGCAGCAGATTTCTCCCCGCATCACGTCCATGTTGATGTTGTTGAGGGCGACGACCTTTTCATCCCCCACCCTGTATTCCTTGCGCAGCGAGCGCACCCGGATGATGGGGGTTTGGCTTTGAGTTTGAGGGTTGTCGTTCATTTCCTTCACCTCCATAAACACCCTATCAAAGGGTTCCTAAGAAAACAGGAGGAAATGTCTTAAGATTCCTTAAGACAACCCGGTGAAGGAGCACTGTTCAGGACAAAAGGGGAGGATAGGAGGGGGAACCCCTCCTACTGTAATCCGCATCAGCGGCGTGTACGGTGATGCGGTTACCCTTGCTTAGCAAGGGTTTCCTTGCCGTTTGCCGCCCGGGAGCGCAGCGAGAGGCAAACGGCCCATCGTCCCTTCCGGCAAAAAAGGGTCTGCAAGACCTTTTTTGACGAGTGGTTCTTAAGATTCCTTAAGATAAAAGCGGCCCCATGACAAGGGCAGCCTTCCTGTGTATACTGAGAATGGACAAGGGGGGAGAGCCATGGCAGAGAAGCAGAAAATCCTGATCGCCGATGATGACGCCGAGATCCGCGAGGTGGTGCGGGTGCTGCTGGAAAGCGAAGGTTTTTTGGTGGTGGAGGCTCAGGACGGCCTGGAAGCGGTGGAGAAAACCGACGACTCCATCGACCTGATTTTGCTGGACATTATGATGCCGGGGCAGTCAGGCTTTGCCGCCTGCCTGGACATCCGCAAGAAAACCCAGGCCCCCATTATCTTTTTAACGGCCAAAACCCAGGATTCGGATAAGACCATGGGCTTTTCCGCCGGAGGGGATGACTACCTGGCCAAGCCCTTTTCTTTCAGCGAGTTGCTGGCCCGGGTCAAGGCTGCCCTCAGGCGGTACCTGGTGTACGGCGCTAAGGAAAGCGCCCCTGAAGGCCCTCTGCGCCTTGGGGAACTGGAAATCAACCGGGCAAACGGCCAGGTGATGCGGGGCGGCAAGGAAATTTCCCTTACCGATACTGAGTATAAAATTCTGCTGCTGATGGCCTCCAACCGCAAAAAGGTGTTCTCGGTGCAGAACATTTACGAGAGCGTCTGGGAGGAGCCCTATTTCTACTCTTCCAACAACACCGTCATGGTGCATGTGCGTAACCTGCGCCGCAAGATTGGCGATGTACCGGGAAACGAGATTATCCGCACCGTGTGGGGAAGGGGGTACCGGGTTGAGTAAGCGCTTTTCTTTCAACCGCCTCACCGTCAGCCTGATGCTCAGCGTGGTGCTGGCCATGGGCCTGGCGATAGGCGCTTATACCCTGATGCAGGGGGTGATTACCCTGCGGGTGGATACCTACTTTTTCAGCGACGAATACCAGCAAAAAAAGTCCCTGGATTTAAGGGACAGCCTGCAAAACTATATTGATATAAACCAGGTGTCTGTATCCAATCTGAAGCCCCTGGAAGGCTGGGAAACGAAGGAGCGCTTTGTGGTGATGAGCCTGTACGTGGGCAACCGCCTGGTGTACGCCACCGGCATGTCCCCTGACAGCCTTTCCTCCGCCGTGGATGTGGAGGAGCAGTACATGCCCGACGACCTGCAGACCCTTTCTTTCCCCGATGGCGAGGCAAAGCTGTACATCTACGGCTATGCCGACCCCATGTACTTTGATTTGATTACCCTGCTGTCTGCAGCGGTGGCCTTTGCCTTGTTCGTCAGTGTTTTGGTGTTGTTAATCCATAAAAAGCTGCGCTATATTTCCTTGATGCGCCAGGAAATCCGAATCCTGGAGGGGGGCGATTTAACCCATCCCATCACCCTCAAGGGCGGGGACGAGCTGTACGATCTGGCCTCCGGCATTGACGCCATGCGGGTGGCGCTGCAAAACCAGCGGGCAGAGGAAGAGCGCGCCCGCAAGGCAGGGCAGGAGTTGGTGACGGCCATTTCCCACGACCTGCGCACGCCGCTGACGGGCATGCTGGGGTACCTGGACCTGGTGCAACAGAAAAAATACAAGGACGAGGGGGACATGCTGCGCTATTTATCCCTCGCCCATAAAAAAGGCTACCAGATTAAGGAAATGACGGACAAATTGTTCGATTATTTCTATGTTTTTGACGCCGCCATGGAGGACAGCCCTCTGGAGCGGGTGGCCGCCGCAGGGTGGATGCATCAGCTGCTGGGGGAACATATCTTTGAACTGAAAAGCCAGGGTTTTCAAGTGGAAACGGACTTGCCGCCCCTGCGGGGCGACCTGATGGTACACGACACCTTGTTTGTCCGGGCGGTGGACAATATCTTTTCCAATGTACTAAAATACAGCGATGCGGCGCAGCCTGTCCACGTTGCATGCCGGGGGGAAAAGGGCACCTTAACCTGCGACATTGTCAACAAAGCGCAGCCCGATGCACGGGCAGACAGCACGCGGATCGGGCTTAAAACCTGCCGCCGTGCCTTTGAACATCACCAGGGTGCCTTTGAAACCTGGGAAGAGAAGGGGTTTTTCCACGTGCGCTTTTCTCTGCCCCTGTACCCGCCGCTGAAGGGCGGTTGAGAAGAAGCAATGGTTAACAAGCAAAACAAGTACATCCTGGCGCTGGCACTGATGCTATGCTGCATCTGGGCGGTGCCTTTTGCAAAGGCGCAATCCTTGCCCGTGCGCTTTGCTGCCAGCGGCGACATAAGATGGTCTGTTGCCATGGAGGATGAATATTTTACTCGCAGCGGCACAGCGTACCACCACGACACAGCCCTCAGCTCCCTGGGGATGGCGCTGTCTGCCTTTCGCGCCAAGGAAGGCAGTCTGCACCAAAGGGGCGATAACATCCGCGCGTACCTTCAAAGCGCCGGTTTTCAAGATATTGTTTTAACCCAGTACGATGTGGAGCCAACGGTGCGCACCATCGCCACCGCCATGGCCCATAAGGAAATAAAGATGGGGGAGCAACGCTTTCAGCTGCTGGCGGTGGCCGTCAGCGGCGGGGGCTATCAGGACGAGTGGAAGAGCAATTTTTCCATCGGCAACAGCCAGCATCACGAGGGCTTTGACCAGGCGGCCTGGCAGGTGGTGGAGCGCATCATCCGCTACACCTCGGCCTATCAGCTGCAGGGCGCCAAGGTGTGGATTGCAGGGTACAGCCGCGCCGCTGCTACCTCCAACCGCACGGCCGCCATTTTGCTGGATAAAAAGCTGGTGGATAAAGAAAACCTGTTTGCCTATACCTTTGCCACCCCCAACAACACCAAGCAAAAAGGGGCAGAAAACTACCCCTCCATCTTCAATGTGGTGGGGGCCTTCGACCCCGTGCCCATGGTGCCCTTTGCAGACTGGGGCTTTACCCGCTTTGGGCAGACCTTCTTTTTGCCTGCCACAGAAATTAACAGCGATTATGCCAAACGGGTAGAGCCTGTCAAGCAGGTCTACTACACCATGACGGGGATGGATTTCTGGAGCAATTCCAGCTCCAACTCCGCCCTGCAAAAGGTGCTGGGGGCCATGGCGGAATCGGTGCCGGACACCAAAAGCTACCAAAACAACATGCAAAACATTATGATGAACCTGTGGAACAACCGCTCCAGCCCCGTGAAGATGCTGCTCAGCACCGCCAAGGAAATCTACCAGGCGCCTGATTTCCGCTCCTCCATGCGCAGCTTTGGCGACAAGATGCTGTCCATCTTTTCCAATGCCACCCAGGAAAAGGTGATGCAGGAGGCGGGGATCCTCAAGGATGTGTGGCGCAATGCCGGCGGACTGACAGATAACCTGGTCCACGAGCATATGCCCACGGTGTATCTGGCATGGCTTAGCGCATATCCCACGGGGGAGGGTCTCTTTACCCCGGCGGCCACCTATCGTCAGGTGCGCATAGACGGCATGCGCAGAATAAAGGTACTCGATGAAAAGGGGCAGGTCGCCGCATCCTTCACCACCATGGGCGCCCCCACGACGGTGGGGGAAGAAAGCTCCTTCACCATCAGCCTGGAAGGCCCTGAAGCCCTCTACCAAAGCCAGGGCTACCTGCCCCTTTCCCTCTCGGGGGAGGAGCTGGTTATCACCGTGCCTGCCGACATCGCCTACCAGGTTGTGGTGGAAAGGGATCCGGAAGCCTTCACCAACCTGTCTTTACGCCAGGGCACAGCGGGGCGCACCCGCATGCAAAGCTACCAGGCCCCCATGGAAAAACTAAAGGGCGACACCACCATGACATTCGACCTGCCTGCCCGTAAAAGCTGGGGGACGGAAACCTATACCCTCAAGGGAGCATCCGGCGCTGTTCCCTTCCAGCAGGTGGCTGCCGAAACCAGCCTGAGCAACATGGAAATGAATAGCGGCGCCCGCAGTTTCCTGGGGCAGAACATCCGCACCGCTATCATCATCCTGGTGGCCATTGCTTTGCAGGCCATCTTCTACCTGTACCTGGGGGGCCGGGCCCTTGGCGCAGCGCGGCGCAACCGCAGTCTGCGCAAGCAGGGGATGGCACCCTGTTTGGCTGAACCCTATCGCCTGCTGCGCAACCCCGGACAAAAACAGGTAACCAGGCTGAAGATGCTGTCCCTGCTGCTGTTGCTGGCAGGCCTTATCGGCATCGCCGCCTTTATATTGATGCTGTTCATCTGGCGTACAGAGTTCGTCGCCCTGGAAAACACCATGGTGTTCTGGTATGCTACACTGTACCTGCTGCCCTTCGCTTTGGTGATGCTGTTTTCCGGCCTGCCCATTTTCGCGGCAGGGCTGCACCACCTCTTCTGGCGGGGCGGCACCTATCGGCTAAAAACTGCCCGGCTGCTGGTGCTTTCAGGGTTAGCTTTTACTTTGCTGCTGATTTTTTTACACATCACCGATCTGAACAATCCTGTCCAACCCGTTATTTTGGCGCTGCTGCTTTTGCAGGTGGCGCTGCTGGTTATCAGCCTCTGCCTGAGCCGCGCCTGCGTGAAGGTGGAGACAATTCGCCAAGAGGCGAAGGAGGGTCCCCACATCGGAATCAGCAGGTGAAAGACAGCGCTCCGGCTGCTTTAGTGT
>CAYFSQ010000044.1:0-9924 GCA_964345895.1 uncultured Oscillospiraceae bacterium
ATTAAACACATTCGTTTTCTATTTGTAACATCTGGCAATGATAAACCTACTTAGTCTACTCTAGAAGCACACAGCCCAAAAGTAAAACCACAAAAGGTGTAATAAAGTGCGTTAAACCTCACTTCCTACCATCCCTACAACCTTCTGACAGAATATTTCAACAAAGAAAAACCCCTCGAAGATGCTGTATCTTCAAGGGATTTGGCGGAGAAGGAGAGATTTGAACTCTCGCTACGCGTTAACGTACTACTCCCTTAGCAGGGGAGCCCCTTCGGCCACTTGGGTACTTCTCCATAACAGGATGGCGGAGAGAGAGGGATTCGAACCCCCGGTGCCTTTCGGCATCACTGGTTTTCAAGACCAGCGCCATCAACCGCTCGGCCATCTCTCCAATGAGCGTTGCTGGCCAATGAAAACGCTAACGTAGTATAACAAAGAACCAATCGCCTGTCAAATCATTTTTTATATGATTTGACAGGCAATGTTGATGCTGCCTTAGTTGTTTTCGTCACTTCCAGAAAACATCTGAAGGGAGCTGATGTTTTGCTTCATGATGCGCAGATCTTCCAGCTTCGCTGAGATGCTGCCGATTACCTGGTCCAGCATATTGCTAAGGTCATGCTGGGTCTGCTGCCGCAAGGCGTTCACGTGCTGATTTGCGTTCTCCAGCAGCTCTGCTGCCTGGGTTTGCGCACGTGCAAGCACAGTTGTTTGGCTGACCAATTCATCGGCGTGGGCTTTTGCATCTTCAATCATCTGCTGTGCCCTTGCCTGGGCATCTGCTGTTACAGCACGGGCACGCTCTTCCGCCTGACGGGTAGTTTCCGCCGCATAAGCATCGGCATTTGCCTTGCCCGTCTGCGCGTAATTATTGGCTTCATTCACGATACCCTGGGCATGGGCCTGGGCTTCAGATAAGGATTTATCTGCGTGGCTTTTGGCTTCTTCGATAATCTTTTCCTCGTTGGCGATGATTTTGACCGCCTGCTCCAAAGACGGGTCATAGCTGGATACAATACGCTTAAGCATGCTGATTGTATCCTCTTGATTCACCACAACAGAATTAGAGAAGGGAACCTTTTTGGCATTCTGCATCAGCAGTGTCAGTTCGTCTATTAAAGCGAATACTTCATTTCTTGGCATGGCTTTTCCTCCTTTTACTCTCAAGCGCGTTCACGCAGTTTTTGCGCAACACACGCGGGGACATAGGCATCAACATCTCCATGGAAGGCGGCAATTTCCCGCACCATCGTTGAGGAGATATGTTCCACTTCGCTGCTTGATGGCAGCAGCAATGTTTCAAGTCCATCGGTCAATTGTTTATTTGCCCGGGCCATGTTGGTTTCATTTTCTAAATCCATCAATCCCCGAACACCTTTTATAATCACATGAATCGTGTTCTTCTTTACATAGTCAGCAAGCAGTCCCCCGTAGGATTGAATGCTTACATTGGGCATGTCCTGGCACGCTTGTTGCAACAGGGTGACCCGCTCTTCAGGCGTAAACAAGCCCTTTTTGCTGGGATTAATAAATACTACAACGATGAGGTGGTCAAACAGGGAGGCGGCCCTGCGGATGATATCCATGTGCCCCGAAGTAACGGGGTCAAAGCTGCCCGGATAAAGCGCCGTCTTCATGGCTGTCCTCCCATTCCAGAAATGTCAGCACCGTTTCTTTGTATTGTCGTTCTTTGCTGATTCTAAACCCTGCAATTGTCGTTATCTCTTTCTCTGAGCCATGTTCCAGTATGATTATACCATGTTTCCCTAGTGTCTTAAACATCTGTATTTGTTCCAGGATAGGAGCCGGGTTAAAGTTGTATGGTGGATCAATAAAAATCAAATCAAATTGACGGTTTTCATCCCGTAATTTCTGCAATGCAGTTGACCAATCACCAGAAATTACTTCTGTTTCGCTCTTAATCCGCAGCATGTCGATGTTTCTGCGCAGCGCAAGCAATGCTGGCTTGGCTTTGTCACAAAACACTGCAGATTTGGCACCGCGGCTCAATGCTTCCAGTCCCAGTGCGCCGCTGCCTGCAAACAAATCCAGCACCCTGGCCTGCTCAATATGTTCAAAAAGCATGCTGAAGAGGGACTCCTTGACCCGCCCTAAAGTAGGCCTGGTTTCCATCCCCTCCGGTGTATGGAGCCGCCTTTGTTTAAATCGTCCTGCTATGATGCGCATCAGATGAGGGAGTTATTCTTCTTGATGCGTTGCTTTTGTGCCTTCCTGTCCCTTTTTTGCTTCTTTTGGATACCGGCAGCAATGTCTCCATGAACCAGTGCACGCCGGTATGGACCTGTCAGATAACCAACCCCATAGAAGGAAGGCGCAATGCTGACCAGCAAAGGGCTTAGCCGTTCCATAAGGAGCATATTGTTTGCGTTATCTGCACCAAACAGGCTGACAAAGGGAAACAGAAGCAGACGGACAATGACGCGAAGAACACCTTCTATGCCCATGGGCGTTGATTGTTGATAATAGTTAAGCGCCAGGTGAATATCCCTGTTCCGCTCAAAGGCTGCTAACCAACTAGGCAGGCTACCCAATTGATAAACCTGTTTCACCGCAATCACGGCAAACAGCATCGTTAGTATGAGCAACGGAGCCAGTCCCATTAAGACAATAACAAAACCTTTAATTGGGTGGAAACAGCGATTTAAATCTTCCTTCGACACAGGCATCCCATTTTCCCGCCGCTGGTATGCAATTTCCGCAAAGGCAACATCGTCTTCCCCCAGCCTTGCGCCTTCCCAATACATAAACATGGCGAACAACGCCAGCGTTCCTACATTGATGAGGACTTTCAGTATGCCGCTTGTAACCACCAACAACTGCCCTACAAACAAGAACAAAAAGGCGGATACAAGGGTTAGCGCAAAAACCCTTGCACCACGCTTGAAAACATAGGTGCTAAAGGCGTTCCCCTGTAAAAAAGGCTTTTGTATACGAGGGCGTTTTTTTGTTTTATCTACCAATCCAATCCTCCTGTTATGCGCCAATGTACCGGACAGGCACCCTGCACGAAGGCATTAAAAGCACCTCATAGGATATTGTGCCAATCTTTGCAGCGATATCTTCAGCGGTTATCCAGTTGTTCCCACTGTTTCCCAAGAGAAGTGCTTTATCCCCTATCTGAACATCTGGTACATTGGTTACATCCACCATCAGTTGATCCATACAGACCCTGCCCACCATTGGGCATCGCTGTCCTTTGATGAGAGCTTCTCCCTTGTTAGATAATGCCCGGGAAACCCCATCACCGTATCCGGCGGCTAAAGTTGCTATCACCATAGGGGCAGGGGCAATAAAAGTTCGGCCATAGCTGATTGTATCGCCTGCCTCCACTTTGCGAAGGGCGGTGATTTCAGTAACAAATGACAAAGCAGGTTGAAAGGAGAGGGGCGTAGTGTAGGGAGGGTAGCCATATAAGGTAATCCCCGGCCTCACCATGTGCAGATGCATATCCGGAAAATGCAGCATGGCTGCACTGGAGGATGAATGCAGAAGCAGTCCTGGAGGCAGTAAAGCCACTCGCTCCAAAAACTGTTGTAGTTGATGGCGCGTGAAGGACTCGTCCTCATTTTCCCCCTCTGCAAAGTGGGTAAAGGCTCCCGTCAAGTGTAAAAAAGGATGTCCTCTCAACAAGTTTACGGCTCTTTCCCAATCCTCAATGGATTGGAAGCCATCCCGGTTAAGACCTGTATCAGCGACCAGATGAATATCCAGTACGCCTGCTTCTCTTGCCGCTTCCTGGGCGGTGAACAAACTTTCAATGCTGTGCAAAGAAACCGTCAACCCGTGCCGGGCAGCTTCAACAAAACCGATTTTATTCAGCGGCGTCAGCACAAGGATGGGCGCTGTGATGCCATGTTCCCTTAGCTGTATCCCTTCCTCAGCTAATGCCACTGCCAGCCAATCGGCGCCGCCCGCTAAAAAAGCACGGGCTGCTTGAACAATTCCATGACCATAGGCATTTGCTTTAACGACAGCCATGATATGAACATGTGCTGGTAAATTGCTCCGAAGCAAACTTGCGTTGTTCCGCAAGGCATGCAAATCAACCTGAATATTCGTATTCCGGCAGTTGGTCACAAGCCGCATACCTCTTCCTGGGTCAACAGCCGGACGCCATTTTGGGAGAGGATATTATAAGCCTTATCAATCTGTTCTGTTCTCAGGATGATAAACGCCTGTTTTCCTCCGTCCCTCAGAAAGGAATACAAATACTCGATGCTGACGCCGTTCACGCTCAGCGTTTGAAGCACCTTGGCCAGGGAACCGGGCTCGTCTGGCACCTGGATGGTCAACACATCTGTCAGGCATGCCGTGTATCCAGCATTGTTGATGATATCCACCGCCCGGTCATAGTCTTTGACAATGCCGCGAAGGATACCAAAGGTTGTTGTATCTGCAATGGAAAGGGATATTAAGTCAATCTTGTGGTCACCCAATAAACGAGTAAAATTAGCAAGGCGTCCCGGCGTGTTCTCGATAAACACAGAAATTTGTTTGACGTACATATTCATCTCCCCTTTCTTCGCAAATTATAGCATAGCAAACCATCATTTGCTACAGGATATTTCTCCTTCATCCCGCCTGTGGTCTATAACCCGTTTCGCTTTTCCGTCTGTTCGGGGCAGGCTGCCCGGCTGAACCAGCTTGACATCGGCGCGTATTAACAGGTTAACCGCCAGCTCATGGCCGATGAAGTTCTTTAACTGTTCAATCTCGCGCACAGTGTCGCCAATCAAACGGCTGTCCAGCTCCACCTGAACTTCCATAGTGTCCATGTTCTGCTTTCTATCGACAATAATCTGGTAATAGGGCATAATTCCTTTTATCTGCATTAACACATGTTCGATTTGGGATGGATAGATGTTAACGCCCCGGATAATCAGCATATCATCGGTACGCAGGCGTACACGCCGCATGCGTACATGGGTGCGCCCGCAGGCGCAGGGTTTATCGTCCAGCATACTGACATCGTGGGTCCGGTAACGAAGAAGCGGCATGCCCTCTTTCTTTAGGGTTGTAAAGACCAGTTCACCCTCTGTTCCGTAAGGCAGTTGCTTCCCGGACTCATCAATAATTTCCGGATAAAAATAATCTTCCCAAATGTGCAAGCCATTGTTCTGGACGCACTCCATGGAGACGCCGGGGCCCATTATTTCCGTCAAGCCGTATATATCCAGCGCTTCTACTCCTAGCATTTCCTCAATTTTGCAGCGCATACCATCAGTCCAGGGTTCAGCGCCAAACACACCAGATTTAAGGCGCAGCCTGTCCAGGGTAATCCCATGCTTCTGCATCGCTTCCGCAATATTCAATGCATAGGAAGGCGTGCAACACAGTGTCGTTGCTTTAAAATCTTCCAGCAGCGTCAACTGCCGCTCTGTGTTGCCGCCGCTGACAGGAATAACAGACGCACCAATGCGCTCCACCCCGTAGTGAGCGCCCAAGCCACCGGTAAAAAGACCATAGCCGTAGGAAACATGCACGACGGATTTTTTGGTAACCCCAGCACAGGTCAGGGAGCGGGCCATTAAATCTGCCCAGATATTAATATCTTGCGCAGTATAGCCGGCAACCGTTGGCTTGCCTGTTGTGCCGGAGGACGCATGAACCCGTACAATTTCTTCCTGGGGCACAGCAAACAAACCGAAGGGATAGTTGTCCCGCAAATCCTGCTTTTCGGTAAAAGGCAGCAAGTGCACCTGGTCAATCCCATGGATATCCTCGGGTGCTACGCCTAAAGCATCCATCTTTTTCCGGTAAAAGGGAACATGTTCATATACCCTTTTCACCAGCGTGCACAGACGTTCATCCTGTATATGTCTCAGTTCATCCCGGGAAGCTGATTCAATCTCCGGTGCCCATATTGGTGCTTCTGTCATGCATTCACTCCATGTTCCTCAGCAATTTTTCTGCCCGCTCGAAATGCACGGTAGTTGGTGTCCAGCGTTCTGGGGGGAACGGTACGCTCGATAGTATCTTCCCAGACAGACTGTTCAAAGGGCAGATAACTGGAGAGCACACCCAGCAATGCCATGTTGACGCTGCGAACAGAGCCAGCATCGCAGGCCACCTGGTAGGCATCCATTTTAACGCAGTTTACTTTGGTATCCTGCTCGGGATATTCTGCAGAACCCAGGATGACCGGCATGGGCATAATTCGCTGTGTATTGGCAATCATCAACCCGTCGGCCTTTAAAAAATGCTCAGCGCGCAAAGCTTCCAACCATTCAAAGGCAACAATGTAATCAGCTTCCCCTGGGGACACCAGCGGCGCATGAACCTTTTCCCCCATGCGAACATGGGTAATAACGCTGCCGCCCCGCTGGGCCATACCATGGATTTCACTTACCTTCACATCAAGCCCCTGAGACAAGGCAATCGCTCCCAGTATTTTGCTGGCAAGCAGCGTTCCCTGTCCGCCAACGCCAACAATTACAATATTACAATCCATTATGCTTCCTCCTTGCTTGGCGCATCAATCAATGCATGGTGGGGGCAAAGTTGGCTGCACACACCGCATCCTGTACAAAGGGAATTGTCGATCACAACGGTTTTATCACCCTTAAGGATGGCAGGGCAGCCGATTTGCAAACAAATGCCACAATCACGGCAGCCTTCCACCCTGACAGGGTCATTCCTGCCGATAATCAAGGCGCAGGGTGATTTTGCCACCAGCACGGATACGCCTTCATAGGCTAGTTCTTCTTTTAGGGCGGTTGTCATGGCGCGCACATTCATCGGGTCCACTTCCCGGGCCCGGGCGCCTAAAGTTTCGCATAGCTGCACAAAGTCCACCTCTTGGGTGGGATGGCTATAAATGTCATACCCCATGCCGGCGTTTTGCTGATGCCCTGTCATGGCGGTGATGCGGTTGTCAAGCAAGACCACCGTAATGGTTCCGCCATTGTAGATTGCGTTTATCAGGGATGGGATGCCGCTGTGCAGGAAGGTAGAGTCTCCAATCACTGCGACAGCTTTACGGGAAAAATCTTTGCCCATGGCCTTTTCTGCACCAAAGGCCATGCCGATGCTGGCCCCCATGCACAAGGAAGCATCCAGGGCACTCAGCGGCGGCAAGGCGCCTAAAGTGTAGCAGCCAATGTCGCCAAACACTGTCAGCTTCAATTTTTTCATCACATGGAATGATGCGCGGTGCGGACAACCAGGGCAAAGTACCGGAGGCCGTGCCGGCAACTCAGCAGGGGCTTCTTCCTTTGCGCCGCCAAATATGGAGCGAATTTTCGCTACGGAAAGCTCTCCCTGCAGGCCCGTCAGTTCCTTGCCTTGTACCTTGATGC
This sequence comes from uncultured Oscillospiraceae bacterium, assembly GCA_964345895.1. GTDB lineage: Bacteria > Bacillota > Clostridia > Christensenellales > Aristaeellaceae > DTU024. The sequence goes on from CAYFSQ010000044.1 coordinate 7,320, forward strand.
CCATGGCTGCGATATCCTGCTGGATAACGGCTTCCAGTTCCTCAATGACGTAGAGGGTTTCTACTTCATCAGCAAACTCCCGAATCATTTTTTCCGGCAAGGGGTAGCTCATGCCAAGCTTCAGCACGCTGGCTTCAGGCATCGCTTCCCGTACATACTGGTATACAACACCGCTGCAAATAATGCCCTTGCTTTTGTCCCGCAGCTCTATGCGGTTTTCCGGCATGGAATCTGCATGGTCGCGAAGGGTATTTTCTCTCTCTTCCACGACGATGTGCCGCTTGCGTGCCATGCCTGGCATCATGACGTATTTGCCAACATCCTTCTGATAAGGCTTCTTCTCTTTTTCCACACGCTTCCCCAGTTCAACGGGAGAACGCTGGTGAGCTAGCCTTGTCGTAATGCGCACAAATACAGGGGTGTCATAGGTTTCCGATAATTGATAGGCCAATACCATCATATCCTTGGCTTCCTGGCTATCGGCAGGTTCAAGCACCGGAATATGGGCAGCCCGGGCAATCTGACGGGTATCCTGCTCATTCTGGCTGGAGTGCATGGCTGGATCATCAGCGCACACCACAACAAAACCACCATTAACCCCCGTGTAAGCAGCGGTAAAAAGCGGATCCGCCGCCACATTGACGCCCACATGCTTCATGCAGCTTAGGGTTCTTGCGCCTAAAATACTGGCACCGAATGCGGTTTCGACGGCTACCTTTTCGTTGGTAGCCCATTCACAGAGCATTTCCGGGTAAGTTGCCGTGTACTCTGTAATTTCCGTGCTGGGGGTTCCTGGGTAACTGGATACAACCGTTACACCCGCTTCATAAGCGCCGCGGGCAATGGCCTCATTGCCAAGCATAATTTTTTTCATACCGGGTTCTCCTTCAAGTCCTGCTGTAGAAAAGCCATCCATTGTGTGGATGACTTTATGATTATATCAGATTCAATACATCCAGAATGGAAACCTGTGTTTTTTCTTCGTATCTTAAAACAGGGCGTCAATAAACTCCTTGGCATCAAAAGCCTGCAAGTCATCAATCCCTTCGCCAACACCAATGTACCAGACCGGGATGTTCAATTCGCTGCGGATTGCCAGGGCAATGCCGCCTTTGGCGGTGCCATCAAGCTTGGTGAGAATAATCCCGTTAATTTCGGCAGCTTCCTTAAACTGCTTTGCCTGGTTTAAGCCGTTTTGCCCCGTGGTGGCATCCAGTATCAACATGCTGCGCATGGTTGCCTGGGGATACTCCCGGTCGATGACGCGTCGGATTTTATTCAGCTCATCCATCAGGTTTTTCTTATTATGCAACCGGCCTGCTGTATCTACTATCAGCAAATCAGTATTCCTTGCCTTGGCCGACTGCACCGCATCGTAAACGACGGCAGCAGGGTCTCCCCCCTCCTGATGTTTAACCAAGGGCACATCGGCGCGCTTAGCCCATACAGCCAATTGATCATCCGCTGCGGCTCTGAAGGTATCAGCGGCAGCCAGTACCACGCTGCGTCCCACTTCTTTAAAGCGCAATGCAAGTTTTCCTACCGTCGTCGTTTTGCCCACACCATTGACACCAACCACCAGCATAACCATGGGCCAGTTTAATGTAGGGCGCGGGATATTCATATGTTCGACAAGGATTTGCTTAAACATTTCCCTTGCTTTGGAAGCATCGCGAACCTTGTCTTTTTTTACCTCATCCCGCAGCTTTTCAACAAGCAGCTCCGCAGTATGCACGCCGGTATCCGCCATAACAAGGATGTCCGTCAACTCGTCAAAAAAGTCATCATCGACAACAGCAGATGAAGCCACCAGGTTGTCAACACGGTCTGTCAGGTTGCTGCGCGTCTTGCTCAGCCCATCAAATAAACGTTGAAAAAAACCTGCCATCTTGTTCCTCCTTATTTACGCATAGTTTTCAAGGTTTACAGAAACCATACCGGAAACACCTTTCTCCTGCATGGCCACGCCATAAAGGGCATCACAGCGTTCCATGGTGCCTTTGCGGTGGGTTACCACGATAAACTGTGTAGTCTTGGCATATTCCGCCAGGTAATCCGCAAAGTATCCAATGTTGGCATCATCCAATGCCGCCTCAATTTCATCCAGTACACAAAAGGGGGTGGGCTTTAATTTTAGCATTGCAAAGAGGATGGCAATCGCGGTCAATGCCCGCTCGCCTCCCGACAAAAGGCTAAGTAGCTGCAGCTTTTTCCCCGGCGGCTGCGCAATGATATCGATGCCGCAGGTTAAAGGCTGGGTTGGATCGCTTAGCTTCAGCTCTGCTTCACCGCCGCCAAAGAGCCGGGTAAAGGTTTCACCAAAGAACGTATTGAGCTTTTCAAACTCCGCAACAAACTGCTTTTCCATTTCGCCTAGCAATTGCCTGATCAAATCAACCAGGTCTGCTTCAGCCTTCTGGGCGTCGTCCCGCTGGGTTACCATGCCGTCATAGCGAGACTTTGTTTGGGCATACTCCTCCACAGCGTGAATGTTAATGGGCCCCATTTCACGGATTTCACTTCGGATACGGCCTGCCTCCCTCTCGCCGGCGGGAAGTTCAAACTTATCTTCAAACCTGAAAGCTTCAGCGCCTGCGTAGGACAG
>CAYFSQ010000044.1:10024-15435 GCA_964345895.1 uncultured Oscillospiraceae bacterium
GTTTCCTGCACGCTCCTGCTCTCTGGCAACGATAATTTCTTCATCGTGGAGCCTGTCATAAGCTTCGTTTCTTAAACGCTTCAGCTCGTCCCGTTCCTCGGTTAGTTTAACCCGGTCATCTTCTTTTTCTTCCAGCAGGCTTTGCTGTGCCTGGATTGCTTCACGCAGCTCCTTTATCTCTCGCTCCCTGCCCAACAGGCTGATGCTCTGGTTCTGGGAAGTACCGCCTGTCATGGCACCACCGGCGCGCATCACATCCCCATCCAAGGTGACAACATGGAATGCATGTTTCCCTGCGCGCATAATGGCAATGGCCGTATCTAAATCCCGGGCTATGATGGTGCGTCCAAGGATGTTTTCAATAATGGACCTGTATTTTTCGTCAAATCCAATCACTTCACTGGCAACACCGATGCAGCCTGGCAAGTTAAGCGCTCTGCGCTCAATGCTGTTAAGTGTACGGGGCTGTATTGCTGTAAGTGGCAAAAAAGTGGTTCGTCCCAAGCGATTGTTGCGAAGATAATCGATCATCTGCTTGGCGGTTTCTTCATCCTCCGTTACAATATGTTGCAGTGTACCGCCCAGTATCATATCGATTGCTGTTTCGTATGCCTTAGGTACGCGTATCAGCCGGGCGACAACGCCGTGCACCTTGGGGTTGTTTTTAGCATAGGCAATTGCTTTACGAACAGCGCCATAGTACCCTTCATACCCTTTGGACATTTCCTCCATCAGGTTCAAACGGCTGCCTTCAGATTGCAGCTTGCTGGTAATGAGGCGCATTTCCTCCATGTGGTTCGTCAGACGCTGACCCTTTTCCGCAAGGGTTTCTTCAAGCTGTTTCACATCTTTTTCCAGGGCTTTCAGCTGGTTCTGAGCGTCCTGTTCCTGCTGACGTGCTTTCGTATGGGCAGCGCTCAGCTGAGCTACATCCTCTTCCAGCTTGCCGATACTGCCCAGCACTTCCTGAAGGCGGTTGCGCATCTGTACAAGCATCGTTTGCTGCCGAGCTTCAATACTTTTAACATCTGTCAGCTTGTTAACAGCCTTCAGCAAACTCTCCTTATGCTGATTCAGTTCTTCTTCTGCTATATCAGCATCCCTGATGAGTTGTTCTAATATATCGCTTTCATTTTGCAGCGCATGCTGGGCTTGCTTCAGCCTGGCGCTTGTTTCATCGCTGTCTGTCGTACCCTTGTCAGAGAGTTCTTTCAGCTCTTTAATACGCTGGCTGCTTTCCTGGATTGCTTCTTCCAGCCTTTGCAGTTCACCTTCCTGGGCCTGTATCTTGGCCAGGATCTTTTCTTTCGTATGGATAGCAGCGTTGACCAGTTCATTCTGCGCATCCAACTGTGCCCTGGCAGCCATCAGATTGCTTTCAATCTTCTCCTGCTCTTGCTCAAGAACAGAGCGCATGGCAGCACAGTTTGTCAGGTTTTCGTTCAACTCTGAAATCTGCGTTTCCTGCTCCTGCATGGTGCTTTGCATCGATTCAATGCGTTCTTTTAACCGGTTATGGCGCACAAGGTAGATATTCAGCTCCAAATCCTTCAGCCGGTTGGTTTTTTCAATGTATTGGCGTGCGTCCTCTGCCTGTTCGTGCAAGGGATCCAGGCGCAGCGCGATTTCATCAATCAAATCATTCACGCGTACAAGGTTGTCTCTGGTTTTCTGCAGACTGCGCTCCGCTTCTTCCTTACGGACGCGGAAGGTAACGATGCCTGCCGCTTCTTCAAAAACCTGGCGCCGCTCCTCCCCCTTAGCAGAGAGGATGTCATCAATCCGTCCTTGTCCAATGATGGAATAGCCTTCTCGGCCAATCCCCGTATCCCGGAACAGTTCGAGAATGTCCCTCAGGCGGCAAGCGCTTTTATTTAGATAGTATTCACCCTCACCGCTTCGGTACACCCTTCGTGTTACCATCACCTCGGAATACCGGGTGTTGAGGGCGCCGTCCTCATTGTCAAAAATCAGCGATACTTCACAATAGGGCATGGCCTTGCGTTTTTCAGTGCCATTAAAAATAACGTCTTCCATTTTGGCGCCGCGCAGGGCTTTGGCGCTTTGCTCGCCAAGCACCCAGCGGACAGCGTCGCTGATGTTGCTTTTACCTGAACCATTGGGGCCGACAATACCCGTGATTCCCTGGTTAAAGGAAATCTCGGTACGCTGGGCGAAGGATTTAAAACCATATATTTCGAGCCGTTTAAGCTTCATCTTTAGCATCCTGCCTGGTCATTTGATTGAGGGCTTGCTTCGCAGCTTCCATTTCTGCCCTTTTCTTGGTGGACGCAACAGCCCGTGCTTTTTCAACGCCGTCGATCAACACAGCCATTTCAAACATGCGCTTGTGGGCGGGGCCGCTGGCTGAAATCAGTTGATACGTGGGTTCTGCTCTTCCCAGCCCCTGCAAATGCGCCTGTAATGCGCCCTTGCTGTCCATTGACTCATCCGTTGATACAAGCTTCTTCTCCCACAGGCGCAGCACCATTTCGTTTGTCGCATCCATGCCGCCGTCCAAGTAGACAGCGGCCAACAGCGCCTCCATGGCGTCAGATAAAATGGCCTTGTTGCTCCGCCCGCCGCCGGATTCACAGTCCTTGCTCATGAGGATAAACCTGCCCAGTTGAATGCTGTTGGCGACATCAGCCAGGGTTTCTTCCCGCACAAGGCTTGCCCGTTTGCTGGTCATCATGCCTTCCTGCATGTTCGGTTTCATGTTGTAAAGAGCCTGGCTGATAATCATCTCCAGCACGGCGTCACCAAAAAACTCAAGGCGTTGATTGTGTTTCAGGCTAAAACTGGGGTGCGTCAATGCACGCTCCAGCAAAGCATGGTTTCGAAACTTATATCCGATTATTTGTTGCAGACTGTCCGTTGTCCTTACATTCCTTTCCGCAAAAAAACGGCTGCTGCCTCTTTGCGCAGCAGCCCGTCCTTGTGTTGACTTACTTGCCTGTGGCTTTCTCGATATAGGCGACAATATCGCCTACCGTTCTCAGCTCCGTAATAGCGCTGTCTTCCACCTGCATCTGATATTCATCTTCAAGATCCATAATCAGCACCATGATGTTGGCGCTGTCGGCACCTAAATCTTCTACCAAGTGGGCTTCAGGAACAACTTTCTCTACCGACACTTTTAATTGATCCGCAATCAACTTGGAAACAGTCTCAAATACCATGTGCAAACCTCCCGATTATTATTCTTGTAATTGATCAGCAATAGCCTGGGCAACATTGCCACGGACCATGTTGAAACACTGATTTATTGCGCTGGCAAATGCATGCGCATTGCAGGAACCGTGGGCCTTAACAACCGCGCCTTGTACCCCCAGCAGCGGTGCGCCGCCAACTTCGGTATAGTCCATGCGCATTTTAACACGGCGGAAAGCAGGTTTGGCCATCAGCGCTCCCAGCTTGCTGCGGGTGTCTGCAACCAGCTCCTGCTTGATGATGCCCATGATGGTTCCTACAACACCTTCCATAAATTTAAGGATGATGTTGCCGTCAAACCCATCGCATACCAGAACATCTGCTTTGTCAGCCGTGATATAGCGGGCTTCAATGTTGCCAACGAAGTTAAAAGGCGCTTTTTCCATCAAGGGGTAGGTTGCTTTTGTAAGAGCATTTCCCTTTTCAGCTTCCTCGCCGTTGTTGATAAGGCCAACACGAGGTTTTTCCATGCCGAACACAACGCGCATGTACGCATCCCCCATGATGCCAAACTGAACAAGCCACTCTGGCTTGCAGTCAATGTTGGCGCCACAGTCCACCAGAAGAAACTGGCTCTTGCCATTGGGCAGCAAAGGTGCCAATGCAGGACGTTCGATGCCATGGATGCGCCCTAAGCGCAGCATGCCACCGGTCAGCACAGCGCCGGTAGAACCAGCGGATACAAAGCCATCCGCTTCCTTTTCTCTGACGGCCAGCATCCCCTTCACAATGGAAGAATTTTTCTTTTGCCGAATGGCCATGGCAGGCGCATCGTGATTGGTAATGGTTTCCGGTGCATCCACAAGGCTGATGCGGGCCATAACATCATCGGCTCCGTTTAAATAGGGCTCTATCTGTGCAATGTCTCCACCCAGAGAAATGTGTAATTCTGGGTTTGAGCGCAACGCCTCAATGGATCCCAACACGGTGGATTCCGGTGCATGGTCGCCGCCCATTGCATCGACAAAAATGTGTACCATGTATTCTTCCTTACCATACATTTTGTGAGATACAGCCATCGCTGCATCTTGGTAAGTTTACCACACAACGTAAGAAATAACAAGAATTATACAATGGTTACTGCCACTTGCCCAGGTTGTCAAAGGCTTGGGCACGGTGCAGCGCATTTTGTACAACTGTCTCTTCAAACCCCATTTGCTTTAGCAGCGCAATTGCATTGCGGGATGTAGTCGGGCCATCGTGCAAAAGGAAGGTAAATGTAATGCGCCCCTCCACCATCTCTTCCCTGAAATGCCAGTTGTCGTACATGGGACTCAGTATTTGTGTCAACTCAATATCATGGGTTGCGGCCATGCACAGAAGCTGGTAAGAAGCGAGACTTTCCAGCAAGGACGAGGATGCAGCAATTCGCTCCTGGGTATTGGTACCCCGAAGAATTTCGTCGATAAAGCAAAGAAGGAATCCCTCTTCATCCGCTGCATCAGAAATACGTTTCAGGCTCTTCAGTTCCCTGATAAAATAGCTGTCTCCCGCCTGGACATCATCCCGTATGGCCATGGATGTCATAACCCTGGCACGGGGCAGAATGAACAACTTGGCAAAGCAAACGCCCAAGGTCTGCGCCAGAATAGCATTTAAGGCCACTCCTTTGATGAAGGTCGATTTGCCTGAAGCATTGGAACCTGTCACCAATGTGTTCTTTTCCCATCGGAAGGTGTTGGGCACACAGTTCTTCACCAGGGGGTGCAACATATCCTCTCCCTGAACCCATTGATCATTGTGGAAAGAAGGGACACATAAACTATCATACCGGTCTATTAGTTGTGACAACGCAGTGCATGCATCGATTTCCCCCACCGTTTCAAACACAATGCGTAGTTCGCTCTGCCTTTTTACCAGGTGACGGATGATGCGGCTATAGGCGAACACATCAAAGAGAAAGAATATTTAAGGTAATCGACGATGAGTTCCTCCAGCGTTGTCCCGCCGATGGAAAACACAGGCACCCAGCGCAGAATTGGTTTCAGGGGTTTGTAAGCTGGCTGCAATTCGCAGACATAGCCTTCAAACTCCGATGCCTTTATTTCCATCAGGTGATTCGCTGCTGCAATGACGCTGGAGAGGTACTTAAGAGCCAACTCCTCTTTCTTCCACAATGGACTACACCGATAGTAAACAACAGCATTGACAGCATCATGAGAATAACCAACGTGAAGAGTTTTGGCACAAAGATTGTC
>CAYFSQ010000045.1:0-15088 GCA_964345895.1 uncultured Oscillospiraceae bacterium
TATTAAATTTTCGGGTTGCAATTTTAACATATTTGTAATATATTAATGTTGTCTGTTAAAAACCCCTTATGTGTGTATCCAGGAGGTTAACATGTATCAAAAACGAATTCTACGTAAATTACTTGCCATTTACGCTCTGATGACCATTCTCATCGGCTATTTCCCCTTGGTTTCTGCCGCAGAAACCTATACCGGAAAAATCAACACTGACAAGGTGTTTTTCCGTACAAAAGCTAATACGGACTGCGATTATCACGCCGTCTTAAAGGTGAATACCAAGGTTGCGGTGCTGGGCATACAGGGAGACTTTTACAAGGCTCGCTTTGACAGCAAGGAAGGGTATATCATGAAGAAATTTGTGGATTTACCCTCCTCCTCCCAAAGAAAGCTCGCAAAAACTGATGAAATCATCAGCAACAGCAAGTACGCAAAAGCGTCTTCCATTAAAGCATTGGGGGATCCCCCTGGCTATGTGCGTTATGGCGCTTCGGGTGAGGATGTTGAAAAGCTGCAACGCGCATTACAGTTGAAGAAATGTTACAGCGGCATTGTGGACGGAAAGTTTGGCAACCAAACAAGGGATGCGCTGAAAAAGTATCAGGAAAAAAACAAGCTGACCGTCACAGGAAAGGCCGATTACAGCACCATCCGTTCTCTCTTTGGCGGCGTCCAGGAGACTTCTATTAAAGATGACCCAAAGATGAAGGGCATCACCAGCATTGCCCAGATTGATGTGCCTAACACAACCAAGGCAAACAACAGCGGTAGGCACGTTATCGCGCTGCAACAGGCCCTCAAGTTGAAGGGGTTTTTCAAAGCGCCTATCGATGGTAAGTATGGAGATAAAACCCTCGAAGCTGTAACAAAGTACCAGAAGAGTGTTGGTTTGAGTGCTGATGGTGTGGCCGGAAACGGAACCATTAAAAGGCTCTTTGGCAAGAACGCCGCCAACTACACGATTCCCACAGAAAAATTGGATTGGTTTAATGGCGGTTCTACCGTTATTCCCAAAGGGGCTATCTTTACCGTTAAGGATATTTATTCCGGCAAGACTTTTAGCGCCAAGAGATGGTCCGGGTACAACCATGTGGACGCAGAGCCCCTGAATGCTGACAGCACCGCCGCCTTCAAGGACGCAGTGGGAGGCTCCTGGAGCTGGGCTCGCCGGCCTGTCTTGATAAAGTACAATGGTCATGTTTACGCTGCATCGATAAACTCCATGCCCCATGGCGATGACACCATTTCCGGTAACAACTATGAAGGCCACTTCTGCATTCACTTCTACAAGAGCAAAACCCACGAGACCAATAGAATTGATAATGTGCATCAAAACGCGGTGCAGCGCGCCATGAATGCGAGCTGGTAAGAAGATAGATCCTCTCTGCAGAATTTTCTTCCTGCAATTGACAACCCTACACCCATGGGATAGAATACATACAGAAATCATCGAAGGGAGGCTGCGAAAACCATGAAGAACAAGTATTCAGTTAATAGAAAGATACGCAGCCTGAACTGTACGTGATTGTCACAGGGAAGTCACGAGCCTTCAGCTTGCGTTGAAGGCTCTTTTTTACGAAAAGAACGAGTTCGGAGATTGTATGCAGGAAAAGAAAAAAGTATCCATGGCATCATTGTGGGCGCTGATTAAGCGCCACTGGGTATTGTTCCTTGGTGCCGGTATCGCAACCATTATCAATGTGCTGATAGGCTTTGTCACCCCCGCCATGCTGGCGGAAATGTTTGACTATTATATGGGCAACAAGCCTTCCAGGTTTCCGCCTTTCATCAACAACATTATACAAGCTTTGTTTGGCAGCAAAGAAACGGTGCTCAATCATCTATGGGTGTTTGGTGCCGCTCTGATCTTTATTCAGATTATTAAGGGCATCTTTTCGTACCTGAAGGGCATTTGGTGCGCGTACGCCTCGGAGGACTCTGCCAAGCACCTTCGGGACAGGCTCTATACCCATATCCAAGCCCTCCCCTACGCCTACCATGTGAGCGCCGCGACAGGGGATTTGATTCAGCGCTGCACCTCTGACGTGGAAACGGTTCGCCGTTTTTTAAACGTCCAGCTGATGAGCGTATTCAATTCTTTCTTCATGATTACTTTGGCACTGGCGTTGATGATGCCTGTAAACAGCAAAATAACGATTATCAGCATGATTCCTCTCCCCTTTATGCTGGTTTTCTCCTGGCGGTTTTTTAATGTTGTCATCAAAGCCTATCAGAAATGGGAAGAGGCCGAGGGGCAAATGAGCACTGTGCTGCAAGAAAACCTGACAGGCATCCGTGTTGTGCGCGCCTTTGGGCAGCAAAGGGAGGAAGTGGAGAAGTTTGAAAAAGTCAACAACGCCCACTACCAGGCGGCACTTAAGACTGCACCGCTGGACGCTATGTACTGGACCAGCGGCGATCTGTTCAGCGCCATTCAGACACTGATTATCATCGGCACCTGTATTGTTGAAGCCTACCATGGGCGCATCACCGTCGGCGACATGGTCATCCTGATTACCTACTCCGGCATGCTGATGGGCCCAACCCGTCAGCTGGGCCGTATTCTTTCAGACGCAGGCAGAAGCCTGGTTGCACTGGACAGAATTAAGCATGTATTGGATACACCCACCGAAAAAGAGGAGCCGGAAGCCATCAAGCCACCTCTCAATGGTGACATCGTATTTCATAATGTGTCCTTTGGATATGAAGACAAACAACAGGTTCTCAACCAGATAAATCTGACCATTCAAAGCGGGCAGACTGTAGCCATCCTGGGGGCGACAGGCTCAGGCAAAAGTACGCTGCTGCACCTTCTGCAAAGGCTTTATGAGCCTACCAGTGGCGAAATTACCATTGGGGGCACACCCCTTCAGAATATTGACAGGAAGTATCTTCGCAGCCGCATCGGCCTTGTACTTCAGGAACCCTTTTTATACAGCAAAACCATCCGCGATAATGTTTCTATTGCTGTACGGGAAGGAAGACAGCCGGATATTGACAAGGCCGTTCACGATGCGTCGGCATGGGAGTTTATCAGACAAAGCGAAAAAGGATACGACACCCTGGTAGGCGAACGCGGCGTAACTTTGTCCGGCGGACAAAAGCAGCGGATTGCCATCGCCCGTACCCTGATGAAGGAAAATGACATCCTCATTTTTGACGACTCCCTCTCTGCTGTGGACACCCAAACAGATCATGCCATCCGCCGGGCGCTGCAAAAGCGCAGCGAAAATGTTACAACCCTGATTGTCAGCCACCGCGTCAGCACGCTAAGCCAGGCAGATATCATCTTTGTTATCGAAAATGGCGCTGTGACTGAGCGGGGCAGCCATGCGGAATTAATCAATCAGGGCGGCCTGTATGCGCGCATCTATGATATACAACAGGGTTCGGCGGATACGCCGGAAAAGGTTTAGGAGGTTCCATGCAGTATCAGGAAGAGCAGGAGTTCAGCAAGCATATAAGCCTGGGTATCTGGAAAAAGTTATTGGGCTTTGGAAAGGCATTCAAGTCTAAATTTATCATGATTGCCTTATCCATGACTGTTTTGGCCGTCAGTGATGTTATCATCCCTCTGATGACAAGGTATGGCATCGATCATTTTGTTGTCCCCCGCACCCTGGACGGGCTGCCTGGGTTTATTTTAACCTATGGGTTACTGCTTGTTATGCAGGTTATTTCCATCTATGTGTTTATTCTAAAGGCAGGCCAGGTGGATAACGGCATGAGCTACACCATTCGCAGGGAAGGGTTCAAAAAACTGCAGGAACTGCCCTTCTCCTACTATGACAGAATGCCCGTGGGCTACCTGATGAGCCGTATGACCAGCGATGCCCGCAACCTGGGCGAAGCCTTTGGCTGGGGCTTGGTGGATATGGTTTGGGCCGTGGTGTACCTGCTTGCCAGCATCACCTCCATGTTGCTGATAGACTGGCGGCTAACCTTGATCATCCTGCTGGTGGTACCTCCGCTGGCATTGGTTTCTATTTACTTTCAGCGCAAAATATTGCGAAATCACCGAGAGGTACGCAAGACCAACAGCAGAATTACCAGCGCTTTCAACGAAGGCATCATGGGTGCGAAAACCTCGAAAACCTTGGTTCGAGAAGAAATGAACAGCCAGGAGTTTCAGGAAATAAGCGGCAGCATGAAGAAAATTTCGATCAAAGCCGCCAACCTTTCCTCCATTTATCTGCCTTTGGTGATTTCCATCAGCTCCATGGCCACTGCCTACGTGCTGACAGAGGGCAGCAGCCTTGTATTAAAAGGCGTCATGACCCTGGGCACCATCACGGCCTTTTTCAACTATTCCCTGAGCATGTTTGAGCCTATCCATAATATCGCTGCCACCCTGTCGGAAATGCAGCGCATGCAGGCCGCAGCAGAGCGGGTGGTCAGCATGCTGGAAACAGAGTCTGATATTCAGGATACCCCTGAGGTCATCGCCCGCTTCGGCGACAGCTTGGATCCTAAAAAAGAAAACTGGCCCTCCATCAAGGGAGATGTTTTCTTTGACCGCGTCACCTTTAAATACAAGGATGGCGAAATGGTGCTGAAGGATTTCAGCCTGGATGTAAAGAAAGGCGAAACCATAGCCCTGGTTGGCCCCACAGGTGCTGGAAAAAGTACCATTGTTAACCTCTTATGCCGGTTCTATGAGCCCACTGAAGGGGTTATCCGCATTGACGGGACAGACTATAAAGAGCGCAGCCAGCTATGGCTGCAAAGCAACCTGGGCTATGTACTGCAGGATCCGCACCTGTTTTCTGGTTCCATACGGGATAATATCCGCTATGCCAAACCAGGCGCTACAGATGATGAGGTGCAGAAAGCCGCCCAGCTGGTCAATGCTGAAAGCTTCATTCTTTCTTTAGAAAATGGGTATGACACCGATGTCGGGGAAGCGGGCAACCGTCTGTCAACGGGCGAAAAACAATTGGTTTCCTTCGCCCGGGCCATTCTGCACAACCCCCGAATCTTCGTGCTGGATGAGGCAACATCCTCTGTGGATACAGAAACAGAGGCGTTGATACAAAAAGCCATCGAGAAAACACTGGAAGGCCGGACAAGCTTCATCGTCGCTCATCGCCTGAGCACCATTCGAAGCGCCGACCGGATTCTGGTTATCAGCGATGGCGGGATAGCGGAGCAGGGAACCCATCAGGAACTGATGCAAAAGAAGGGCCTTTACTTCGATCTTTACACCAACCAATTTCTCGAGGAACAATCAAAGGCGCTCCTTGAACAAAAGGATTACTCAAACAAGTCATAAGAGGAGAGAATTTCATACCTTCCCTCCCCATAAAATCTTGACAACTGTATCTTTACCATCCGCGCTTCAAAGGATTCCATGGTCATGTTAAATTCCGGCAATTGTGCATCGCTTGATGGCGTGATGTTCAGTAAGGTGCTGTGGGGTGTATAATTCCCACAGCTTTTCTTTGTCCACTCGTCGGCGTATTCATCAAACTCCTTGTGGTATTCGTTATACAAGCTGCGCACCGCCCCCTTGTTTTCCGCTTCAACCGCCAGAACACCGGGGGCCAGTTGCCTAATATGGGTATAGCGCACCGAAAACTGATGAATGCGCAGGGCAAATTGACGGGTATAGGTATCAAGGGGCTCGAAGGGAACCTGATAGTAGACGCCCAAACTTAAATGCGGATAGTACCCGGGGCTCACCCCTGCCTTTTGTGCGAGGGGCTTCCTTAACTCAATGAGCCTTTCCCCTGCTTTTTCATCGGGTATCCAGATGACGCTGATGTCCATGTTGTTCTCCTGATGATTGTAGAGTTTTTTTCAGTATGTTATACTATATCATATTACGGAAGCTCGCTTTACGCAATGTTGTAAAGCTTTCAGGGCTGCCGATTTTTAAGGAGTGCGTGAATGGCACAAAACTACACAGCGGAAAATATCCAGGTTTTAGAAGGTCTGGATGCTGTCAGAATGCGGCCTGGCATGTATATCGGTACCACAGGCGTCCGGGGATTGCACCATCTTTTATGGGAGATTGTCGACAATGCCATCGACGAAGCAGCCAATGGATATGCCACAGAAATTGCCATTACGCTGCATAAGGACGGTTCCTGCAGCGTTTGGGATAATGGACGCGGTGTCCCCATTGATAAACACCCCACTTTGGGCATCCCAGGTTTGCAGGTTATCTATACGCATCTGCACGCAGGCGGCAAGTTTGGCCATGGCAGTTACAGCTATTCCGGTGGTCTGCATGGCGTAGGCGCTTCCGTGGTCAACGCCCTGTCCAAGTGGATGGTGGTGGATAGTTTCCGGGACTGGGAACACTGGCAGATGCGCTTTGAAAGCATTTTTGATAAGAAAGATAACAAAATACACGCCGGCCAGCCGGTGGGAGGGCTGACCAAGGTTGGAAACACCCGTAAAAGGGGCACCCTGGTGCGCTTTTTGCCTGATGAAACAGTGTTTGAAGACAACCAGTTCAATGCTGATACCGTATCCCGCCGCCTGCGCGAGCTTGCGTATCTGAACAAAGCTACCCACATCTTTTTTACCGACGAGCGCACCAGTGGCCCCGACAAGATTGCTGAGGAGTTTTACTATGAGGGCGGCATCAGCGACTATGTCACCTACTTGAACGCCGATAAAAAAGTTCTGCACGAAACGCCCATTATGGTGTCAGGCAGCAAGGACGATACCATCTGCGAAATCGCCATGCAGTATACCGATGCGTATACGGAGTCGGTTTTCTCCTATGTAAACAGCATCCCCACCGGGGAAGGCGGCACCCATGAAACGGGCTTCCGCGCTGCCATGACCAAGGTGCTCAATGACTATGCGCGGCGCATCGGTGCCTTAAAAGAAAAAGACAACAACCTGTCTGGGGAAGATTACCGCGAGGGCTTGACCGCCATATTAACGGTGAAAGTAAAGAACCCACAGTTCGAAGGGCAGACAAAAGGGCGCTTAGGCAATACGGAGGTACGCCCCGCCATTGAAGCGATTGTAACCCAAGGGCTGACAGCCTATCTTGAAAATTTAAATAACAGCGAATTGGCTGGCATCATCGTGGAAAAGGCGGTCAAAGCCGCCAAGGTTAGGGAAGCCGCCCGCAAGGCAAGGGATGTGGCCCGCGCCAAGAGCGAACTGGAAGCTGCCCCGCTGGTCGGCAAACTGTCCAGCTGCACCAGTCGCAACCCCCGGGAAAATGAGCTGCTGATTGTGGAAGGTGACAGCGCCGGCGGTAGCGCCAAACAGGGACGGGACAGACGCTTCCAAGCCATCCTGCCCCTGCGGGGAAAACCCCTGAACGTCGAAAAGAAACGATTGGATCAGGTGCTCAATAATGAGGAGTTCCGCTCCATCATCACTGCCCTTGGCACCAACATCGATGAATCCTTCACATTGGATAACCTTAAGTACCATAAAGTCATCATACTTTCTGACGCCGACCAGGACGGCGCACACATCCGCGCCATATTGCTGACTTTCTTCTTCCGATACATGCGGGAGTTGATCGCCAACGGCCATGTATACATCGGTATGCCGCCGTTGTACCAGTTAAAGCAAGGCAATAAGATACAATATGCGTATGACGACAAGGAACTGGCGAAGATTACGCCCAACAGTAAAAACTACACCATCCAGCGCTACAAAGGCTTGGGCGAAATGAATCCGGAACAGCTATGGGAAACCACCATGAACCCCCAAACCAGAAAGCTGATGCAGGTCACCATTGAGGATGGCGCACAGGCTGACCGCCTGATTACCATTCTGATGGGAGACAAAGTAGACCCCCGTCGTGAGTATATCAGCAAGCATGCGGATTTCTATCGTCCTGACACTTTTGTCGTCAAGTCATAAGGAGTATCTATGGCCAACAAACCTGCCGAACCAAATGAGAATGTGATTCTTGCCTCTTTAGAGGACGTGCTGCACAACAGCATGATGCCCTACGCCGAGTATGTTATCCTGGAGCGCGCCCTGCCCCGTGTTGAGGATGGCCTCAAGCCGGTTCAACGCCGCATTCTGTATACCATGCTGGAACTGGGCTTATCCCCCGATAAGCCTCACCGCAAATGCGCCCGCATTGTGGGCGATTGCCTTGGTAAATACCATCCCCATGGTGATACCTCCGTATACGATGCCTTGGTACGCATGGCACAACCCTTTTCCCTGCGCAGCACATTGGTGGATGGCCATGGCAACTTTGGCTCCATTGATGGTGACAGCGCCGCAGCCATGCGCTACACGGAAGCACGCATGACACCCCTTGCCCTGGAAATGCTGCGGGATTTGCAAAAAGATACTGTGCCTTTCAGGCTGAATTTTGACGACACCCTGAAGGAGCCGGATGTGCTGCCCGCCCGCTACCCAAACCTGTTGGTCAATGGGGCTTCCGGCATTGCGGTAGGCCTTGCCACCAATATTCCTCCCCATAATCTGCGGGAAACCATTCAAGCTGTCATGCTGTTGATTGACAACCCCGATGCCAGCCTGGACGATTTGATGACCGTATTGCCAGCGCCAGACTTTCCCACTGGCGGCATCCTGCTGGATACGCCCGAAATCAGAGATGCATACGAAACAGGCCGCGCCAAGCTGACGGTACGCGCCAAAGTGCACATCGAGCAAGGCAAGGCGGGGCGTCACCTGCTGTGCATCACAGAGGTGCCCTACCAGGTAAACAAGGCGCTGATGCTGGAGCGCATCCTGAAACTGTCGGAAGAGAAGAAAGCGGCTCTGGGCAGCATCTATGACATTCGCGACGAGTCCGACCGCACAGGCCTGCGTGCTGTGGTGGAATTAAAAAAGGACGCAGACCCGGAGCTGGTCCTTGGGTATCTATATAAATACAGCGATTTGCAGGTTACCTTTGGCGTCAACATGGTTGCCATTGCAGAGGGCAAGCCCATGCAACTGGGGCTGAAAGCCGTGCTGCGCCACTACATCAACCATCAGAAGAGCGTCATAACAAAAAGAACACAGTACGAACTGGATCAAGCCAATGCCCGCGCCCATATTCTGCAAGGATTGATTGTCGCCGTTGACAACCTGGATGAAGTGCTGGCCATCATACGCTCCTCAAAAAATGGCAAGGAAGCCAAGGAGCGTTTGTGCAAACGTTTTGCTTTCAGCGAAACTCAGGCGCAGGCCATCCTTGATTTGCGTCTGCAGCGTTTAACCGGGCTTGAAATACTGGAGCTTCGCAAAGAATACGAGGAAATATTAAAGCTCATCAGCCGGCTGGAAGGTGTCCTCAAGAGCGAAAAGAAGCTGATGAACGTCATCAAGGGAGAATTGCAGGAAATCGCCGACAAGTACGGCGATGACCGCCGCACCCAGATTATCAGAGACAATACCGAGCTGAAAGAAGCAGTGGAGCAGGATGAAATCCCTGTCCCAGAAAATACTGTCGTGATGATGACAAGAGGCGGTCAACTGCGCAGAATGAACCCCCGCGCGTTTGAAAAGCTTGAACCGCCAGAGGATGCAACGCAGATGTCCCGTTACCTGTTCAGAACCATGACAGACCACACGCTGTTCTTCTTTACGAACCTTGGCAATTGCTTTAGATTAGGTGTCGAGCAAATTGAAGAAAACAGCCGCCCCAAAGACCGGGGCATTTCCCTGGGCGGCGTCCTTGCCGGTTTGGAAGATAACGAAACCATTGCCGCCCTGTTCTGCCTGGGTCCTGATGAAACAGATACCCTGCCAGACTTCTTGTTTTTCTTAAAAAGCGGCCTGGTGAAACGTACCGTCGCCAGCGAATACGCTATTAAGCGCGCCAAGTTCGCTGCTGCCAAGGTACTGGACGGCGATGAGGTTTTAACCGTTGTGCTGGCTGATGACAGCCGGGATTGCTTCTGCCTGAGCAGAAACGGTATGTTGATACGCTTCCCCCTTGAAGATGTGCCGCAGATGGGACGGGTTACAAAGGGAGTCTCAGCGATTAAGCTTGCTAAGGAAGACACGCTTGCTTGGGCGGGCATCATCGGTAACAACGACGAAATGGTGTTATTCAGCGAGCGGGGATATGCAAAGCGCATTCCAGGCAGCATTATCGATGTGCAGCGCCGCAGCGGAAAGGGTGTGCGGTCCTTCTACTTTAATAAAAGCGGCAGCAACGGCAGCTATGTTGCTGCAATGATTGCCATCAGTCAAAGCAGCCTGTTCTCCATCCTTCAAAAGCAGGGGGAGATTACACCCATGAGCAGCGAAGAAATTGTCTGCCAGAACCTGGTGGATAAGGGTAAACCCTATGTGATGGCAATTATGGAGAATACTGTTACCGACATCATCATCTGACCTGCGGTTGACAAAAGGGACTGACTTTTCTACAATGATTTTCACTGGAGGCAACATGGAATCTACCCGGATGAATCAGAGCAACAAATCAGCAATGATAGCAACCTTGGCTGTTGCTGTATTCATCCTGATTCTCTATTCAGCCCCCTATTCTCCCATGTATCTATCCATTAGCACGGTGTTTCTGTTTCCTATCCTGCTCTTTATCCTCAGCGGGAGGGGAGGCTTGCAGGCGGCATTAACAGGGTTTATCCTGATGGCTGTCGCAAACTACCTGCGCATGGGATTACTGGCTTTGGCTATGAGCACTGTTTACCTGTTGCCAGTCACCATGGTTTTGCTCTACTGTCTGGCAAAGAAGATCACCTTCCTTAAAACTGTTATTGTCCTGGCCATTACCTATACTTTATCGGTGCTTCTTCTTTATGTAGCCCTCAACCTTGTGACAAACAATCAGGCCTATGCCTTGGCGGTAGAGTATATTATGGCGGGGCTTGAAACCTTGCCGGGCAGGGATACCCTGCTGTATATGATGGTCAACAACGGTCTGTTGTCCCTGTCAGGGCTTGCAGAAAACACGCCAATATTTGATGAAACAACCAGGGACATTGTTTTTCTTCCCAACGTGCTGACAGAACTGTATGCCCAGGCCCGTACCCGGTTGGATTTGCTGCTGCGCTCTCTCCCCCCTTCACTGATGACCTCCTTTGGCATCATGCTGTCATCCATGGGCTTGTACGCAGGCATCGCTTTCAACAGACGTAAGATTCCAAATCAAACCCCCGAAGAGCAAAGCAGATATATTGCATCCCCTTTGCCCGAAACACCGCCGTTTTCAATGTGGCACATTTCCCGCATGATGAGCCTGTATCTGCTTCCCCTTGCTGTTATTTACCTGATTACCATGGGGATGGGCGGAACGATGCGCCTGGCAGGCCAGATGATGTTTTCAGTGTTCACTACCATTTATTCCATCCAAGGGTTAAGCGTAGTGAACTGGTGGCTGCGAAAATTCACATCCCCTGTCCCCTTGCGTATGCTGGCGCTACTTTTGTTTTACCTGGTCTTTCAAAACATAGCATTCTGGATAGGGCTAGCAGAGCAGCTGTTTGACAGCCGGGCCCTGCGGAAGAAACAAACTGATCATCCATTTTCTAACCAAGCATAAGGAGGAATTATCATGAAGGTTATACTACTTACCGATGTTCCCGGCACGGGCAAAAAAAATCAGATTCTCAATGTCAGCGACGGGTTTGCCCGTAACTATCTGTTTCCCAGGAAATGGGCGATGGAGGCTTCTGACAATGCTGTTAAAGAGGTAGAACGCCGTAACGAAGTAGAGCGGCAAAAGGAACAGGAACGCCGGCAGGCGGCAGAAAAGGTCGCCGAGTCTTTAAAAGACAAGGTCATTGTCATCCAGGCAAAATCCGGTGATAAAGGGCGGCTCTATGGCAGCGTAACAGGGCAGGAAATTGCAGATGCCCTGGAAAAGCAACATGGCGTCAGCGTTGATAAGAGAAAAATCGACCTGAAGGATCCCATTCGTTCCCTGGGTGAAATCACCGTAGGTGTTTGGCTGTATTCCGGGCTGACTGTTCCTATGCTGGTTCGCATTGAAGCCACCAAACAATGAGCATCGAACACCTGCCGCAGATGAATATGCCTTCGGGCTTCTTTCAGGCTCCCCCCACCAGCATTGACGCGGAGAAGTCTGTTTTAGGTGCGCTGCTGTTGGATGGCAATGCACTGGTGGAAGCGCTGGAGTTGCTGAAGTCGGATGACTTCTATCACCCCCAGCACGCAGCGATATTCGACGCAATGCGCAACATGAACAACCATTCCCGCGCTGTTGACTTGCTGACGCTGAATGAAGAGTTATCACGCACTGGTTTGCTGGATGGCATCGGCGGGCCAGAGTACCTGGCGGAAATCGCCAATTACATGGGCACTTCTGTTAACGTACGCCATTATATTGATATTGTCCTGGAAAAAAGCACGCTGCGCAAGCTAATCAAGGCATCCACCGACATTTCCCAGAACTGTTATCAGCAGCAGATGGAATTACAGGATGTACTGCTGCACGCAGAAAAATCCATCTTCGACATTGTCATGAAGCGTACAGGCAGCCAGCGGCTTTCTCACATCAGTGAAGTTATCAACCGCACCTACCTGGTTATGGAAGAGCTGGCCCGCAACAAAGGGGGTATTTCCGGCGTACCCACTGGCTTTACCCTGTTGGATGATTTGCTGACAGGGTTGCATGGTGGTGAGCTTGTCCTGATTGGCGCACGGCCCAGCATGGGCAAAACCAGTTTCGCCATTAATATTGCAACCCACGCGGCGCTCAAGGGCAAGTCCGTGGCTATTTTCAGCCTGGAGATGCCCAATGAGCAGATCGCCATGCGCATCCTGTGCTGTGAAGCCAGGGTAAACATGCAACGGGTACGAAATGGCTCGCTGGACAACAACGATTGGCAAAAACTAGCGCTGGCTGTAGCCCCGCTGGCCCAAGCGCCTTTGTATCTGGACGATACCTCCAGCCTGACTCCCTCCCAACTGCGCAGCCGCTGCCGCAGGCTGATGATGGAAAAGGGCCTGGACATGATTGTTATTGACTATATGCAGTTGATGACCTCAGATAGCCGGGCGGAGAACAGGCAATTGGAAGTAAGCGAAATATCCCGCAAGCTCAAGGCCATTGCCTTGGAGCTGAAGGTACCCGTTGTCGCCTGCGCCCAGCTTTCTCGTGCAAATACACAGCGTTCCACCAAGCGTCCCATGTTGTCCGACCTTCGTGACTCCGGCTCCATTGAGCAGGACGCCGACGTTGTCATGTTTCTCCACAGAGAAAGCTATTACGACGAAACCAGCCAGGAAACCAACATAGCGGAAGTAATCGTTGCCAAGCAGCGCAACGGCCCGCTGAATACGGTAAAGCTTTACTGGCACGACGACTATACATTGTTTGAGGATTTACGACATGAGTGAGTATAACGATATGCTGAACCAGCAAAAGGTTTCAACCTTCCAAAAGGACGATAAATTCGAAGGGTTTTTGCTTGTTCGTTCAGCTGAAAAGCGTACCGGCAGCAATGGCAGCCCCTATCTTGATTTAACCATCTCCGACAACAGCGGGGATATCAATGCCAAGGTATGGAACGCCATGCAGGAACCGCCTCAGGTTGGCGCGGTTATCAAACTGCGCGGCACGGTGACAGAGTTTAACGGGCGTTTTCAGTTTCGCGTGGAAAAATTCCGCGATGCTGTCCCCAGTGATGAGGTAGACTTGTCCCTGCTGGTTGCTTCTGCCCCCGAAAAACCGGAAGTGATGCTGAAAGCGGTCCATGACGTGTTGGATGGCATGACAAATGAAACGCTTAAAAAAGTCGTAGGCTGGATGCTTGACGATATTCAGGATAAACTGCTTTATTACCCTGCTGCCCAAAGGCTGCACCATGCTGAGCGCGCTGGCCTTTTACACCATATTACCAGCATGCTGAAGGTGGCGGATGCCCTGATTAGCTGCTACCCATCCCTGGATGGCGATTTGCTCAAAGCAGGCGTTATCGTGCATGATCTTGGCAAGGTGTTCGAAATGGACAGCGACGAGTACGGCAATGTCCGCGATTATACCCGTGATGGGCTGCTTCTTGGACACCTGGTGCGTGGTGTATCAAGGGTCCGTAAGGCGGCAGAAGAAACGGGAATCCACCAGGAGGATGAATACCTTTTGCTGCTGGAACATATGATTCTCAGCCACCACGGCATCGCAGAGTATGGCAGTACCCGTCCCCCCATGTTTCCAGAAGCCGAGATGCTGCATTTTATTGATGTGATGGATGCCCGGATGAATGAGATGGGCGGCATTCTCGCCCGGCTTCCTGAAGGGGTATTCAGTGAAAAAATCTGGTCGCTGGATCGCAGAATCTACCACCCCATGTACAGAAAAGACTCTTAATCCCTTATATGAACAAATACTTGACGAAAGAATACAGAATTGTTACAATCATATAAAGGATTTTATTGGTACCAATGTTTATGGAGGTATGACCATGAGTAAGAGGATACTCCTCATTACCATTCTAGTGGCAGCCATGGCCTTGCTGGCAGGGTGTGGCGACAAGCAGGCAGCCGTTACCACCGCACCTGCCGCTTTGCCTACACAACAACCAGCTATGCAGGCTACCAATGTACCTGTACCGGAATTCGACGCTTCCTTGCCGGAGGATTACGATCCTTCCCTGGAGGAAGACCCAGGCTCCCTGCTGACCAATGAACAGCCCGCGCAAATGGCTGTCCACGCCGGGGCAACGCCTATACCCATTGATCCGGTAGACATGCCCACCCCTACGCCCAGGCAAGCGCTTGCTTTCACCTATAGCAAGTATACCGCCAACAAACTGGGCATCAGCTTTGAGTCGATCGCTGGGTACGAAATCGATGAAAGCCAGGCTGACTCCTACACCCTGCGTGAACCCGACATCATGGTCAAAGATAATTACGCTGTGGAGATTTCTTTTCAGATCACCCCCACAGGCAGCAACTACAAAATTGATAATCTACGCAGCGAGCTCAGCACAAAGCTGAAGGACCTTGGCGCTATCAACTACACAGAGTGGAGCGTAACCACCCTCTCCAAAAGGACATTGTTGGGCAAGGAAGGCTATTACGGAAACTACCGCGGCGTCATGTATGACGGCACCATTGTCCGTGGACGCGTACACATGGCCCTGCTGGATGGTAAACTCCTGACATTCCATATCTCCAATCCAGGCTGGTATAATACCGACTACATGAATGTCTA
>CAYFSQ010000046.1:0-2456 GCA_964345895.1 uncultured Oscillospiraceae bacterium
AGAGGAGGGGCCCTCCGGGTACTTTGGCATGGCGGATGCCCT
Organism: uncultured Oscillospiraceae bacterium; assembly: GCA_964345895.1. Taxonomy (GTDB): domain Bacteria; phylum Bacillota; class Clostridia; order Christensenellales; family Aristaeellaceae; genus DTU024. Next base: position 43 of record CAYFSQ010000046.1, read on the forward strand.
GGCGTTTAAGGCCCTGAGCCAGACGGGGCAGACAAACGGCACAATCTACAGCAAAATAGAAGGCGCCCAGTGGTGTGCCTCCTTTATTTCCTGGTGCGCCCGGCAGGTAGACATTGGGGAGGAGATTATCCCCCGCACCGGTTCCAGCACCCTGATGTATACCCGGTTGCTGGAGCAGGGCGCCCACATTGTGGATGTGCCCGCCCGGGGCGATTTGGTTTTTTATAAGGATTTTGACAAGCCCGGCACCTTTGCCCATGTGGGCATCATGCTGGGCTCCCGGGATACCGCTTTGATGGAGGATGGCTGATTCCAGTACAACTCCATCCATGGCAATGTGGGCGCGAAGGTCAGCCTGATGGACGACCGGGCCTATTTCTACCCCGGCGGCATCATCGCCAAGCAGCATGATATCGTGTACCTGCGCCCTGCCTATCGGTAAGGGGGCATATCAATCTTTTTCCGCTGGAAAATCATCCCCCCCGCAGGGGGTGATTTTTTAATACAGGCAAGCCATTCGGGGCAAAGCCCCTGGCAGCGCAATAAAAAACGCGGGTTTTCTCCGCGTTTTCATGATATGGCTTTCATTTATCCTCAGTTCGTGTTGCTGTCCCGGCGCTCGCTGTAATCCCCCTGGTAAAAGCGGAAATAGACGGTATCAGGCTGCATATCCACCCCCTGGGCGAGGGCCAGCTCCTCCACAGTAACGGCCATGTAGCCGTTGTTCCACAAAAATTCGGCCACACCGTCCAGGGCGGTGTTCAGGATGTCCCCCGTGTCGTGCATCAGGATGATGTCGCCTTCCCGGATGTTCTTCTGGATGTTGGCAAGGATAACCTGGGCCGAGCGGCCCCGGAAATCATAGGTATCCACGCTCCACTGGATCAGGGGCAGGCCGATGCCCACCTCTATCCACGGCGGGTAGGTGCCGCCGGGGGCGCGGAAATACTTGGGCGTTTCCCCCAGGGTGTCGGTGATGAAGTCCTGCACCTTTTGCACCTGGGGCAATCGGGCGGCAGGCTTGAGGCCATGGCCGTTCCAATGGTTCCAGGAGTGGTTGGCCACCAGGTGGTTGGCGTCGTACTCCCTGTGCAGGCGGCTCAGGTTATCCTCGTACAGCTTCCCCACGGTGAAGAAGGTGCCCCGCATGCCGTTTCTGCGCAGGGCGTTGAGGGTTTTCTCCGTTCCCTCGCCCCGGGGGCCGTCATCAAAGGTAAGGGCCACCATCTTCCACAGGCTGTTGTCGGTGTGCTTTTGCCCTGCAGGGGTCATCATGCCCTGAAACTGGGGATAGAAAAAGCGTACATGGGCAAGCCCCGTCTTGCCGGGGAACAGGGTTGCAAGGGGGTAGTGCAGCGTCAGCTCCATGCCGCTTAGGGTAAAGGCAGCCTCCTTCAGGGCGTCCTGCTGGCACAGGGCTTCCACCAGGCTTATGTCCCGCTCTTCCTTGGGGAAGGTGGTGGACAGGTGCTCCTTCACCCCTTGGCTGAGGATGTCCCACGCCGGGCTGTCCTCCCCAAACAGGGTGTCCAGGGTGATGATGTCTCCGGTTGCCAAATCGTACACCCGGGCAACAACGGCTACATCCTTCTGCTGCTTTTTGTGGGTGTTGCGGGCGATGATCAGCGTGCTCAGCGCGCTTTGCCCTGTGCGGAAGTAGTTCACCTCGATATCCAGCCGGTTGTACAGCTTGGCCCGGGCCTGGGCTTGGGGGACAAGCAGGGGGCTGTAGGCGGCGTCCATCTCATCCACAATGCGCCGGATGTCGGCGTCCACCTTGGGGTTGGAGGTTTTTAGGTACTCCTTATAGATGTACTGCTCCTTGTTGCCCTCGTAGCGGTCCTGAGATTCTACCTGAACCTTAAACACCGCCGGCAGGGCGGTATATTTTTGTCCTGCCATAGCAGGGAGCGAAGACAATATCAGGGCAAGCAATGTCATCAACACCGCAACCCTCTTTAGCGAACGCTTCTGTCCCATGGGCACCTCCCGAATGTTTTCAGAAGGAAGTGTAGCATTCAAGGGAAGGGATTGCAAGACAGTACCATGTATTAAAGTTTTTCTGGATGGGGTATGGTTCATACCCAGGCAAGCGCTTTTGTACCCGCCGCTTTGGGGGTGCAACAAAAAATGCGGGGTTCTCTCCGCGCTTAAGAAGCTCGAAGTCCACTTCCAGACAGCAGGGCAGCCATTGCTTTGTCTCGCAGAGGGTAGTGTCCGCCGATTTTCTTCATGAGTTTCAGCAGCTCTTTTTGTACTGGTCTCGCTTTTCCTGAACCAGTTTCCGAATTTCCTTATGTCGTTGTCGTCGTTGGTGTTTCTCGTTCATGTATTCCTTCAGAGCGGAGGATAGTTGGCTGTTCCGCTCATACTGCCAGTAAGTCCATCCTGTTTCGTCTTTCACGATGTCGATG
>CAYFSQ010000046.1:2556-14825 GCA_964345895.1 uncultured Oscillospiraceae bacterium
TCATTCGGATTCTTGGCAAGTGTTTTGTCCGCATACATTACATATGCTTCTGCTTTCACCTCGTTTTCAAGGGTGTCGAATAATTTCGCACGTTGCGCATCGTTCAGCGCATTAAAGGCGGAAATGGTCTCCAGCATGTTGAGCATCGAGATTTTTCTCCTGTTTTTTATGATAACATCGACCTTCAGCCACATTTAACTTTCAAAGACAAGCTTCATATGAATATCCACCTGAATACACAGGCATCAAGTCGCAAGGCACCTCATACAAGGCGCACCTGCTTTCATCTTCATGCAAGCCCCATCTGGATAACTATTGGTGTCCAGTCGAGCCGCCATCGTACTTGTCAAGCCGACGTTGCCATTGTGGCGGTATAAGGCGCAGGAGTATTCACAAGCTATCCTGCCGCCGTCTGCAGGTCAATCGTATCGCAGAAAATACTGGAATGGTCGGTTGCTATCGCATAGGCAATAGTCGTTGTCGGTGGTTGTTGGTCGGTGGTCGGTGGTGGTCGGTCGGTGGTGGTGGTTGCACTATACAAGGGAAAAAATGCTGTGGATTGTAGTGTTGATAACTTTATTTTATCCACAATTTTTCTGTGGATAACTAAATTATTAACAAGAGGCCTTCCCCGAAAACTTATATCAATATTTACTCTTTACCCCAACAACTCTTCCATCAGCTGCGTCGCCATCTCCAGTTGCTTGTCTACCTTGCTGACATCCAGCCATTCTTCCGTGGTGTGGATGCCGCCGCCTTCCATGCCCAGGCCGTCCAGCACGGGGATGTTGGCTTGTGCGGCGAAGGCGATGTCGCTGGCGCCGCCGGTGGACAGCAGCCAGGGGTTCAGGCCCAAGGCTTTGCCGATTTTTTCGGCTTTTTCAAACAGCTTCAGGCTCTGCTCCGTCTGCTTGCAGGGGGGATGGCTGGCGTTAAACTTTAGCGTAGTGCTGGCGCCTTTCAGCCCCGGCGCGGCGCAGATATCCTGCAGGGCTTTGTGCAGTCTGTCCATTTCCACGGGGTCGTAGGTGCGCACCTCGCCCCTGGCGTAGGCCTGTGTGGCAATCACATTGTCTGCGGTGCCGCCGGAAATCACGCCGATGTTGACGGAGATATCCTTGCTGTCATCCCGCAGGGCGTATATCTGCTGCAGCTTGCCCATCAATTCCTGGATGGCGCTGGCGCCGCTTTTATAGTCTGCCCCGGCATGGCCGCCGATGCCCGTGCTGTTTAGCTCAAAGCAGGTAACGCCCTTGCGCTCCACCGTCAGGGCGCCTTCATGCCCCGGCTCAAAGCTGAGGGCGGCGAAGGATTCCTTGGCGTTGTCCAGGATGATACCGCGGCTTTCCCCGCTGCCCACCTCTTCATCAGCGTTGAGCACGCACACGATGCTGTAGGTTTCAGGGTTCACCTTGGGCAGCACGGCCTTCAGGGCATGGTACATGATGGCGATGCCGCCCTTCATGTCCACAATGCCCGAGCCTGTGGCCTTTAAGTCATCTACCATAGCAAAGGGCTGGGAGATTTCCGTGGGGAACACCGTGTCATAGTGCCCCATCAGCATCAGCTGTTTGTTGCCCTGGCCCCATGTACACACCAGGGTGGGGGCGAACTGTTCGCCGGGGTGGAGGGTGACAGCCATGCCCAGGGATTCAAAGTCGGCCTTGAGCCTTTGGGCCAGCTGTTCGCCGTCGGCCTTATTGAAGCTGCCCGAGGGCAGGTTGACGTAGGTTTTCAGGGTTTCTAATACGGGCTTCATAGAGGTGCTCCTTTGTGTGTGATTCATTCATATTATCTCTTGACGGGGGATGGGGCAAGGGGGCGTGCCTTCGGATGGTTCGTGCCGTGTTCATCGCAAAATGCGCTTTGCTGTTTTGCTTACGGGGATGGTCGGGGCGTTGCCCCGAACCCCACCAAAGGGCATGATGCCCTTTGGAATCCGCAATAGGGGTTTCTATGTTATTTACAGTACCTTGCGCAAAAAGTCCTGGGTCCTTAAGTGTTGGGGATTACCGAACACCTGCTCCGGCGGGCCCTGTTCCACAATCATGCCCTCGTCAATAAACAGCACCCGATCCGCCACTTCCCTGGCGAAGCGCATCTCATGGCTGACCACTGCCATGGTCATGCCCCCCTCGGCCAGGGCCTTCATCACGTCCAGCACCTCGCCCACCATCTCGGGGTCCAAAGCGCTGGTGGGCTCATCAAAAAACAAGATATCCGGGTTCATCGCCAGGGCACGCACGATAGCCACCCTTTGTTTCTGGCCCCCCGACAGCTTGCCCGGCCAGGCATCATACTTATCAATCAGCCCTACCCTTTCCAGCAGCTTGGCGGCGTTCTCCTGGGCTTCCTTCTTGCCCTGCCCCAGCACTTTCATGGGCGCCAGGGTAATGTTATCCACCACCTTCAAATGGGGGAACAGGTGGAACTGCTGAAACACCATGCCCATCTTCTTCCGTACCTTGGGCAGGTCCTTCCGGTGGGTGTGGGTAATGTCCTGCCCCTCCAACAGCACCTGTCCGGCGGTGGGCTTTTCCAGCAGGTTTAAGCTGCGCAGCAGCGTAGACTTGCCCGAGCCCGAGGGGCCGATGATTACCACCACTTCCCCTTTTTTAATATCCAGGTCCACACCCTTTAATACTTCCAGTTTGCCGAAGTTTTTCTTAAGGCCCTTCGTGCTGATAATCACATCAGATGCTGGTGTCGCCACGGCGCATCCTCCTTTCCAGTACGCTCAGCAGCTGGCTGACAGCGTAGGTTAATACAAAGTACAGCGAGGCGGCAATCAGCATGGTCTCAATATAGAAAAAGTTGGTGGAGGCCATGCGGTTGGCTTCGTACGTTAGTTCGTACACGCCCACGGCGTACATGATGGAGGATTCCTTGATGATGGCGATAAACTCGTTGCCCATGGCGGGCAGCGCCACCTTCACCGCCTGGGGCAGCACGATGTACAGCAGGCTCTGCCCGCTGCTAAGGCCCAGGGTGGCCGCTGCCTCCCCCTGCCCTGCGTCGATGGACTGGATGCCCGAGCGGATAATCTCTGCCATGTACGCGCCGGAGTTGATAATCAGCGCGATGTTGCACATCACCAGCTTGCTCATCTTAATGCCCAGGAGCGATCCAATATTGGGCAGGATGCCAAACACCATCAGCAGCGTCTGCACCAGCAGGGGCGTGCCCCGGATGAAGGCGATATACGCATTCATCAGCCATTGCAGGGGCTTGATATGGCTGCGGCGCACAATGGCTACCGCCAGCCCCAGCAGCGACCCCAGCAGCACCGTTACCACCGCCAGCTGCAATGTGATGCCCGCACCCCGCAAAAAGAAGGGGTACTGGTTGGTCAGGATTTGCCATAGTTTTTCAAAATTAATCATACATCCCCCGGATATTTTTCATGTTACAAAGTGCAACCATTCAGGTGTTAAAGGGCGGCGTACTAAGCCGCCCCGTTTACATGCATCGGAGGGCTTTTCAGCCCTCCGATAGACTGTCTTAGAACGTCACGCAGCATGCAAGGGGAGGGGTAGGAGGGGATGCCCCTCCTACTGGAATCCGCATCAGCGGCGTGTACGGTGATGCGGTTACCCTTGCGTAGCAAGGGTTTCCTTGCCGTTTGCCGCCTGGGGACGGAGCCTGCCGCACCCAGTGGGTGAAGAAGGCAGGCGGAGGAGTCAAGCGAAACGAGCCAGCCGAGTGTGCACCGTCACACGAAGGCGGGCGACGATTGAGCTTGCGGAATGCCGCAGCGAGAGGCAAACGGCCTGTCGCTTCCTTCCGGCGAAAAAGGGTCTGAAAGACCTTTTTTGACGAGTTGATCGGAGGGCTTTTCAGCCCTCCGATATGCTTTCGTGTACAAATTATCAGGCTTATTTCTGCTCCTGCTGCAACAGCAGGCCGTTCACCTCGAAGGACTCTGCCACCCACTTATCAAAGGTGCCGTCGCTGAGCACCTTGTCAACATAGGCGTTGATAAAGTCCAGGAACTCCTTGTTCTCTTCCGTCTTGTTGATGGCCATGCCAACCCCTGCCGGTGAATCCACCACGGGCACCTCAGAAATGGCGATTTCGGGATATACCGTGGCATAGGAACCGGCCACCGAGTCGGCCAGAATCAGCCCTTCAATGTTGCCCATGCGCAGCTCCATCACCAGCATGGGGATTGAGTCCATCTGCATGGCATCGCTCTTGGGGAACTGCTCGGCGGCAATCTCCACCTGCAAAGCGCCCATCTGCACGCCCAGCTGCTGGCCGTTGATATCGTCCACCGTCTTGTACTTCTCCAGGTTATCCTTATGCACCACCATCACCTGGGAGCCGGTGTAGTAGGGGGTGGAGAAGTAGGCCACTTCCAGCCTGTCAGGCTTCATCACCATGCCCGAGGCAATGCAGTCGATGCTGCCTGCCCTCAGCTCGGTAATCAGGCCGCTGAAGGCCTGGTCCACAGGCACAAACTTGACGCCCAGCTCATCGGCCAGGCCCTGTGCAAACTTCATTTCAAAGCCTTCCAGGGTCTGTTCGCCGGTTTCGGGGTTGGTGTACCAGAATTCAAAGGGCGGGAAGTTGATGGAGGTACCCACCTTCAGTTCGCCCGATGCCTTGATGTCTTCCAGTTTGCCCGCCAGGGCAGCCGAGGGGAGAAGCAGCGCCAGGACCAGCGCGAGGACTAAATATTTCTTCAGATGTTTCATCATGATGCTCCTTTAGTGTTTTTATTCGTTGTGGTGTCCAGTTGCCCCTGCCCCGGGGCGGGAACCATCATCGTCGTCGTCGCTGGGCTGCCGGAATGGCCTGGCCCATCATGGTTAACCCATACATCCGTTGCATTCCGGCACCTCCCTTGTAAATAATAATGCGATGATAGTACATAAATATACAAAATGTCAAGGGGGGTTGTGTAAAATAATTTCTGTGAAAGGCGGCGATGAGCGCGGGCAGTACGATTGCCCTCGCCGCTGGAGAGATGCATACTCATAAGATTATTTGCCTGGGATAACCGGGGATGCTGGCGCTGACCTCCCGCCTTGACGCAGGGGTGGGGGGCTCGTACAATGTCAGAAAGGGCCTGCGCGCAGTGCGCGGCTGATACAATGGATGAGGAAAGAAAAGCCGATGGATAAATGGAGCGCTTTGCAGGGATTTCTTCGCTGCCCTCTGTGCCGGGGCGGGCTGCGGCAGTCCGCAGCCAGTCTGCGTTGCCCCAAGGGACACACCTTTGATGTGTCGGGCAAGGGCTACGTGAACTTCATCCCGGAGCAAAGGCCGCTGAAGGGGTATGATGCAGTCTTTTTTGCCGCCCGCCGCCAGGCCTTGCAGCAAGGGTATTACCGCCATGTCCTGGCAGGTTTGCAGGACCATATCCGCGGGCTGAAACCGTCCGGCCTGCTGCTGATGCTGGCTGCGGCGAAGGCTACTATGCCCAAGCGCTTCAGGACCAGGTAGATGCGCCCGTGCTGGCGCTTGATGTATCCAAGGAGGCAGTACGCCGGGCAGCGGCCCCTGCCAGCCCTGTGGGATGGATGGTGGCGGACATCGCCAACATGCCTGTGCAAAACGGCAAGGTATCCTGTTTGTTGAACATCTTTACCCCCGCCAACTATGGCGAGTTTGCCAGGGTGCTGGAAAGAAGCGGCACCCTCCTGAAGGTGGTGCCGGGGGAGGAACACTTTATCCAACTGAGAAAAGCGGCGGGTACTCATTTGCGGGGCGAGGAATACAACAGCCAGCGCGTGAAGGATTACTTTTCCCGCCGTGTTATCGCGGGGCCTCCTGTGCGCTTGCACTTTACCTACCCTTTGCCGCCGGAGCACCGGCTGGATCTCTTACGCATGTCCCCCGTTGCCTTTGGCGTGGGAGAGGAAGAACTGTTGGGGCTTCAACTGGAGGAAATCACCGTGGATGCCTGGCTGCTGTCGGGACAGATGAAGCGGAGGAAATAGAAAAACAAGGGGTTGCTTTTAAAAATGAAGGAGTGATTCCTTCTTTTTTTAGGGCAAAGAGCAGGAAGGGCACATTTTACAAACAAAAGTGCGTATATTTCCGCAATTTTCTTGACCGTGTAACGGATTTGTAATATAATGGCGGCGGAATACAATGCGATTGTTGTACGCAGATGGATATACGAAATAGTTGAGGTGCTGAATATGCCATATCTTCCAAAGAAATCCCGGGGCTTGCGCGTGCTGTGCCTTCTGATGGCCCTCGCCCTTTTCCTGCCCCTTATGCCGGCAATGGCGGAAGTAACCCATGGTGTGGTCACCAGGGACAGGGTGCTTTTCCGCCAGGTGATCGGCAGCTCCGACTATTGGGATTATCTCAACAGCGGCTGGGCGGTAGAGGTATTGGGCACCGAAGCGGGGGGCGGTTTTTCCTGGTATAAGGTAAAGACCACCCTGCCCCATAAACCCAGCGTGACAGAAACAGGCTATCTGCGCAGCGATGTCATGCGCCTGATGACGGCCCAGGAAGAGCAGCAGTGGCTCACCAACCCTGTGCAGGGGTCCTGGCAGAACACCGTAGTTGCGGTGCAGACCACTCCCCCCACAACGGGCACGGGCACCGGCACCACCGGCACGATTTATCAGCCGGGGGAATCTTCCCTGGGCGCCCAGGCCCTGGCGGAGGAAGCCACCACCTACACCTCAGGCTATGTCCGCATTACCCAGACCAACACCAACCTGCGCAACAAACCCGATGGCGGCAGCCTGAAGCAGCTTGCGAAAAATCTGATTTTGCCCTACTACGGCCTGGAAACCATCCAGAGCGGCTACCGCTGGATCTACGTGCTGGATACCCAAAGCGGCCAGTACGGCTATGTGCGCAGCGATTGCTATACCTTTGTCAACCAGGATGGTTCCGCCGCCTCCGGCCCTGCCCAGCAGACGGGCGCTGCCGTGGTGGTAACCCCTGCCCCCATTGCCTCCTCTGGCTATGCTGTCAACCTGGTGGAAGCGGCCAACCTAAGGCAGACACCGGGGGGCTACTCTGTTACCTTGGTGCCCCAGAACGCCGTGGTTAACCTGACGGGCAGGGAAACAAGCGGCTGGTATCCCGTTACCTATAATGGCTATACCGGGTACCTCAACAGTTCTTTCCTGCGTATCATGACAGCGGCAGAAGTAGCGGCCTACCTGGCAGGGCAAAGCCCCGGCACGGGCACCGTACCTGCCCCCGGCGGCACCTCCGATGGCTATGTGCGCATTACAGCTGTCAGGGTCAACCTGCGGGATCGTCCCGATGGCGCCAGCATGCTGCAGATGGATAAAGACCAGATTATCCCCTACTATGGCGCGCCCCAGTATAAAAACGGTGTAGCCTGGCTGTACGTGTATTACACTCCCGCCCGGGTGTACGGCTATGTCCATGGGGATTTTTACCAGTATACGACCCAGTCGGGCACCGTGGTTACCCAGCCCCCTGCCGTGCAGACCCCCGTCCCCGGCACGTCGGTGCAGGTCAGCGGCTATGTGAAGCTGATCAAGGACAAGGTAAACCTGCGGCTGTCCCCCGGCGGGGAAAGCCAGACCCAATTGGCCCTTAACGCCATCTTGCCCTACAGCAACGCCCCCACCTACTACGGCGGCTATAACTGGGTGCAGGTAACCGATCCCCTCACCCGCCGCACCGGGTATGTGCGCAGCGATTGCTACACCTTTACTGACGAAAGCGGCAACCCCCTGGGCCCAGGCGCTGTGCCCACAGCGACCCCGGTGGTTCCGGTAGTCACCCCCGTCCCCTCGGGAGGCGGCACCATTAACGGCACCGTCACCTTAATCAAGGGCGGCGTCAACCTGAGAACACAGCCCGGCGGCCCGTCCATTGCCCAGCTGCAGCGGGGCACCGTGCTTAACTACTACGGCTTTGCCCAGCAGGGCGGCTACAGCTGGTACTATGTGCTGGCACCCCAGGGCGCGGGCTATATCCGCGGCGACATGGTGACCGTCAGCCAGCAGGCAGGGGTGGTTACCCCCGGTCCCGTGCCCGATGCAGGTGCCATAGGCGCTACAGGCTATGTCATCACCATCAAATCCAATGTCAACCTGCGCAAGCTGCCCGGCGGCCTTACCCTGGTGCAGCTGCCCAAGGGCCATGTCTATCCCATCACTGGCCCCATCGTCAGCAAGGATGGGTACAACTGGTACTTCATCAAGTCTGAAGCCAACACCGGCTACCTGCGGGGCGACGTGGTGCGTCAGCTGACCCAGGGCGAAATTGACAACTACCTGAACAATGGCGTGCTGCCCTCCCTGACGGCGCCTGCGGGCACCCCCTCTACAGGGGCAACAGGCCATGTGCAGATTACCGAAAACTTCACCAACATCCGCGTGTCCCCCAGCCTGGACGCCGGCAAACTGGGCCAGGTCAACAGGGATACTGTGCTGCCCTACAGAAGCAGCCTGTCCTCCGGCGGCCGCATGTGGTACCAGGTGGAATACGCCGGGCAGAACGCCTATGTATTGGGTAACCTGGCCCGCATCATGACAGCGGCAGAATATGCCGCCTGGCAGTCTGGCCAGCCCGCTCCCACGGCAGCCCCTGCCACCGCTGCCCCCCGGCCTGAAGACTACAGCACCACAGCCGTCACCTTGATGGACCGTGTGCTATTGCGCAGCAGCGGCAGCATGTCCGCCTCCACCCTTACCGTGCTCTACAGGGCAGGCACCACGGCCCAGCTGCTGGGCTCCACCACACAAAGCGGCGGCTACACCTGGTACAATGTCCGGGCAGCCGGCGTCAACGGCTGGGTCCGCAGCGACATGGTGCGCATCCTCACCAAGGCAGAGGCAGGCACGGGCACGGGTACCGGCACTGGCACCAGCGATAAACCGGTGGCCACCTACCGGACACTGCGCAAGGGCATGACGGGGGAAGACGTAACCCGCCTGCAAAACCAGCTGATTCTGCTGGGCCTGATGCCCGGCGGCAGCGCCAACGGTGTGTACAACACCCAGACGGAGCTGGCGGTACGCGAATACCAGAAGGTAGAAAACCTGTTTGTAGACGGCGTAGCGGGCCAGAAAACCCAGGATGCCCTCTACGGCACCGTAGCACCTGACGCGCCCAGCGGCGGCAGCACCGTGGAAGGCACCCTCTACCCGGTGGAGATTGTGGACTGGTATACCGGCGATGTCCAGACGGTCTGGGGCAAGGGCGATATCGCCACCATCACCGACGTGCGCACGGGGCTCAGCTTCCGCGCCAAGCGTTGGTCCGGCGGCTACCATGCCGACGTGGAGCCCCTCACCGCTGCCGACACAGCCGTGATGCTCAAGATTTACGGCGTCAAGTCTGCCCAGGAAATCAGCGACAAGAACCTCTACCAGCGGCGGCCCCTGTGGGTCACCCTGAAGGGACGCACCTTCGCCGCATCCCAGTACGGCGTGCCCCATAACTACCCGGCGGGCGACACCATCAGGGATAACGACTTCAACGGCCAGTTCTGCGTGCACTTCTACAACAGCCGCACCCACTCGTCCGGCCGTGTGGACTCTGACCACATGAAGGCCATCCAGGAGGCATACAATAAAGCACCAGTTAAAAAATAACATCGAGCTTATCATCATCGGCGGCGGGGCTTCAGGCCTCGCCGCCGCCTGCGTTGCGGCCCGGCGGGGCATCAAAGCAGTGCTGCTTGAAAAAAACAACAAGCTGGGCAAGAAACTGCTGGCCACGGGCAACGGCCGCTGCAACATCATGAACGCAGGGGCCCCCGTATACTTTGGCGATGCAGCCTTTGCAGGGGAGGTGCTGTCCTTCTGCCCGCCCCAGAGCGTCAAGGGTTTTCTGGAAGGCCTGGGCCTGGTGCTCAGGCAGGAGGAGGGGGGGCGGGTCTACCCCGCCGGCAACCGGGCGGACATGGTGCTGGATGCCTTTGTGGAGCCTCTTGCCGGCAGCAGCGTCCAGGTGCTGCTGGACGCTGAAGCGGTCAGCATAGAACAGTTGAAGGACGGTTGGCGCATCACCACAGCCAAGGGGGATACGTGGGAAGCGCCCAGCCTTATCCTGGCGGGGGGCGGGTGCGCGGCGCCTAAGCTAGGCGGCAGCGACAGCATGTACACCCTGGCGCGCAGCCTGGGGTTTTCCCTGGTTGCCCCCTGGCCTGCGCTGTGCGCCCTGGAAACAGAAAGAAAGCCCCTGAAGGGCTTAAGCGGCTTGCGCCTGATAGCACGGCTGACGCTGCTGCAAGAGGGCCAGCCGGTGGACGCTGCCCAGGGGGAAGCGTTGTTTTCTGATACCGGCATCAGCGGCGTGTGCGCCATGCAGCTGGCCCGGGCGGCAGGCCAAGGCTTGCAAAAGGGCGCTGGCATGGCGCTGTCCCTGGATTTTTCCCCGGCCCTGGGCCTGACAGATACCGCCATGGAGCGCAAAGAGCCCCAGCCCCCCGATGCCAATTATCATAAGGTGCTCAAGTGGCTTAAGCTGCGGCGGGGCTACCTTGCGCAGCACCGCCTGCTCAGCGGGGCGCTGCCCAAGGCCCTGGCAGATTGTTTGCAGGCCAGCACCCTGGAGCAAACCGCCCGCAACCTAAGCGACTGGCGCCTTCAGGTGCAGGGCGTCCGCGGCTTTGACCATGCCCAGGTTGCCGCCGGGGGCATCAGCACCCAAGGCATCAACCCCCAGACCATGGAAAGCCCCCTGAAAGGCCTGTACCTGACGGGTGAACTGCTGAATGTAGACGGCGACACCGGCGGCCATAACCTGATGTTTGCCCTGGCCACGGGAATCCTGGCAGGGGAAAGCGTAGGTGGATAGTCCCTGGGTTTTCGCCGCTGTCGCTGGCAATCAGCAGATAAGTAGCTTGTGCAAATCAATAACAACCGTCTTACAAACCATGGCGGCATGCCCGCCCATGGGCAGCCCCTGATGTCCACATTTTACATACCGTGGCTGTCCATCCTGTATCTTTGATGATATAATAAAGAAAGAAATGGAGCGTTTCCCTCCTTCCGTATCTTCCTTTCCGCCTCGCCCCTTTGGAGGAGTTTCAATGAAAAAGTATCATGCGCTGCTGTTGGCCTTGTGCCTGCTGCCTGTGTTCGCCCTGGCCGCGCCCCTTATGGCAGAGGGGTATGAATACCAGATAGACGATAACCAAAGCATCACCATCCTTGGCTACCAAGGCGATGAAACCAATTTAATTCTGCCTGACACCCTGGCAGGCTTGCCCGTCACCGCCCTGGGGGAGGAAGCCTTTGCCTACCAGCAGCTGAATACCATCACCCTGCCCAAGGGTCTTGAAACCATGGGCATCAACCCCTTTCTGGGTTGCACAGCAGAGGTGCTGACGGGGGAGAATCAACGCTTCGCCGTTGTGGACGGTGCATTGCTGGATACCCAAACACACACCCTGGTGGCATACCTTGCAACGGACGAAAAGGATGTTCAGGTGCCGGAAGGTGTTCGCGCCATTGCGCCCCGGGCGTTCTATGGAAACCAGACGCTTGAAAGTATTACCCTGCCCGCCGGGCTGCAGGAAATCGGGCCTGAAGCCTTTACCGAATGCGTGGCGCTGGAGGGCATTGTTTTGCCCCAAGAGCTGACAGCAATTGCCAACCAGAGCTTCATGGGCTGTGTAGGCCTGAAGGACATCACGCTGCCTTCCACTGTGAATACCGTGGGGGACTGGGCCTTTGCCAAGAGCGGTTTAGAGAGCATCACCCTGCCTGAAGGCCTGCATACAGTGGGCGACTGGGCTTTCCTGCGCTGCCATAACATGGTAGCCGTAACCTTGCCCGCCAGCCTGAAAAACATCAGCGACAGCGCCTTTGACAGCATCGCCCCCGAAGCCCTGTTCACCGTAGAAGCAGGCAGCGCCGGGGAAGCCTGGGTGCAAAATAGTGAGTATAATTATCAGGTGGCAGGGCTTTGAGAGGGATGGGTTAAGATTTTTCATCACTGCAATCTTTGCCCATGGTGGGCTTTTGATTTTGCCCCTTGATTTGGTTTTGCAGCAAAACGCCGCCCAGGACAGGTTTCTGTCTGGGCGGCGTCAGACTGTCAAAAAACCCCAAGAGTCATGGGAGGGGAGGTGTAGGAGGGGGCACCCCTCCTACTGTAATCCGCATCAGCGGCGTGTACGGTGATGCGGAAAGCCTTGCGTAGCAAGGGTTTCATTGCCGTTTGCCGCCCGGGAGCGCAGCGAGAGGCAAACGGCCTTATTGTTCCTAAACGGCAAAAAAGGGTCTGAAAGACCTTTTTTGACGAACTGACGCCGCCCAGGACAGGTTTCTGTCTGGGCGGCGTTGGCTTTGGGGGTTTATTTT
>CAYFSQ010000047.1:0-14681 GCA_964345895.1 uncultured Oscillospiraceae bacterium
AGCGCCCCTGCTTTCGCAGAGGCGCTCTATTTATTGAACTAACTTACCAGGGGTACAGGGGCAGGATGCCCCTGTTGCAATCGTATCGTCCGGCTCTGCCGGACGGGCGGGGCGTATTGCGTAGCAATACATTCCTTGCAATTTCCCCGCCCGTGGGCGATCGCCCACAGGGGAAATTGGAATCCCCCGTCCTACCGGAGTAAAATCGCAGATTTTACTCCGACCGCGTCAGCGGTTTAATACATTCCCCCCATGCCACCGGCGCCGCCTGCGGGCATGGCCGGCTCGGGCTCAGGGATGTCGGTGACCAGGCTCTCGGTGGTGAGCACCATGGCGCCAATGCTGGCTGCGTTCTGCAGCGCGCTGCGGCTTACCTTGGTGGGGTCGATGATGCCGCGTTCCATCATGTCCACATACTCGCCCTTGGCCACATCATAGCCATAGCCCTTCTTGCGGCTGCGGCGGATGGTGTCGATGATGACGCTGCCTTCGATGCCGCCGTTGGAGGCAATCTGGCGCACGGGCTCTTCCACAGCACGCAGTACAATCTGCACGCCGGTTTTCACGTCGCCGGTGGTCTTGGTCAGCAGGTCCTTCACCTTGTCGGAGGCGTTCAGCAGGGCCACGCCGCCGCCGGGTACGATGCCTTCTTCCACGGCAGCACGGGTGGCGGCCAGGGCATCTTCAATGCGCATTTTGCGCTCTTTCATTTCTACTTCGGTGGCTGCGCCAACGTTGATAACGGCAACGCCGCCTGCCAGCTTGGCCAGACGCTCCTGCAGCTTTTCCTTGTCGTAATCGCTGGTGGTCTCGGCAATCTGGGATTTGATCTGGCTGACACGGCCTTCGATGTCCTTCTTTTCGCCGGCGCCGTCGATGATGGTGGTGTTTTCCTTGTCCACCTTGATGGTCTTGGCCTGGCCAAGCTGCTCCAGGGTGGTTTCCTTCAGATCCAGGCCCAGCTCGTCGCTGATGACTTCGCCGCCGGTGAGGATGGCGATGTCCCGCAGCATTTCCTTGCGGCGGTCGCCAAAGCCGGGGGCCTTGACGGCAACGCAGGTGAAGGTGCCGCGCAGCTTGTTGACAACCAGGGTGGCCAGGGCTTCGCCTTCCACATCCTCAGCGATGATCATCAGCTTACGGCCAGCCTGCACAACCTTTTCCAGCACGGGCAGGATTTCCTGGATATTGCTGATTTTCTTGTCGGTAATCAGGATGTAGGGGTTGTCCAGCACCGCTTCCATCTTGTCGGTATCGGTTACCATGTAGGCGCTGGTGTAGCCGCGGTCAAACTGCATGCCTTCCACGGTGGTCAGGTCGGTTTTCATGGTTTTGCTTTCTTCCACCGTGATGACGCCGTCCTTGCCCACAACGTCCATGGCGTCAGAAATTAGCTGGCCGATTTCTTCGTCGCCGGCGGAGATGGCGGCAACCTGGGCGATGGAGGTCTTGCTCTTGATGGGCTGGGAGATTTCCTTCAGCCCGGCCACAGCGGCGGCGGTGGCCTTCTCGATGCCCAGTTTCAGCCCCATGGGGTTGGCACCGGCGGCCAGGTTTTTGAGGCCCTCGCGCACAATGGCCTGGGCCAACAGGGTGGCGGTGGTGGTGCCGTCGCCGGCCACGTCGTTGGTCTTGGTGGCGACTTCTTTAATCAGCTGGGCGCCCATGTTCTCAAAGGCGTCTTCCAGCTCGATTTCCTTGGCGATGGTCACGCCGTCATTGGTGATGGTGGGGGCGCCGTACTTCTTGTCCAGCACCACGTTGCGGCCCTTGGGGCCCAGGGTAATTTTCACGGTGTCCGCCAGGGCGTTAATGCCTGCCTCTAAGGAACGGCGGGCGTCTTCTCCGTATTTAATCTGCTTTGCCATTACTATTCTCCTTCTTTCCTATTATTTTTCCACAACGGCCAGGATGTCATTCTGGCGGACGATGATCAGCTCTTCGCCATCCAGTTTCACTTCGGTGCCGGCGTACTTGGAGTAAATCACCTTCTGGCCTTTTTTCACATGCATGGTGATTTCCTTGCCGTCCACATTGCCGCCGGGGCCCACGGCGATAACTTCCGCCATCTGGGGCTTTTCTTTGGCGGCGCCGGTTAAAATAATGCCGCTCTTGGTTGTTTCTTCCACTTCCACATTCTTGATGACGACACGGTCGCCCAAGGGTTTGATTGTCATTTTGAAGCCTCCTGTTGCTTTTCTTGTTAGCACTCTCGATAAACGAGTGCTAACCTCTCGATGAGTAATATACCCCATAAATCAGGTTTAAGCAAGCGAAAGAAAGAACAAAAATCGGTAAAATTCGCAAAAATTCTGAAATTATCTCATGAATGCTCAAATATTCTTCGGTTTATGAAAATTTTTCCGAAAAAGCCTTTGGATGCCCTGCTTTTTTGCGCGCTTTGGCGTACTTTCGCTGCCCATGTGGTATACTGCTGCCATGAAGGATAATCATGGGGCGATAATCCCCCTTTTGCTAACCTGGTACGATGCCCACAAGCGCCGTTTTCCCTTTCGGGACAGCGGCAACCCCTACTATGTCTGGCTGTCGGAAATCATGCTGCAGCAAACCCGCACCGAAACGGTGACCCCCTATTTTACCCGCTTTATTGCCCGCTTCCCCACGGTGGAAGAACTGGCCGGCGCTGAGGAAACCGAGGTGCTTAAAGCCTGGGAGGGCCTTGGCTACTACAGCCGGGCGCGCAATTTGTTAAAGGCTGCCCGCCTCATTGCCCAGCAGGGCTTCCCCACCACGGCAGAAGCGCTTCAACAGCTGCCTGGCATCGGCCCCTATACGGCTGCTGCCGTGGCCTCCATCGCCTTCCAGCAGCCGGTGCCAGCCATGGATGGCAACTTGAACCGGGTCATTGCCCGGCTGTTTAACGTAGGCGATAACATCGGCCGCCCTGCTATTAAGCGGCTGCTGTATGAAAAGGGCCAAAGCCTGATACCCCTTGACCGCCCCGGCGATATGAACCAAGCGCTGATGGACCTGGGCGCCACCATCTGCCTGCCCGGCACGCCGGACTGCCACCGCTGCCCCCTGGCGGGGCACTGCCTGGCCTATCAGGATGGCGCCCCCGAAACCCTGCCTGTGATGGACGTAAAAAAGCCGCCGAAGGAAGTGGATATGGCGGTCGTCCTGGTAACAAATGGCGGCCGCGTGCTGCTGCGCAAACGGGAAGAAGCGCTGCTGAAGGGGCTGTATGTATTTTTGTTGCTGGAGGATGCGGCCGCCCTGGCCCAAACAAAGGAGCAGCTGCAAAAGCTGGGCATCCCCGCAAAAGGCCTGCGCGCCCTGGGCAAAGCGAAGCATGTGTTTACCCACCGGGTATGGCATATGACGGTGTATCAACTGGACGCCGCAACGGCCCCCGCTATCCCCAAAGCCCTGTGGGCCACGGCGGAGGATATCCGCGCCTTGCCCCTGCCCACCGCCATGAAGGCAGCAAAGCAATGGGCGCTGGAAGTGCTGGAAGGGGAATAGCGAACCCCACATAAACGACGCTAAATTTTCACAGAATGAACCATTAAAGGAGAACCCGATGAACATTCCCAAACAGGACGCCCTGCACTGGTTTACTTTTTTTGCTTCCCTCCCCGAGGGGGAGGAGCTGTCCCCCCGGCAGGAGGAGATTGTCTTTGCCGTCCTCAAGCAGATAGAGGACGCGGTGGAGCATCAGAACAACGAGCTGCTGGCTGCCATCCCCAGCCTTAAAAACCTGGCGGGGCGCAGCTACTATGTGGGGCAATCCAAGCACTTTTCCAAGGGCTGCGCCTCCTGCCTGACGGGCACGGGGCTGACCGCCATCCGCAAGACCAACAAATGCAACCTGCGCTGTACCTTCTGCTACGACTATGGCGAGATGGACAACATTCCCCCCATCGGCGAAGGGGCGTGGGATATTGGCGGCACCCGCTTTTATACCGAGGACATCGACCTGCTGCTGTCCATACAGCCTCATCCCACCGGCATTTCCTATGTGTACCTGGAGCCCTTCATGGAGATAGAGGTGTACTACCCCATCATCGAAAAGTTTAAGAAGGCGGGCATCCACCAGCACATGTACACCAACGGCACCCTGGCCACGGAGGAAAACCTGAAGGCCTTGGGGCAGGCGGGCCTTGATGAGCTGCGCTTCAACCTGGGGGCGTCCAATTGCGCCGACAGTGTGATTGCTGCCATGGCCACGGCGAAAAAGTATATCCCCACCGTGGGCATCGAAACCCCCATGACGCCGGACTTTTACGCCTGCTTCCAGCAGAAAAAACAGGCCATCCTGGACACCGGTATCGATTTGATGAACTGCGCCGAACTACACCTGAACCCCAACAACATTGCCAACTACCAGGGGGAAAACATGTACATGTCCCGCCGGGGATATATTTCCCCCGTGTGGAGCCGGCAACTGACGCTGAAACTGATGGGCCAGGCAGAGGAAGAAAATTGGCCCATCGTGGTGCACGATTGCGCCAACCGCACCAAGTTTGCAAGGGATTTAAACTTAAAGGCCAAGGAGGGGGGCTGGTTTGGCCAGAGCGCTTATGGCTGCGAGTTTGACGAGATCCCTTACGCTTATTTCCTGCCCATATTGCAGGATGAAAGTTTTCACTTCCTGACCGAAGCACCCATGCCCCAAGGCTACCGGCTGGGCGATATTGTGCTGTAAACCCATAGCCCGGCAGAAAAGGAGGTTCAATGAAACGCATTCCTAAACTGTTGGTAATCCTGCTATGCCTTGCCCTGCTTGTCCCTGTGGTGAAGGCGGACACCCCGGCCAGCCTTAACCAGCGGATGGCCACCCGCTCGGGCCCTGGCACCCAGTACACCGAGGACCTGGGTACCCTGCCGCAAAACACCCCCATCACGTTGATTGAAACGGTCACCACCAAGGGCACCCCCTGGGGCATGGTGGAGTTCTACAAGAACAACATGAAGTACCGCGCCTACACCGGCATGAAGCGCATCAATGCCTATGGCTCTGTCAGCCAGGGCAGCAATTCCTACACGGACTACTGGCTGGAGTATGACAAGCCCGTGTACTACGGCCCCGGATACGACTATGCCCAGCGCTCTAACCCAGTGCCTGCAGGCACCTGGATGCGGGTATTTGATGTGCAGAATGGCTTTGCCCTGTGCGACTACCAGTCGGGCGACCGCTGGGTGCGGGGCTACATCCCGGATCTGTGGAGTGTGGCCGTCACTGCCGCCCCCACCATCAAGGCCCATACCCCGGCCCGCCTCAACCAGCGCATGGCCACCCGCTCGGGCCCTGGCACCCAGTACACCGAGGACCTGGGCACCCTGCCCCAAAGCACCCCCATCACCGTGGTGGAGTATGTCACCACCCGGGGCACCCCCTGGGGCATGGTGGAGTTTTATAAGAACAACATGAAGTACCGGGCCTACACCGGCATGAAGCGCATCGACGCCTACGGCCCCGTGGCCTTGGGCACCCTGGATTATTACGAGATGATCCTCCCCTGGTCGGCCGTTGCCCGCTACGGCCCCGGCTACGACTATGCCGCCCGGGATAAGGATGTGCTGGACGGCACCCGGCTGCGGGTGTTCGGCGTGGAAAACGGCTTTTATCTGTGCGACTATCAGGATGGCGACCGCTGGGTGCGGGCCTGGATACCGGATTTGTAAGAAGCAAACCTGAAAACGCCCGCTTCCCTTGTCTTGGGAGGCGGGCGTTTAACATATTCCTTTGTGCTTTGCAGCAAACCGAACCAAGTGGGCAAGTCCACCGGCACCTGTGCCGCTATGCGACTTTTTCATCTGGGCCTAGTGCCATGGGGATGATGCAGCTGCTTATGGCAATCTCACCTCTATGGTTTTTCCAGCGTAACCACCACCAACTCGGGGCGGTTGAAGACTCTCAGGGGGATGATGCTGTTGCCCAGGCCCCGGCTGATGATGAGGGTTTTACCTTCCTCTTCATACAGGCCGGCGTCGTACTTGGGGAAAAAGCCCTGGCTGGGCACCAGCAGGGCGCCGATGAAGGGCAGGCGGAACTGGCCGCCGTGGGTGTGGCCGGTTAAGGCGACATCCATGCCGTGGTGTTTATAGTTTTCGAACAGCTCGGGTCGGTGGGATAAAAGCAGGGTAAATGTACCGTCCCTTTGGCCGATGCTTGCAAGGCTGCTGTCGGCGATGGCGGCCTCCTCTTCCTTGCTAAGGCGGATGCCGTAAAAGGTGGGGTCCTCCATGCCGGCAAGGTGGATAAGCTGCCCACCCTTGTCTATGGTAACAAAGGCATTGCGCAGCACCTGCACCCCCAGGGCTTTCAGGTTGCTTTCCAGCAGGGGGTATTCCTTCAGGCGGGCTTCGTGGTTGCCCGTCACATAGTAGGTGGGGGCAATCTGTACAGCTTGCTTCACAAAGGCAAGGGCCTTGTCTACGTCAGTATGGCGGCTGTCCACCAGGTCCCCCGTCAGGGCGATGATGTCGGGCTGTGCCTCCTGCATCAGGGCAAGCAGATTTTCGTTGTCCTGGCCGAATACGGCATTATGCAGGTCGGATACCTGGGCGATTTTAAAACCGCTGAAAATACCCGGCAGTCGGGCACTCTTCACCGTATAATTTGTTATCTCAAGGGCGGTGGTGCCCCAGATTGACCATAGAAGCAGGGCGACAAAGGCCGCCGCCAGAAGCAGGCGGCGGCGATTTTTTTGTTTTGCTGTTATCTTCACGAGATGCGCTTGTAGTAGCGGATGAACGCCTGGCCGGCTATGTCCTCCAGGTCGGGCTTTTTGTAGCCCCGCTCCTTCAGCTTGTTTAATAGCGCGGGGAAGTCCAGGGGGTTGTCAAGGCCCTGGGGCTTGGTGCCGATACCGTCAAAATCGCTGCCCAGGCCTACATGGCCGGCGCCGCCCAGCTGGTACATATGGTCGATATGGTCCACCACCGTGTCCAGGGTGGAGGGGCCATCAATGTTTAAAAACTTGGGGAAGAAGTTGATGCCCACCCAGCCGCCGTTCTGGAACATGGCCTTCAGCTGCTCGTCCGTCAGGTTGCGGGTATGCTCGCTCAGCGCCCGGGCGCAGGAATGGCTGGCCACCGGCGGGGCATCGGTTTTATTGAAGATGTCCCAGAACCCAGCCTCGTTGATGTGGGACACATCCGCCGCGATGCCCAGCCGCTGCATTTCCTTGATGGCCTTTATACCAAAGTCGCTCAGCCCTGTGGTGGCATCGGTGTTGTGGGAGGTGGCCAATTTGTTGGAAAAATTCCAGGTGATGGCCGCCATGCGGATGCCTTTCTGGCGGTATTCCTCAATCACCGACAGGCCCCTTTCAAAGGGCTCGCAGCCTTCCAGGGACAGCATCACCTTCACCTTGCCGTCCTCTGCTTCGCTGGGGTCCATGGCTTGTACCCAGCCCTGGCTCTTGAGCTTTTCAAACTCCTGAAACATGCCCTGCATCAGCCGCTCCACCACGTCCAGGGTGGGGTCGGGGCCGATGTACATGGCCATGGTTTGCAGGTTGACGCCGCCCTTTTGCAGCCTTTCCATGGTGATGTCGGTGGGCTCGCCGGGCTTTGTAAACAAATTATACAGGGTATCGCAGTGAGCATCACAAAGTAACATGGGTACTCCTTTCCCGCGCGTGGCGCGATGCAGAGGGATAATCATAATGCCCTGCCAAGGCAAAGCCTGCGCAGAACATCAAAAGACGGCGTGATGCCGCCTTGTAACGGCGCCGAGCGCCTGATGAACCAAGGTTAAGTATGGATTTATTTAATGACGAACTGCTTCAGGTCGTTGATCAGGTCTTCGCACTCGTCGGCGTATACTTCCAGGCTGATGGGCTGGGACAGATCCAGCGAGAAGATACCCAGGATGGACTTGGCATCCACCACGTGGCGGCCGGCGCGCAGGTCCATATCGTAGGGGTAGCGGTTGGCAACGTTGACGAAGGTTTTCACTTCCTCGGCGAAACTTAATTTAATCGGGATGGATCTCATATGGTACCTCCACACATTGTAATCTTGCTTCATTATACAGGATTTGGCTTAAAAATCAAGGGCAAACCCTGGGGACACAGAAAAAACCGCGCAAATACCAAACCCGGGTAACAAGCGCCGAAAAATACGCTATACTACAGGGGGAGGTGGCTGATGCTGCAAGGGCTTTGCCTCCGGCTGCTGCCGGACAACTACACAGTTTGCCAGGTGGAGGATCCTTCCCTGGTGGATTTTTCCCAGCCCTGCTTTTTTGCCCGCACCCAGGATGAATGTTCCCTCGTGTGTCCCACTGCAAATGTTCCCACTACCCTGCGGCGCGCCGATGGCTGGCGCGGCTTTTACATCAAGGGGGAGTTGGACTTTTCCCTGGTGGGCATTCTGGCTGGCATATCCGGCATACTGGCTGCTGAAAAAATCAGCATTTTTGCTGTATCCACCTACAATACCGACTATGTCTTTATCCCCGAAGCCCACTGGCAAAGGGCGCTGGATGCCCTGGCAAAGGCCGGGTACCGGATAGATGAAGTAAACGCACAATAATAATTCCTGGAGGCTTTCTATATGAAGAAACGGATCATCGGCATGCTGGGCTGCGGCAATGTGGGCAGCGGCGTGTACAAGTTGCTGGAGGACATGGCGGCAGACATCGCCCACCGGGAGGGGCTGTCCATCCAGGTGAAAAAAATCCTGGTGCGGGACGCCAGCAAGCAACGGGAGGGCATCCCGCTGAGCAAGCTGACCACCAACCCCGAGGACATCCTGCTGGATGACGATATTACTTTGGTGGTGGAGTGCATGGGCGGCGAGGAGCCTGCCACCACCCTGATGGTGCAGGCGCTGCGCCGGGGTAAAACGGTGGTGACCGCTAACAAAATGGCCATTGCCCTTAACTGGCATCTGCTGCAGCAGGCCGCCATGGAAGGCAAAGCCGGCCTTCATTTTGAAGCCAGCGTTTGCGGCGCGGTGCCCGTTATCCGGGTGCTGAACGACTCCATGCAGGCCAACCGGGTCACCCAGGTGATGGGCATTGTCAACGGCACCACCAACTATATTCTGTCCAAGATGACCGATGAAATGCGCCCCTACCAGCAGGTGCTGTCCGAAGCCCAGGCCCTGGGCCTGGCCGAGCCGGACCCTGCCAGCGATGTGGGGGGCTTTGATGCCGCCTATAAGCTGGCCATCCTCTCCAGCCTGGCCTTCCATGCCAGGGTGCCCTACGACTGCATCCACCGGGAAGGCATTGAAAACATCCAAGTGCAAGACATCGCCGCCGGCAAGGACCTGGGCTACCGGCTAAAGCTGCTGGCTATCGGCAAGCGGACAGGGGATGTGGTGGACGTGCGGGTGCACCCTGCCTTTGTGCCCGACAGCCATCCCCTGGCCACTGTGGGCGGCGCCTTTAATGCGGTGTTTTTAACGGGCCATGCCTGCGGCGATATGATGCTCTACGGCCGCGGCGCAGGCAGCATGCCCACGGCAGGCGCTATTTTAAGCGATGTGGTGCACGCCCTGTCCCACCCTGAGCCGGAGTATCCCTCCTTTGAAAACGGGCAGCAGCTGCATCCCTCCCTAAGCGTTACCGACAACTGGCAGTGCGGCTATTACCTGCGCTTATCTGCCCTCAACCGTCCCGGTGTGCTGGGGCATATCACCACCATGCTGGGGCAGCATGGCGTCAGCATTTCTTCCATCCTGCAGCGCAAAGCCGAAGGGGAGGAGGGGGTGCCCATCATCGTCATCACCCACCGCGCCTTTGAAAAGGATGTGCAGGCAGCCCTGAAGGCCATCGACCCCGGCATCGCCCGGGTGGAAAGCGCCCTGCGGGTGGAAGGGGTAGAATAAACGGGTTATATTCGGGGAGGACGCTTGTACCAAAGCATTCTCCCCGGTTCTTTTTATGGCTATGATATACAGGCCTGGAACGCAGCGGCGTTTCGGGCTATTCTATGTGCAGGGAGAATTTTTTAAAAGTTGTAATAATCGGGTTGGTTATCGTTTGTATAGGTGAAGGGGGGTGAAAGGCAATGGACAATGCTTTTCTAGAGAGCGATGTCCGGGAGCAGTGGTTAAGGCGCCTGATGGCAGACCATGGCACCGCGGTGCTTCGGGTATGCTACGCCTACATGAAGGATGCCCAGTTGGCAGAGGACGCAGCCCAGGATACCTTTGTGAAGGCCTTTCACCATTACGACTCCTTCCAGCCCCGGGGCGAGGGCAGCGACAAGGCATGGCTGATGCGCATCGCGGTGAATGTCTGCAAAGACACGCTGCGCAGCGCCTGGTTCCGCCATGTGGACCGCCGGGTAGAGCTGGACACGGCGCTGCTGAAAGCCAGCGAGGACATGTCCCTGGACCAGCGAAACCTGATGGAAACCATCCTGAACTTACCGCCCCGTTACCGCATGGTGATTGTACTGCATTACTACCAGAACTTAAGCGTGGAGGAAGTTGCCCAGGCGCTGGGCATCTCCCCTTCCGCTGTGTACTACCGTTTAGACAAGGCGCGCGGCAAACTGCGCGGCCTGCTGGAGGGAGAGCAAAATGGATAGGCGACAGGTTCAACAGACGCTGGATCAGGGGTTCGCGCCGCTGCACTTCACTCCTCACCTGCAGGCGGAAGTGCTGTCCGTAGCGAAGGGAGAAAAGAAAGTGAAAAAGAAACTATCATTCAGCGTTGTGCTGGCGATGGTGTTGATATTAACCGTACTGACTGCTGTGGCCGTTATCAGCATACAGGAAACAGGGCGCAGAATGGCCCAGCTTGAGCAGGAAACGGGGGGCTACACCACCTGGCCTGTGAAAGACAAGATAAAGATTGTGGCAGACTTGATGGCGGCGGGCTACATCCCCGAAACTGACGAGCGCAATGCCCTGAGGGAAAATGCCCTCAGCGAGCAGGAAGCCCTGCGGGTGGCGGACGAAGCCATCGCTGCCCTGACGGGGGAGGACGCCCAGCATGCCGGCTTCCTCAGCGTGATGCAGGCGGCCTGGGGCCCCTTTGAAGAGTGGACGGCAGAGCAGCAGGCCTGGTACTCTGAGGTTTCCCAGGAGGTGGGGGCAAACACCCAGGGCAAGACCTTCTATGTACAGCCCACCGGCCCCATCACCAAGGAGGAAGCCTTGACCATTGCCCGCAAGGCGCTGGCAAAGGGCTACCATGTCGACGAAAGCGCGCTGGACGGCTACCGGGTTACCCAGAGCTTCCAGATCCCCGAGTTTGCCGAGCCCGGCGACAAGCAGGCGTACTGGTACATCATGTTTGATTCCTGGGACACCGGCATGAAGGCGGAGGACATCCCCTTCCAGGTCCATGAGCTGTTCATCCATCCCAAGACGGGGGAACTGCTCATCTCCGTAGAGGACACCCTGGCCCAGCGTGCCGAACACAAGGCACTGCTGAAGGACCCCCTGCGCGTTGCCATCAAGGCGTTTGCAGAGGAGTCGGGTGAAACCAAGTCCTTCTTCAGCTGGAGCCTGGAGAGCAAGGCCAAGTGGAGCCGGGACATTGCACCGCAGATCAAGGCCTTCCTGCAGGCCAACCCGGACAAGGCAGACATGATGTTCAACTGGGATGAGCGGGCTTCCACCGTCTACACCTATGGCCTGCCCGACGACAAGGCCCTTCCCCAGGACAAGGCATTAACCCTGGCGAAGGATGCGCTGCAAAAGGAATACAAGCTGTCGGACAAAGAAATGGCGCTGCTGCAAGCGGGGGCGCCCAGCCACATGGCAGGCGCAGCCTACGACATAACCAACCCCGACCGCCCCGTATGGAAGTTCCTGCTGACCATGCCCTCGGCCTACGACGCTGATGAGCAGACGGCCAAGCAAGTAAAGGCCCTGTACGGCACCAATGAAACGTACAACCGCATCTTCAAGGCAGAGCTGGATGCCCGCACCGGCGACATACTGACCACCATGGCGCTGCCCCACATCGAAGGCCTGCTGGACAACATCATGGAGGGTTACTCGAAGCTGTTCTAAAACACATCCCTTATGAAAGTTTTTTGAGGTTGGGGTATGGGGAAGGGGCTGTTGCAAAACAGCCCCTTCCCCATATATGTATGCTGATGTAACTCTCTCTTACGGGAACCTTAAGAACCCGCTCATCACATAGCCGGTCTTGCCTTGGTAGCGCACCTGGCACCAGGTGGGGCCGCGGCTGATTAATTCCACCACGGCGTTGGAGGGGATGTAGGCGATGATGTTCTTTTTCGTGCTGTTGTCCTGGCTGGAGCGCAGGTTCAGGCTGCGGCCGGGCTGGGTGGCAACAACGGCCTTGGTGCTGTCCCCCGGCGTCAGGCTGGGGGCAGCGGGCACCACGGTGGAAGCAAACTGCAAAAAGCCCGTCATGGCGTAGCCCGTTTTGCCGTTATACTTCACCTTCGTCCAGGTGCCGCCCTTTTCCAGAACGGTTATCTTCGCCCCCTTGGGCATCAGGGCGATGATATTATCCTTATTGCGCTGGGAGGGGGTGGAGCGCAGGTACAGCGTGCGGTTGCGCTGGGTGGCCACCGTGGCGCTGGTATCAGAATAGGTGGGGTCGTTCTTCAAAGCGCTGCTGGAGTACAGGCGCGTCAATGTCTGGTGCCCGGCGATGCCATCGGCCTTCAGGCTGTTGCGCCTTTGGAAGGTGCGCACAGCGCGGGTGGTGGCGGAGCCGTAGCTGCCGTCTGCCCGCAGGGAATAGCCCAGGTTATCCAGCGCCTGCTGCATGGTTTTTATACTCTCCCCCTTCATGCCGGGGCGCAGGGTGGCATAGGCCGCCTGCACCGGGGCCAGGCTGCACAGCAGCGCCAGCAGGCACAAACCTGCCATCCATCGTTTCATTCGCTTGCGAATCATATATACCTCCTTTGGCCATAGGGCAGTAGCTCTTTACCCATTATACGCAGAATAAGGAAGTTTTGTTGCAAATTCAGAGAAATTAAGATTTGGGGGGGGATGGAAGCCGATGGGGAGAGCGCTTTGAAAAGCGCCCTCCCCATGCCCCTCCCTGAAACTTTTAACAGGGGGGTATGGATTGCGTAGTGAATATTTCCACAAGGGTGAAAGTTTTTGCGGATGGGGTACGGGGAAGGTGCTTTTTTCAAAAAGCATCTTCCCCGTTAATTGTTGCGCAAACTTAGTGCGCGCTGTTTATTTTCTTGTTCTATTAGCCGCAAAATGCGCTTCGCTGTTTTGCTTGGGTTTTCTATCTGGGCTTTGCCCAGACCCACCAAAGGGGGTGACCCCCTTTGGAATCCGCAATTATGCCTGCAATTTTGCGATGGCTTCATCCAGCCGTTTCAGGGTTTCTTCCTTGCCCAGCAGGTAGGCAATTTCTACCGCGCCGCCGGGGGTGGAGGCGAGGCCGGACAGGGCAATGCGCAGCGGCCAGAGCACGGCGCCGTTCTTACGCCCTGCCTCGGCAATGGTGGCCATCAAAGCGTCATGGATGGTGCTCTCCTGCCAAGTTGTCAATCCTTCCAGGGTGGGGCGTATAAACTGCAGTGCTTCCAGGCTGGTTTCCGGGGTGGTCTTCATCTTTTTATGGGTGTAGAGCTCCAGGTCATACTCCGGCATTTCCTTCAGGAAAGCCACCATTTGAGGCACCCGGTTGAACACCTCGGTGCGGCCCTGCATCAGCTCGCCCAGGCGGCGGTAGTCGATGTTAAGGCCAGCAAGGGCCTGGTCAAACCAGGGCGTTGCCATGCTCAGGTACTCTTCAAAGGGCAGCTGGCGGATATACTCAAAGTTAAACCAGGTCAGCTTATCCATGTTGAATATGGCGGGGGCCTTGTTCAGGTTATTCTCGTCAAAGGCCTCAATCAGCTCAGCCAGGGTAAAGAACTCCCGGTCGTTGCCCGGGCTCCACCCCAGCAGGGCGATAAAGTTGATGACGGCGTCCTTCAGGTATCCCATGGCCAGCAGGTCCTCAAAGGAGGGATCGCCATAGCGCTTGGACAGCTTGCGCGTTGCGTCCTTCATCACCACAGGCAGGTGGATGTAGGTGGGCGGCGTCCAGCCCAGGGCTTCATACAGCAGGTTATACTTGGGTGCGCTGCTTAAATACTCCGTGCCCCTGGTTACATGGGAAATCTGCATCAGGTGGTCGTCGATAACGTTGGCAAAGTTATAGGTGGGCAGGCCGTCCGCCTTGATCAGCACATTATCGTCCAGGGTATCGCAGGGCACTTCCACACGGCCGTAGAGCACATCGTCAAACCCCGCCATCCCCGCAGTGGGGATATTCTGGCGGATGACATAGCTTTCTCCCGCTGCCATGCGCTGCTTGGCTTCTTCCTTATCGATGGCCAGGCATTTTTTATCGTACTTCCAGGTTTCGCCCTTCTTGGTGGCTTCCTCCCGGCGGGCGTCCAGCTCTTCCTTGGTGCAAAAGCAGGGGTAGGCGTGCCCTGTTTCCACCAGCTGCAGGGCAAAGGGCAGGTAGGTGTCCTTGCGCTGGGACTGGATGTAGGGGCCATAGTCGCCGCCGATATCGGGGCCTTCATCATAGGTAAGCCCTGCCAGGCCCATGGACTGGTAGATTAAATCAATCGCCCCGGGCACTTCCCTTTCCTGATCGGTGTCCTCTATGCGCAGGATGAAGCTGCCGTTATACTTGCGGGCCAGAAGGTAGGTATAGAGCGCCGTGCGCAGGCCGCCTAAGTGCAGGTAGCCGGTGGGGCTGGGGGCAAAGCGTGTGCGGACTGGTTGCATACTGTTTCCTT
>CAYFSQ010000048.1:0-14179 GCA_964345895.1 uncultured Oscillospiraceae bacterium
GCTTCCGGCAGCCCTTCATGAGGCAGCGTCAGCACCGCGTACTGCCCTGCGGCAATGGCGCCGGGGTTGAGCAGCAGCACGCCGCTTTGCCAGGTGGCCTTCTGCCGATGGGTATGGCCATAGATAGCGATCTTGGCCTCCACCTCCTGGACGCGGTAGGTAAGTCGCTGGGTGCCCAGCTTGACATGCCACTGGTGCCCATGGCAGAGGTACACCGTGATGCCCCGCAGGGTGAAGGTTTGTTCCCTGGGCACTTCGCTGCGGCTGGAATCACAGTTGCCTCCCACGGCGTAGAACACAGGGAACATCTCCTTGTACAGCAAAGCGTCCGTAAAGCCATCCCCGGCAAACAGCAGGCCTTCAAGGGAAGCGCCCTGCGCCTGCTCCCTTTCGATGGCCCGTTGCATCAGATCAATCCGGCCGTGGGAGTCGCTGAATACCAGCAGCTTCACGCAAGGTGTTCCAGCAGCTTAACCATGGCCCGGGCGCGGTGGCTGACAGCGTCTTTTTCCTTGGCATTCATTTCGGCAAAGGTCTTGCCCGTCTCATACTCAAACAGGGGGTCATAGCCAAAGCCGCCGTCCCCCCGGCCCTCAAAGAGGATGGTGCCGGGGCACTCGCCCCGGAAGCTTAATGTCTTGGTAAAGGGCGAAGCCAGCGCCAGCACCGACACAAATTTGGCGGTGCGATCAGGGGCGGGGATTTCTTCCATCAGGTAGAGCAGCTTTTCGTTGTTGGCGGCATCATCGCCGTGGCGTCCAGCATAGCGGGCGCTGTTAACGCCGGGTGCGCCTTCCAGGGCATCTACCATGAGGCCAGAATCATCCGCCAGGGCCAGGTAGCCGGTAAAGTCCCGCACGGCTTCGGCCTTCAGGATGGCGTTGGCTTCAAAGGTGCTGCCGTTTTCGTCGATGTCCCCCACAAAGCCCGCTTCCGCCATGGAGAGGATGTCGAAGCGGTCGCCCAGCATGTGGCGCAGCTCCACAATCTTATGGGCATTGTTGCTGGCCAGCACCAGCTTCTGCTTTTGCCCGATGACCCGGGCAGCTTCCCCAAGGGCGAAGCACTGGGCATCCATCAACTCCTTGATGCCTTTGCCGGCATAGGCAATCAGTGTATTCAGTTCTTCTACTGTAAAGGGACGGCCTTCACCAGTGCCCTGCAGCTCGATGAAGGCGCCGCTTTCATCAAGTACGACATTCATGTCGGCCTGGGCGCGGCTATCCTCCTGGTAGCAAAGGTCCAGCAGGGTGTCGCCCTCCACCACGCCGCAGCTGACCGCTGCCACCTGGTGACAGATGGGGGACTCCTTCAGCTTGCCCTCGGTCATCAGCTTATCCACCGCCAGGCACAGCGCCACAAAGCCGCCGGTGATGGCGGCGGTGCGGGTGCCGCCGTCGGCCTCCAGCACATCGCAGTCGATGGTGATGGTGCGCTCCCCCAGGCGTTTTCTGTCCACTGCCTGGCGCAGCACCCGGCCAATCAACCGGCTGATTTCCACCCCCCGGCCGTCCTTCTTCAGGCCATCCCGCTGCTTTCTGCGGCCGGTGGAGGCCGGCAGCATGGCGTATTCCGCCGTCAGCCAGCCTTCCCCCTTGCCCCGCAGGAAGGGAGGCACCCCTTCCTCTACAGAAGCGGTGCAGATGACCCGGGTGCCCCCCGCCTCCATCAGGCAGCTGCCTGTGGCGCTGGTAACAAACCCCGGGGTGATGGTGATGGGCCGCAGGGCATCCTGGGCCCGGTTATCCAGTCTATTCATTGATCCTCCTAAAGAAAAAGCGCTGCGGTTTTGCAGCGCTCTTGGGTGTCATTATCAGACGATGATGTCGCCTTCGTTTTCCACCGAGATAGCCTCCACATTGCGCACTGCCCAGCGGGCGATAACCATGGGGGTGTTCTGCTCGCCCACCTTCAGGTACACGGTGTCATCCCGCAGGCCAGCCACGGTGCCGTAGATGCCGCCGATGGTGCAGATGCGATCGCCCACCTTCAGGTTGTTGAGCATCTCCTTCACAGCCTTGTCCTTCTTTTTCTGGGGACGGATCAGCATGAAGTAGAACACCACAAGAATGAGCACCATGGGCAGCATGGTGGTGACCAAAGCGGCGATGGAGTTGGGGGCACCCTCTGCGCCTGCCGCTGCGGCAGCGGGAGCTTCCGCCAGTGCCGCGGAAATGCCAAGGAACTTATCGAACATGAATTACGTACCTGCCTTTCAAAATATCTGTTGCATTATAGCAAGAATGCGGGGGGCTTGCAACTTGTTTTGCTATGCCCCCACCACCCGCAAAAACAAGGGGATGGAGGTAAAAGTGCCTGCCAGCTGGCTTTCTCCCAGCACCTGGCTTAAGCCCGCGGCGGGGACAATGGTTTCCACCAGGGGCATAATCAGCAGCAGCAGGTATACAATCAGCGCGCCCCGGGCCAGACCCAGGAGACCGCCAAAGAGCCAGTCCATCTGCTTTAATATGGGGAACTGCACGATGTGCCGGAAAAAGCCCAGCAAAATCAGAACAACCCCGTAGGCGACGGCGAAAACCACCAGGAAGCTGATAATCTGCATGGCCACCGATACAATGGTGCCCGACACATAGTCGTTAACGGTGACAAAGTTGGTACCGGAAAAACTTTCCCCCACCAGGTTGCCCCGAAGGATATCGGCGATGGGCTCGGGCAGGGAGACGGATTTAATGACGGTGTCCACCACATTGCTGCTTAAGCCCGACACCCGGGTGCTGGCCAGGTCAAAGTCTCCCACCCGGGCAATGGCGTCGGTGTAGGTGGCCAGGGTATCTTTAACCGCCGGCATGGCGCCGATTACCTTGGCAAGGCGGGGGCCAAACATGAAGGCCGCCCCAATGGACAGCAGGGAGCCGCCCAAGGAGAATATGGTCTGCACAAAGCCGTGATACAGGCCGTACACCACGCTCATAAACAGGATGGCCAGGATGATGATATCAAGGACGTTCAAGGAATGCTCCTTTCATGGGGCTCAGGGCAGTGTGACGGCGAATACATCCTGCCCGCAGTTCACCAGGGCAACCCCGTTGGTTAATTTGCCGATGTAGCCGGTTACCGGCTGGGTGATGGGGGCAGGCAGCTTCAGGGCGGTGAAGCGCTGGGCGTTGATGTCTGCCCGGTAGAGGCTGTCGGCAGAGAAGGCGTACAGCGTGCTGCCCCGTATGGCAGCGCCTACGCTGGTATCGGGCAAGGTGTAGCGGTAGCTGCGGTTGCCCTGCAATACGCGAAGCTCGGTAATCATCTGCTCGTCCTCCGTCTGGAACTGGGGGGCAAACAGCATGCGGGCATCGCCGGCATCCAGCGCCCAGTCAATCAGCTTCCAGCCGTAAACCAGGCGGCGGGTGTTGGCGCCCTGGGGGGTGCCGCGGTAGTCGTAGAGGTTCACTTCCCGGGTGTTAACCACGTTTAACAGCCCGCCGGAGTACAGCACCTTGTAGGTGATTTCCTCCCCCAGTTCCACCGTGCCGGTGTTCATGGCACCCACGCGGTAGATGTTCATCACGGTGGAGGGCACCACGCCGTAAACATCCAGGGAGGTGACCCAGATATACTCGCCGTTTTCAAAAAAGCCCATGTCCAGGATGGCGCGATCGGTATAGGCCAGGGTTTCGGTGTCCACCCCCAGCCCCGTCATATCCTTAATAATCAAGGTAGGGCTGATGGTGGAGCCGGTGACCGCCGCCACATAGCGGGAGCCCACCCTGGCAAACTGAATATCATCGGTCAGGCGGTCGTTATAGGTGGCGCGGCCGTTGCGGTCTAAAATATGTAAATTTGCACCCACCCAGGCAACGGCATGGTTATCGGCCACATCAAAGCCAGCGCCGCCGCCTAAGGAGTAGTTCCACATTTCACTGCCGGAGGAGGACAGGCAAAACAGGGCGGTGCCGTCGTAGTACAGCACCCTGTCGCCAAAGGGGGTCACCTGCTGGCTGACCACGCACCTGAGTTTCCGGGCGGACATCTGCCGGGCGCTGCCGCCAAACACGCCGCCTACATAGAGTATCATCGCAAGGGCTGCCACAATCAGGATGATGACCAGCAGCATCCTCTTGTCGTCCCGCTTCTTTTCCTGCATGCGTCCCCCTTCAAGGCAAAGCCGGGCCTCCGGCCTTTGTTGAGTGCATTATACTCTGCGCCAAGCGCATCCGTCAAACCGTATTCACCGGGTTGGAATTGTAAAACAGCGCATAAAACAGTATAATGCAGAAAGAGAAAGGGGTGTTATCCATGAGTGAGAACGACCGCTTGGATTTGATTGAAGGAACGGACGAAGAAGGCAACCGCCTGCTGCTGCAGGTGGAGCGCTACTTTTTTTACAACGGCGACGAGTATGTGCTGCTCAAGGCCATGGAAACCGTTGAGGAAACCCTGTACGTTATGAAGGTACAGGAAACACAGGACGAAGAAGGCGAAATGGTGGAGGACTTTCTGCCCGTGGAGGAAGAACTGATGGAATCCCTCCTGCAGGTGGTGGGCGCCCGCTATGAAGCCCAGCGGGAAATGGACATATTGCCCGAGGAAAACAA
Organism: uncultured Oscillospiraceae bacterium; assembly: GCA_964345895.1. Taxonomy (GTDB): domain Bacteria; phylum Bacillota; class Clostridia; order Christensenellales; family Aristaeellaceae; genus DTU024. The sequence continues at coordinate 4,551 of CAYFSQ010000048.1, forward strand.
CTGAATGCCCCAAAGTGACAACCTGAAGGTGAAACTGGACCTGCTGCCCCCCAGCCCCGGCTGCTACCTGATGAAGCAAAAGGGGGAGATTATTTATGTGGGCAAGGCGGTCAACCTGAAAAACCGGGTGCGCAGCTACTTTAACCAGCAGGAGCACACCCCCAAGGTAGCCGCCATGATGCAGCATGTAGACGATGTGGACATCATGCTGTGCGCTACCAATCTGGAAGCGTTGATGCTGGAATGCAACCTCATCAAGCGCCACAAACCTTATTACAACATCCTGTTAAAGGATGACAAGCATTACCCCTACCTGCGCCTGAGCCGGCAGGAGCCCTTCCCCCGGCTGACCATCACCCGCAAGGTGGAAAGTGACGGCGCCCAGTACTTTGGCCCCTACATCGGCGCCAACGCCCTGCGGCAGGTGTTCCAGCTGCTGAGGCGCATTTTTCCCCTGCGCACCTGCACGCTGAAGCTTCCCCTGGCAAAGCCCATACGCCCCTGCGTCAATTACGAAATCGGCCAGTGTCTGGGCCCCTGCGCCAACAAATGCACGGTGGAAGAATACGACAAGGTGGTAGAGGACGTGGTGGCCTTTTTAAAGGGCCAGTACAAGCCCATTGTCACCCAGTTGAAGCAGCAAATGCTCACCGCCTCCCAGAACATGCAGTATGAACGGGCAGGCGAACTGCACGGTGCCATCCAGGACATCATGGGGCTGATGGAGCAGCAGAATGTGTTGAATGCACGGGGCAGCGAGCAGGACATTATTTCCCTCTGGCAGGACGATTTAGACGCCATGGCCCAGGTGCTCTTTGTGCGGGGCGGCAAGATGATCGGCGGCGACGCCTTTGCCCTGCCAAGGGAAGGCAGGGAAAACCCGGAGAATGTACTGGACGGTTTTATGCTGCAATTTTACGAAAACCAAAAGCCCGCCCGGGAGGTGCTGATCAGCGCTTCGGGGGACCTGGAGACAATGGAACAGTGGCTTAGGGACAAGCGGGGCGGCGCAGTGACGCTGTCGGTGCCCCAAAGGGGAGCTAAAAAAGAGCTGATCCTGATGGCGCAGAAAAACGCCCGGGATGCCCTGGAAAAGCGCAACGCCAAAGCCCAGATTAAAAAGGAGCGTACCATCGGCGCCAGCGAGGAATTAGCCCGGGCCCTGGGGCTTGATTTTGTGCCCCGGCGCATCGAGGGCTTTGACATCAGCAACACCCAGGGCGCCCAGAGCGTGGCTAGCATGGTGGTGTTTATTGACGGGGAAGCCGCCAAGAAGGAATACCGCCGTTTCCGCATCAAGACGGTGGAGGGGGCCAACGACTTTGCCTCCATGAACGAGGTGGTGTCCCGCCGGTTTGAGCGTGCCCGCCACGAGGATGAAAGCCAGCGCTGGCCCCTACCCGACCTGGTGTTGGTGGACGGCGGCCCCGAGCAGCTGAAGTTTGCCAGGGAAGCCATGCTGGCAACAGGCTTTCAGGTACCCATGTTTGGCCTGGCGAAAAAGATGGAAGAAATCTGGCTGCCCCATTACGATGAGCCGGTGATGCTCAGCCGCCGTTCTGCTGCGCTGCACCTGATCCAGCGCATCCGGGACGAGAGCCACCGCTTCGCCATCACCCACCACCGAGGGCTGAGGGACAAACACTCCCTGCGCAGCCGCCTGGAGGATGTGCCGGGCATTGGCCCGGCAAGGCGGCGGGCGCTGCTGGCCCACTTTGGCAGCATCAAGGGCGTGATGGATGCAACGGAGGACGACCTGAAAAAAGTGCGGGGCATGTCTGCCCCTGCAGCCAAGGCGCTGCACAAAGCGCTGAGGGAAGGGTAATTTTTATGTGCCGCAAGAAAAGGCCCCTTTGGGCCGTTATGTATTTGAACCATGATGGAGGTACCATGTTGAAGCGTTTGCTGTCCATTGCCCTGGTTGTCCTGTTGCTGCCCCTTGGGGCGGCGCATAGCCTGTCCCTCCCCTTTGATGAGGGCCAGGGCATCAAGGCGCAGATTACCGGAGAAATCAAGAAGTGGAACGCCTTCAAAGGCCCCACCCTGGAAACCTTCCAGCAGTGGGCTTTAAACAGCCGCATGGTGCTGGAAACGGGCGGAGACACCGCCCAGGCCACGCTGTACTACCTGGACAGCCCCCTTTTGCAGTATATTGAAAGCCCTGAGGGCACCCTGGTACAGCCCGGCGGCACCCTGTACACAGGCAGCAAGGAAAACTTGCAGTCATTGCTGGGGGAAGAGTTGGTCGATGTAAGTCCCTATACCCAAGGCTGGGCATTGCTGACTGCCCTGAAAAACGCCCTGCCCAAACTGCCTCCCCTGCTTAGCCAGTATGAAAAGGTGGTAAAGGAAGGCATCACCATCAAGAATGTGGGCAAGGCCACCCAAAAGGTAGAGTATGCCTTAACCGCCATGGAATGGAACGCCCTGTGGCCCCGCATTGCAGATGTGTTGGTGCAGGAAATCCGCCTGGCGCTGCCCCATGACCCCCTGGCAGAGCAGGCAGAAACCTTTCTGCGGGGCCTGGTGTTTGAGGAAAAGGGCACCTTCAAGCGCTTTCTGGACAAAAGCGGCAAGGAAATGGGCTGGCAGATGACAGGCACCCTGTCCCTGATGGGCCAGGACGCCCGCAAGGTCACGCTGTATGGCGGCTACGCAGAGGACGGGCTGTACATCAGTATTAAGCTGCCCGCCTTGCGGGGCAAGAACGATTTTACCCTGGCCCTTTCCTATACCAATGAGAAGGGGAAGATCAAGCTGGATGGCAACTATCGCCGGGCGCTGAACGGCCAGGCCAACACCCTGGCCCTGGCGCTGAGCCTGAATACCCAAAAGGGGCTAAGCGGCAAGATCACGGTAACCCAGGGCGAAACGGGGCAAAAAAACACCGTGTGGACGCTGACCCCCAAGCTGCTGTGGGTAGACAGTGCCCTGGATGGCACCATGGGGGTTGCCCGCAAGAAGGGCACGAGGGAATTAAGCCTGCTGCTGAACCTGTCCCTAAGCCCTGGCGCATCCCCTCATATGCCTGCCTTTACAGAGACGGTGGCCCTTGATACCCTGGATAAGGACGCCCTTACTGCCGCCAAAGAACAGCTGAACAGCCTTTTGGCCCAAAGGCTATGGCCCCTTGTCACCTCCGTGCCGGAAGAAAACCGCATGCTGGTGCTGCACGAAATGGGGCGGCACCTGCGGGTAAACGGCCCAACCATATCCACAGAAACACAAAACGACTACCTGGTAACGAAGGAGGAACAAATCCCATGAAAAAAATCCTCGCCCTGCTAATGACCCTGTGCTTGGCTTTAAGCGCCACCGCAGCCCTGGCCACAGAGGCTGAAAGCCTGGATGTAAAATTATCCAAGCAGCTGGTGAACGGCTCTGGTTTTAAACTTAAGCTCGCCTTTGAGGAAGGCAGCGTGGTGCCCAGCGGCTTGTTCGATGAAGCCACCCAGCTGTTGGTGCAAAACCTGGTGCTGCGCGGCACCCTGCAGGCAGACTATCTGAAAACCGCCCTGGCATCGCAACGAAACAAGGAAGACCTGAACATCACCTTCCAGCAAGGCGATCAGGCGGCCGCTTCCTTCCGCTACCGTTCTGACGGCACCCTGGAAGCCCTGACCACCAGCCTGATTAAGGACAAGGAGTATGCCGCCGCCACCGGGGAAAGTTTTTTCCTGCAGATGATGGGCGACAATACCTCCCAGTGGCCGGGGGTGGAGCGGGTGCTCTACGCCATCTACACGGCGGACAACGAATGGCGCACCGCCGCTGAAGCCCTGGCTGCCCCCTACATGAACGATTTAAGCGCATGGATGCAAAAGTACACCGACATCAAAACGGTGACGGCGGCGGACGGCACCGTCAGCACCACCACCACGCTGACCATTGCGCCTGCGGAAGTGAAAGCCCAGGCCAAAGCCCTGCTGACCCGCTTCTTTGCCGACCAGCAGCTTTTAACCCTGATGAAGGAAAAAATGCCCACCCGGGAAGCCAATGTCTTTTTAAACCCAGCCATGCAGGACAGCATGCTCAAGGCTTTGGACGCCCTGTCCCTTGAGGATAACGTGGTGATTACCCGCGCCTTTGGCAAGGACGGCACCCTGGTGCTGGACGATGTGCTGCTGCCCATGGCCGGCGCCAACGGGCTGAAACAGGCCCACTATGTGATGAGCGTGCAGGAGGATGCCGCCGAAAAAACCCAGGTGGTGCTGGACAAAGCAGATGGCGCTGTGTGGGATATAACCTTCACCAAGGCAGCTACCCCCGCCCCCACCTATGCCGGCCGCATCGCCTTGACCCCCAAAGCCCCGGCAGAGGGCGCGCCAGCAGCGGAAGCCGACACCCCCAAGGTGTTTGACTTTACCCTGACCTATACCCTGGGCGACACCATCTACGACCGCCTGAATGACCGCTACACCGCCCAGTACACTGCGCTGATGACCATCACCCCCGAAGGCAAGCCCACCCACACCCTGCAAGGGGAGATGACCATGGACTCGGGCAACAACCGCAGCTCGGCCACCAACATCAAAGGCACCATCGTCTGGACGGTACAGGGCAGCGACTCAAAGCTGACGGCCAATGTAACTGGCGGCTCCACCGCCCCCTGGGCCATCCCCCAGGTGAATGCTGTTAACGCAGTACGCCTGGACAGCCTGACGCCGGAAGAACTGAAAGCAGAAAAGGATAGCGCCCTGCAACAGATACAGGCCGCCTTCGCCCAGATGATGGTTTCCCTGCTGCCCCAGCCCACCGCGCCGTAAGGGCAGGACGAGAAAAGGTATTAATAAGTAATAACAGGACGGAATGATGCGAAGATGCATTCCGTCCTGTTTTCATCGTTTATTATTTTCTGTCTACCTGTGAAACAGCAGATGCTGCCTGTCACTCATCGTACTCGTTTGCTTTGCCCCCTGTACCCAGGGTGTTCATCAGCGCCTTCAGCTCCTTCTCCGACAGGTGACGCCAATGGCCGGGGCGCATGTTGCCCAGGGTGATGTTCATGATGCGCAGGCGGCGTAGTTTTTCCACATTGTAGCCAAAGTACTCGCACATGCGGCGTATCTGGCGGTTCAGCCCCTGCACCAGGATGATGCGGAAAGTGTTGCTGCCCGTCTTATGCAGGGTGCAAGGCAGGGTTTTTTGCCCCAATATGGGCACCCCCTTTGCCATGGCAGCTAAAAAATCGGGGGTGATGGGTTTGTCCACCGTGACCTCATATTCCTTTTCATGGCGTCCCCCTGCCCGAAGGATGCGGTTAACAATGTCGCCGTCGCTGGTTAGCAGCAGCAGGCCTTCCGAATCCTTATCCAGGCGGCCGATAGGGTAGATGCGCACTGGATAGCCCACAAAATCAGCGACATTCTTGGGTTCCCTGGGGTCGGTGGTGCAGACAATGCCCCGGGGCTTGTTCAGCGCCAGGTATACCTTGTCGCTCTCGCTGTCGATAATCTGTTTATCCACAACCACCTTAGCGCCGGGGGGCACCCGCTCCCCCACCTGCGCTATATGGCCGTTGATGGTTACCTTCCCTGCGGCAATCAGCTTGTCTGCCTCCCGCCGGGAGCAGTAGCCGCTGTCAGCAATATATTTATTTAAGCGCCTGTCTTCCAGTGTTCTCACCGCCTGTTGTAAAATGGATAGCAATCCAACAACAATATAGCACGAATAAAAACCCGGGACAATCTTTCAACAAGGCAGAATATGCTGTGCAGCGCTCCTCAGCCCGGTGCAGCGCTCAGGCATGCAGCTTTCAGCGGGGCATACCCGTCCCACATTTTAACAAATCTTCATGTTTGCCCCCTTGATTTTATGTTATAATCATACCGTAATGATATTATCTTACATTTATGAAGGAGGATTCACTATGAAAATGTTCAAACGCCTGACCGCGATGCTCGTCGCCGTCATGATGCTGCTGTCCATGACCAGCGCGCTGGCCGTGGAACTGCCCGTGAACCGCATGCAGGAAGCCCTGCAGGCAGGCAAGGCCATCGAAAGCACCACCACCCTGAACGTAGACGCCCTGACCGTTGGCAACCTGCTGGGGACGATGTCCCCTCCCCCCGCTGACGAAGCTGCCCAGGAGCAGCAAAACGCCATGCTGGGCCTGGTGCTGGGCGCCATCAACAAGCTGAAGATCAACGCCATTTCCAACGAGAGTGACGCTTCCGGCGTGCTGAGCACCGACCAAGGCACCCTGATTGATTTTGCCGTGCAGGTGGACCAGGAAACCGGCGAGAATGTGATCGCCAGCAGCCTGTACCCCGGCGTGGTGCTGTCCAACGACCCGGAGATGATGAAGGCCACCATGCAGCAGGCCAAGGCCATGCAGCAAAACCCCCAGGCCTTTGCCCAGATGGCTGCAAAGTACATGGAAACCGTGAATGGCACCTTTGAAAAGGAAGTCGCCCCCAGCCTGAAGGTAGAAGAAGGCGCCTTTGACGTGGAGGGTGTGAAATACACCAAGAACACCACCGGCGTCGTCACCACCAAGCACCTGGGCAGCATCATGAAGGCTGTCACCGCCGTTGCCAAGGAAGATGCGGAACTTAAAGCAATGCTGGAACCCATGATGCAAAACGCCGCCCAGCAGAACCCCGAAGGCGTCAAAACCTATGAAGACCTGATGGCGCAGCTGGACGAAGGCGCCGACACCCTGCTGGGGCTGGACAAGACCGCCCTTGAGGTAAACGCCTACGAAAACGAAGAGAAGGCTTCCCTTGCATACCTGAGCACCCCCTACCTGGATGACCAGGCTTTCCACGCCACCATCAACACCACCCCCAGCGAAAACGGCACCAACAAGAAGATTGCGCTGGTCCTTAAGACCAGAGGGGAAGGCGACACCGCAGAAACCCCCGACTGGGACAAGACCAAGCAGGACATTGCCGGCGGCCTTGACATGAGCAGCGTGGTTGTTAATGCCGACATCGCCAACACTAAGGACGAAGCCGCCAACAAATCTACCTCCCTGGTTAATGTAAGCCTCCAGATGATGGGGATGCCCATCATGATCTCCGTCAACTCTGACGAGACCCTGAGTGGCGCTTACGAAAGCAACGCCACCATCGCCATGAGCTTCCTGGCCCCCACCCCGCTGCTGACCATTACCTCCAAGAATGCCGAAACCGACAAGCAGCCCACCGCCCCCGCCACCGAGGGCACCACTGCCCTGGTAATCAAGGGCGAAATGAAGGAAGAGGACATGGCGCCCCTGATGCAGGCTGTGCAGGAGAAGGGCTTGCCCCAGCTGATGGAAAACATCGGCACCGCCCTGCCTGAAGAAGCCGGCGTGCTGGTGCCCCTGCTGCAGCAGATGCTGACACCCCCCGCCATGACGGAAGGCACCACCCAGGCAAACTAATTGAAATCCCATACGCCCGTGCTCCGGCACGGGCTTTTTTCTAAGTTTTATCCTTCAGGAGGTAAGCACCATGTATTTCAAACGTTTATCCGCATTGCTGCTGGCTCTCTTCATGTGCCTTGGCACCGCCTTTGCTGGCACGGAAGATACCTTGCAGCCCGCTGTTAAAACCACTCTTTGGGTAGAACTGGACGAAAAACAAATGGCGGAGCTGCTGAGCACCCTTGAAGATGCCACCATGGAACCCGCCCTGGTGCAAGCCTTGGCGAGCGCGCTGAACAAGCTGCGCCTCAGGGTAGAGGGAGAAGGCACCAATGCGGCAATCACCCTGGGCTCTGACGCAGGCGACATGCAAACCATTTACTACACCATACAAGAGGAAACAGCCAGCGTCCTGCTGGAAACCGACCTGGTGCCGGGCTATACGATATCGTCTCAAATTGGCATCGCCAGCGATATGCAGCAGATGGAAAGCACTGTGAAGGAATTCCAGGCCCTGGGCGAGCATCTGTCCAGCGCTGATATCCAGGCCTGGGTACAGCCCTATCAAGAGGATATTTCCGCATACTGGGACAAGAACATGGCCCACTCCCTTTCCTTTGAAGAAGGGCAGTACACCATGCCCGATGGCACCATATGGCCGGTGAAGGGAACCTTCCGGATGGTGGAAGGCGAAATGGCCGGCCTGATAAAAATGGTTGTTGAACGCCTGGATCAAGACGCAGCCTTCAAGGAGTACATGGACACGCTGTTTGATCTGCTGGATGCAATCAACCAGGCTGCCGGCAATGCCGAAGAAACCCCCGACATGGAGGAAATTTTTCAAGAGCTGCGTGCCACCATGGCAGAAGCGCCTGTGGACAGCAAAAGCCTATTGACCACGATGGAATACTACACCAACGAAAGCCACAGCGACCTGTTCACCACCCTGAAGATGGAGAACGGACAGTACATGATGCTATCCCTGACAGGAAATCAAGAGGACGCAAAGATGTCCTTTACCTACCTGCAGGTGCCTGACACAGGTTACTCCCTGGGCAAAACCAGCGGAAACACCACCAATGCCCGTCTGGGCAGCCAGGCTGCATCCCCCGCCCCTAGCGAAAGCAGCGACCAGGAAACCCTGATCGTGCAGCCCACCCTGCAGCAGATGACCGACATGTACCAGAGCGCTCTTCACTTTGGGCAAGAGTATCAATCCATGTTCCGCCTTGAAATTGCCGCCAAGGGGCCGCAGCAAGGCCCTCAGGATGTTGATATGCTGTTTCAGTTTTTTGAGCCCCAGGCCCCTGTGCAGGATGTTCGCCTGAACACACGGATACTAAGCACCGCGCCCCTGAAGGTGGAAGGCAGCGTTTCCAGCAGCATGCTGGCGATTACGCCCATCACAAGCATCCATTACGCCATGGAAGAAACTGCGCCGACACTGCCCACCCTGCCCACCAAGGGCAATGAGCTGGTGGTAATCAGCAGCGACGGTGATATGGACGAGGAAGAGGGCATGGCCATCGTGGAGGCCTTCGCACAGCAGGGGCTGACCGGGCTATACCAGCGCATTGAAAAAGCCTTCCCCATGGAGGCAGAAGTATTGAACGCCCTGCTCAAAACAGGTATCGGCGAACCCCTGGAAGACATGCTGAAGCAGCTGAAGCAAGCCCCTTAACGACTTATTAAAATAATGCTTGCCAAGTGACCTTTGGCGCATTATAATATGTCTTGGCTGAAATCGAGGTCTGTGGTTGAAAACCGAAGCCAGTCGCAGGCAAAACGGTCCACGTAAGCGGGGCAAAGTCCCCGTGATCATGGTGCGGTCTAGAAGTAAGTCCGGCCGGAAGCAATTCCGAGAGAGCAGCGTGAGGGCGTTGTACGCAGAGCCAAGCTCCCGCCGGCGGGTGTGGGGTCAAAAACCAGGTCAGCAAGAGGACAGCCAATCATATTATTCAGGGGGTTACTATACCATGTACCAAGACAAGACGCTCGTTTGCCGCGACTGTGGGGTGGAGTTTACTTTCACCGCCGGTGAACAGGAATTCTACGCCGAAAAGGGCTTCCAGAACGAGCCCACCCGCTGCAAAGAGTGCCGCCATACCCACAAGGCCAATCGCGCCAGCGCTCCCCGTGAAATGCACGATGCCGTGTGTGCCCAGTGTGGCGCGCAGACCCAGGTTCCCTTCCAGCCCAAGAACGACCGTCCCATCTATTGCAGTGAGTGCTTCGCCGCCTCCCGCAGCAGGTAATCCCCGCAAGCAAGCCCAACCAA
>CAYFSQ010000049.1:0-13621 GCA_964345895.1 uncultured Oscillospiraceae bacterium
TATCTCAACTAACTCTGAAACTGGCACAAGGATCGGGGGTCAGGTCAAGGGGAAGCGGGGGGCTTTCAGGCATGCCTTCGATGAAGGCTTCCATGCTTAACTTATTCCAGTAAATCAAACCCGCATCATCAAGGCTGAGAAACTCAATGCCCTCAATCATTTCTTCGTCGAACTGAGCCCTAGCGACAATAAATTCTGTTCCGGGCAGGGTCTTAAGCCAATCCGGTGGAGTGTTTTGTTCATACACCGTCGGCACTTTATGCACCAAAATAGCCGCTTCGTCCCGCTCATTTTCAATGATGATGTGGCTCGCCAGCAATTCATCAGGATTCCAATCCGCTTCAATCCTGTCAAGCTCGTCCTCTTCCAGCGGCAGGAACCCCGGCGGCGGAGCGATTTCGCGGTAGTAATAGTCCGTATGGTTCATCAGTCCATGTACCAGAAAACTAAAACTATCCTGAATGGTCAAAACGGGGAGATTTGGCACGCGGGATATGAAGACATGGGCTTGCTCCTGGTACGGCGTGTAGGATGCTATCACAGGTTGTCCGGGTATTAGGTCTGTTTCGTAGCGCAAGAAAAGAGGCTTTCCATCCTCCCCTAAGCGGTAGACAACAAACTGTGCCCCCGCGATAAGGTTTTCTTCGCCAGACTTCATCACACCGGTGGAATGCAGGTCTGCCGTATAGAGCAAACCGTCATAATCATGATCGACAGGAAGAATGGTGTTTTCATACACCGTGAAAGAAACCTGATCCCAATTGCGCTGGACAAGATTACCCGGCAGATTGTTCAGCTCACCCAATACATAGTCGCCCGGCGCCAGCCCCAGCACAAGCACCTGGCCGCTGTCATCGGTGATGTAGCGCTTGGCCTGCTGGGGATCTGTGGTGGTTGTACCATCCTCCATCAGCCACAGGCCGCCTTCCATGCCGATGATGTACTCAATGCCCGCCACGTTGGGGCCGCTGTACTCCATCAAGCTGTTCATGATGGGAATGTTCAAATTCTCGTTGTACTGATGCGGATAGTACACCGCCTGCAGGCGCGCGCCGCCGGTGCCTTCCTGTTTCAGCAGCAGCCGCAGCGTAACCTCCTGATGGCGGGTAACCGGATCCAGCTTGACTACGAAACGGATTACATCCAGCATGTGGGTGGCAAAGACCGGGTGCTCTGATTCGTCGGCATAGGGAAGGAAGACGGCGTGGTATCCATCGTGAAAGCCATCCAGGGTGAGGGTGCCATCGCTTTGTGTAACACCGTCCGCATAGTTCATAAATTCGGAAGCGCTGAACACTTCCACCACCATATCGCTGACAGGCGACCAGCCGGAGGGGTCCGCCGGATCCTCCTTGAGCACGGTAATGGCAACGCTGTTGTGCCCCCCGGGGGGATCTCAGCAGGCTGCGACGCATGCCCTCCAGGGGCAAAGAATATCAACAGGAAGAAAAGCACCACCAGCATGGGAATTTTGCTGCATGTTTTCATCGGCTACCTCCGGTGTCACATGGATTCTGTCCCAAAGACCTGCTGGCGCAACGGAACAGTTTTCAATAGGATATTCTAAATATTAACATACGGCGTTTAGCCAGTCTACCCATTTTTCTAGAAAAATCTTGCAAAATCCTCCTTTTTTGCATTGTTTTTGTAGTCCCTTTGTATGGAACATTTTTTCCGCGGGCACGTAGATGCTTTGAAGCGCTGAATCTATATAAAGTACAGCTCATAGTTCTAATGGGCAGCAAGGAACGATTGAAAATCAAGCCATGTACCTTTCCCTCAAACAAAAAGAACCCGAAACCGGTTCGGGCGTACTGGGGTCCAATTCCCGGTCGGCACCAACCATTCAGGTTCTATGCGCGGAACAGCACATGCGGGGGATGGTGGCAAAAGGCGCATCATAGCACCGGTATAGGCAATTCGTTCTACAAGAGATTCGTTATTCGTGAAAAGCAAAAATCGCTGATTCTACCAATCAACGATTTTCCTGGTGCGCCTTCAAGGACTCTAACCTGGGACACCCTGATTACAAGTCAGGTGCTCTACCCTCTATGCCCCCGCAACGATTGTTACCTTACAAACCCCTTGATTATCTCCGGATTAGACCTTCGGATTTCGCCTTAAAATTCTTGCATAGATTTCCGTTAAAAATCGGCTCATTTCCTGGAATAAAGCGGTATCCTTACAATTATGATCCAATCCTCAAAAAATCTTAAGATTTCCACATAACATTGCTGAGCTCCGCCAATATACTTGTCAATGCTTTGGAATTTACTTCTTCTTGATATGCTATCTCATTCACCAGAACACTTATGGCTGCTTCCTTCCCTTTTTATGATTGGAAACCATTGATGTTTGTTCAAATGTCTGGTATAATTCCCAGAAAATGAACAGGAGGGTTTGATTATGGCTTCGATGTATGGAATGCGCCGCATGAGCTGGCGCTTGATTTCTCTGGTCTTGCTCGCATCTCTTTGCTGCGTCTCGTTAGGTTTCCTTGTGCCGGCAAATGCCCAGGAGGACAGCAAGCGGGTCGTGATTTACTCCGGCGCTGAGGAGTACAGGAATGCGTACTTCAGCAAACGGCTGGCCGAGCAATTTCCCGACTATGAGATTGTAATAGATTACATGCCCACGGGCAACATGGCAGCCAAGTTGCAGGCTGAGGGGACACAAACAGAGTGTGACATCGCCTTTGATGTAGATTACGGATACATCAGCCTGCTTGAGCCGATATTTGCTGATGTTTCACAGTATGATCAATCTGTTTTTATGGAGGATACCAGATCGAAGAACGGCAAGTATCTGCCTGAAAACCGCAACGGTGGCGCCATCATTGTCAACCTGGATGTTCTGGCCGAGAAAAACCTGAAGGAGCCCAGCAACTATACCGACTTGTTGGATGCCCAGTACAACGGGCTGATATCCATGCCCAACCCAAAGTCTTCCGGTACTGGCTATATGTTCTTGAAGAGCCTGGTAAATGCCTGGGGCGAAGAAGCTGCCTTCGAGTACTTTAATGGTTTGGCCGAAAACATCCTGCAGTTCACTTCCTCAGGCTCCGGCCCTGTGAATGCGCTGGTGCAGGGCGAAGTTGCCGTCGGTCTTGGGATGACTGCGCAGGCGGTCACGCAGCTCAATAACGGCGTCAATCTAAAAATCCTCTATTTCGAAGAGGGTTCCCCAAGTTCTCTGTATGGCTATGCTATGATTGAAGGCAAGCAGAATAAACCGGCCGTACGGGAAGTATTCGATTTCTTCTACACCACTCTGGTGGATGAGGATAAGGCACTGTACTATCCTGAGCAGATTTACATCGACAAGGTTTTTGAGGTAGAGAACTATCCTCAGAATATTCCCTATGCAAATATGGAGAATAACACGACCGAAGAGAAACTGCGTCTGCTGGATCTGTGGGAGCACTGATTCATCACGCAAAATAATTGGATTCAAAGAACTTCAGTATAAACCGAAGGGACAATCTGTCAGAGCATGAATGTAACGGAAAATCAGGACAAGTCAGCGCAGTCAACGGATAAATTGGTCATTGAGAACCTTAGCAAGTCCTTTGGCGCAAGCGAAGTACTCAGGGGTGTCAGCTTTACGGTCAAGGATGGAGAGTTTCTCTCCATCCTTGGCCCGTCAGGCTGCGGCAAAACGACCATCCTGCGCATACTCATCGGCCTTGCTCAGGCAGATGAGGGTCGCATCCTCAAAGATGGAGTAGACATATCGAATTTGCCGCCAGCGCAGCGGGGCATGGGCATCGTATTTCAGAATTACGCCTTGTTTGAAAACATGACCGTGCTTGGTAATGTGGAGTACGCGCTGAAGCAGCGCCCGGAGACGAAGGCGCAGGCTGCCGATGTAGCAAGGGAAATGCTGACCATTGTCGGACTCCAGGATCACATGGGCAAGAAACCGCACAAGCTTTCAGGCGGGCAGCAGCAGCGGGTTGCCATTGCCCGTACCCTGGCGCTTCATCCCGAGATTATTCTCTTTGACGAGCCCATGTCTGCCCTGGATGTGGATACCAGACTCTCTCTGCGTTTGGAGTTAAAGGCGCTGCAGAAAAAGTTCGGCAGCACCATGATATACATCACCCATGATCAGGAAGAGGCATTCGCCTTGTCTGATCGAATCATGGTGATGGGGGAAGGCGTCATCCATCAGCTGGATACCCCGCACAACATTGTTGCCGCCCCTGCTGATGAATATGTGCGGCAGTTTGTGCTTAAAAATTTACGGATAAAGATAGACTCCCTGATTCAGTACGCTGATTTGCCCGGATATCCGCGGGACAGCGAAAACGCGGAGGGCAAGCAGTGATTGTTATCTCCCCTAAAGTGAATGGGAAGCAGTCCTCAGCTGGCGTCAGGAAGGCCGCGTCTGGTGCGCTTAAACTAAGCGTCTATCTTTTCTGGGCGGTTGCCATCGTTCTGCCCATGATCAGCATGCTCTCCAACATTGCGCATGTGGATGTGGCAAGGATCCTCTCCTCCCGCACTTTTGTGAAAGCCCTGCGCCAGTCAATTACCGTCTCAAGTTTGGCCACAGTTATTTCAGTCAGCTGGGCGGCGCTGTTGGCCTGGTGCATCACCCGGACACGAATCCGGTACAGGGGCTTACTCACTGTGCTCTTTGCGCTGCCCATGCTGATACCCTCCATTTCTCACGGCATGGGCATGATCATCTTGTTTGGCAGCAACGGCATTCTCCGCAACCTGCTGGGCTTAAGCGGTACCATATACGGCTTCTGGGGCATCGTGACCGGCTCGGTTATGTACTCATTTCCGGTTGCCTTCCTGATGCTGTACGACGTGCTTCGCTATGAGGACAGCACGCCCTATGAAGCTGCTCAGGTGCTGGGCATTCCGGTGTGGAACAGGTTCACTGCCATCACCTTGCCCTATCTGAGAAAACCTTTGATTTCGGTTGTTTTTGCCACCTTTGCCATGATTGTGACGGACTATGGCGTGCCGCTGATGATTGGCGGCAAGTACAGCACATTGCCTGTTGTTATGTACCAGGACGTCATTGGCATGCTGGACTTTGGGAAAGGCAGCCTCATTGGACTGATTTTACTGGCGCCTGCGCTGGTTGCCTGCATTCTGGATATTCTGAATCGCGACCGGGGCAATGCCGCATTTGTCACCAAGCCATTTGAGCTGAAACCCTCGCGCATACGCGACGGTATAGCTGTCGTTGTCAGTATATTCACTGGCATAGCCATCATTCTGCCCATTGGCATGTTCGCCTACATTTCTGTTGTCGGCAAGTATCCTGTCGACATGAGCTTCTCCCTGGCTAACATAGCACAAGCGTTGGATATGCATGTGGGCACTTACCTGAGAAACTCACTCCTCATCGCCGTGTTTGTTGCTGTTCTGGGGACCGCGCTTGCCACATTCCTGTCATACCTCACCGCTCGGACGCCTTCAAAGGACTCCAAACTGCTGCACTTGCTCTCCATCTCCTCACTGGCAGTGCCGGGCATTGTGCTGGGCCTTTCCTATATCCTCTTCTTCAAAGGGACGCTGATTTACGGCACCTTTGCAATTCTCATACTGGTTAATATGATGCACTTTTTTTCATCGCCCTACCTGATGATGTACAATACTTTCGGGAAGCTGAATCCCAATTTGGAAGCTGTAGGCGCCACGCTTGGCATCAGCAGGCTGAAGGTTTTCCGGGATGTGCTTCTCCCGCAGTCATCAGGCACTATTCTTGAAATGCTTTCCTATTTCTTCGTTAATTCCATGATGACCATATCCGCGGTGTCCTTCCTGGCGACGGTATCAATCAAGCCTGTCGCGCTTATGATTACGCAGTTTGAAGGCCAAATGCAGCTGGAGAGCGCCGCCTTCGTATCCGTCATCATTCTTCTTATCAACATGACTGTGAAGGCTGCTGTATACCTGATCAAGCGTGGTATAACCAAGAAAAGCACATGAAGATGGTCATTGTGCCTCAGGATCGCCTTGGGTACACAGTGAGTTTGTCAGACACAATCAAGGGGAGGAATCACAACCATGGTACATAACCAGGAGACCGCGGCTGCCGGCCTGAGCAGAACCCAATTTGATGCGCTGGTGTTGTTGGAACAGTCTGAGGCACGGCTGTCTCAAAGAGAACTCGCCAGCGCCATGAACCGTTCCCTGGGCACCATCAATAGGACAATTGTCTCCCTGACGGAGATGGGCCTGGTAAGCAAAGGGCGCATTACACACGCCGGCATGGATGCCCTGGAGCCTTACCGGGTCAAGCGGGCAGTGTTCATTGCCGCCGGCTTTGGTACGCGCCTGGTTCCAGTTACCCTGAATACGCCCAAGCCCTTGGTGCGCGTAAATGGCAAACGAATCATTGATACCTTGTTGGATGCCGTGCTGGCTGCGGGCATAAAAGATATCGTTATCGTTCGCGGCTATCTGGCGGAGCAGTTTGATCAGCTGCTCTACAAGTATCCCATGATCCGATTTATTGAGAACCCCGCCTATAACGAAACAAACAATATCTCCTCAGCCATGTGCGCCCGTTATTTGCTGTCCAGCGCCTATGTGTTTGAGGCGGATTTGCTGGTTTCCAATCCCGCGATTATCCAGAAGTACCAGTACCGCTCCAACTTCCTGGGTATTTGGGCGGAGAGAACAGATGACTGGTGCTTTGTTGTGCGTAACGGAATTATCGAAAGCCAGCAGGTTGGCGGCCTCAATTGCTACCAGGAAGTTGGCATCTCCTACTGGAGTGAAATGGATGGGGCTAAACTGGCTGAGCACATCAAGCAGGCATATGAACTGCCCGGCGGGAAGGAACGATTCTGGGACCAGGTGCCCTTTGTGGTGTTTCCCAACGAATATGCCGTTGAGATTCGCGTCTGCACCCCTGAGGACGTGGTAGAAATCGATACATACAACGAGCTGAAAGCACTGGACAAAAGCTACGATGTATAGGCGGTTCCATACCTGAAAAGCGCCCTCTTACTTTGCAAAATGCTTTACAAATTGTAAGGCCTATGATATCCTTTCGAAAGTGATTACACAGTTACGCACTGGTAATCGCTTTTGCCTGTTTATTGTCAGACAACTGCGAATACAATAAGTTCAACCAAAGGAAATCGATAATGAGTATTATCAACATGCTGTTTGGTGTTCCCCTGGGTTACCTGATGTACGCCTGCTATAAGTTGGCGGGAGACTATGGAATTTCCATTATCCTGTTTACTTTTTTTGCAAAGCTCCTGATGTTTCCTCTTTCCCTGTACTCTCAGAAGAATTCCATCATCATGGTCAAGATACGGCCTTTGATTGATGAGATTCGCCAGCGCAACCTTGGCAATAACGTGCTGATTGTGGAGGAGCAGAAGGCGCTGTATAAGCAGGAAGGTTACAGCAGCATCAGCGGCATCCTGCCGCTCCTTCTGCAGGTACCCATCATTCTCGGCCTTATTAATGTTATCTACAACCCTTTGCAGCACCTGCTGCACTTTAGCCCGGAACTAATCAGCCAGTATTTGCAGCAAGCAGCTACTTACCTGGGTGTGACGCTTGAGAGCATGGGAAGCGGTGCCCAGCTGAAGGTACTGGCGCTGGCGCAGCAGAAAGCCGACATCTTTCAGGGCTTTGCCGGCCTTGATGTATTACGGGAGATGGATACATTTTTCCTGGGTACGAACCTTGCTGTTGTGCCCAGCCTTCGTTCCATCACCATCCTGTACCCCATTCTTTCCGGCTTGAGCGCACTGGCCCTGGCCATGTATCAGAACAAGCACAACATTCTTCAACAGGCTCAGGGAACGGTTGGCCGATGGGGGATGACCCTGTTTCTGGTCGCCTTCTCTGCCTTCTTTGCTTACATTCTGCCCAGCGGCATAGGGTTGTACTGGATTGTTGGCAATCTGTTGTCGATTCCGGTGCTGTACCTATGCAATCTGATATACGATCCAAAGCCTTATATGGAGCAGATTGCCGCCAGCAAGCAAGCCAAGCCCACAAAGGAAGAGCGCCGAAAAGAAAGAGCCCTGAATGCAGCCAAACGGAAAAAGCAAAGGGAGGACAAGAAGCGCTTTGCCGGCCAAAAGGATAAGCAGCTGGTTTTTTACTCCGAAGGCAGCGGCTTTTACAAGTACCTGGGCGGCTTTGTGGAGTATGTGCTGAATCATTCTGACATTACTGTGCACTATGTGACCAGCGACTTCCACGATCGGATTTTTGAGAACAAGAATGAACGCATTCAGAAGTACTATATCGGCCCCGTTGCCCTTATCCAGTTCATGATGCTCATGGATGCTGATATGGTTGTAATGACCACACCCGAGCTGGACAAGTACCACCTCAAGCGCTCCCTGGTGCGCAAAGACATCGAATATGTGTATCTGGAACACGCTATCACCAGCTTTCATATGACCCTAAAGAAGGGTGCTTTGGATCATTACAATACGATCTTTTGCTACGGACCCAACCATGTGACGGAAGTGCGGCAGCTTGAAGCGCTTTACAAGCTTCCCGCCAAGCGCCTGGTTAAAACCGGTTATCCTCTGCTGGATGAGATGCTGAGCAACGCAAAACTGTTGCCCTCCATACACAATGATCCCAAGGTAATCCTTATCGCGCCCTCCTGGCAAAAGGACAATATCCTGGAGTACTGCCTTGATGCTACCGTCAAGCCTCTGCTCAGCCTGGGGCACCGCGTGATTGTCCGGCCCCATCCGGAATTTGTAAAACGTTTTCCGGACAAAATCCGCAAGATACGTGCCGATTTCGCCGGGGAGTCAGAAGATCTTTTCCTGCTGCAAACCGACTTCTCCTCCAATGAGACTGTCTATACGGCGGACTTGGTTATCACCGACTGGTCTTCCATTGCCAATGAGTTTTCCTATGCTACCAAGAAACCATCGCTGTTTATCAACACCCCCATGAAGGTCATGAATCCTGAGTATACGCAGATCGAAGCGGTACCGCTGGAGATTTCTCTGCGGGACATGATTGGCAAGTCCATTGATGTTGATAAACTGGATACGCTGCCCTCCGTCATACAAGAACTTTTCGACAAGCAATCATGGTACGCCGACCGCATCAATCAGGTATTGAATGAATACATCTACGATGTGGGCAATGGCGCAAGAGGAGGCGGAGAGTACATTATCTCAAGACTGGCTGAGATTGCCGCGGCAAAAGCCAGCGCAGCCGAGCAGGGCAGCCAGGCAGCGCCCCAGGAGGCAAGCATGCTCAACACGCTGGACGCGCGTATGATTGCCTATCTGCAAGGCCGCCAGAATGAGGAGGCTATCCAGTTTGTGCTGAGTCAGCCCCTTCCTGAACAAAGCGAACATCAAGCGACAAAGGGCGAGATACTGCTTGGCATCATGGGCGAAATAGAGCAGGCCATCGGCGAAAGCAGGTCTCACTGATGCGGCGAAGACTATTGTTAGCATCCGCCGCCCTGGTGCTTGTGTATCTGGCGCTGCCCCTGAGCGCTCATGCCTATATTGATCCGGCGACAACCACCTATGTCATTCAGATTGTATCCGCCATCGTTATTACGTTAGGCATTACAATTGGCGTGTTCTTTGGCCGCATCCGGATGTTTCTCCTCAACGCGAGGGTCAAACTGACCAGCATGCGAATCAAACTGATGGCAAAAAAACAGGCAAAGCCCTCGCCATTGTACGAGCAATACCTTGCAGCATTACCATCAGCCCAGCAGAGCAGGAAGGCCCTTGCGTGGCAGGATTCGCGCAGTTTTCTTCAGCGCCTTGCTTTGGCCGCCGGCATGAGTCTTGCGGTCAGTTTTACATTCCTTGTCTTTGGCCCCTTCGAGCTGTACGCGCTCAATGTGGATTCCTTCACCATTGCGTTTACCGGTGTCTTTGGCTCTCTTCTGCTTGCCGCAGCAGGCCTCTTTCTGCTGATGACTGCGTTTCTGACAGTTACTCGGGGAAAGATCTTTGATGCAATGCTGTCCCTTATGATGGGCTTTCTGCTGGCAGGCTACATCCAGGGAAATTTTCTCAACAGATCCCTTGGCCAACTAACCGGCGACCTGATTGGCTGGCATCAGCTAGGTACAGCTTTTGTCATCAATACAGTCATCTGGGGAGCAATCCTGGCTGTTCCTTTTTTGCTGCACGCCTTGTCGAAAACATTGTGGACAGGGTTCGTGCGCTTCCTGCCCATCATCATGGTTGTGATTCAGTTAATTCCCATGGTTTCTTTGTCAGGCCTTGCGCTAAACCAGCAGCCTAGCACGACCAGATTGCTGTCCACGGAAGGCTTGTACGAGGTAGCCAAAGAGGATAACATAATCGTCATTATCCTGGATCGCCTTGATAATAGGTATATGGACGAGCTGATGGCCGATGATCCTCACTTTCTGGATAAACTGGATGGCTTCACAAGATTCACAAACAATACCACCCTGTATTCGCAAACCTTTCCTGCGGTTGCCAATTTCCTTACCGGTAGAGAGTATCTTTGGGAGGAGACCGCAGCAGAGTTCCTGAAGGACGCGTACCAGAACAGCAGCTTTCTGCCAGGTCTGCGGGACGCTGGGTATCGCATCAATCTGTATACTGAGGCGCGCGCATCTTATTACTATGCTTCTGATTTGGAAGGGATTGTAGACAATATTGCCGACGCGCACGTCAGCTACCGTCCCCTGTCTGCGCTGAAGCAATTCCTCAAACTTTCTGCTTTTCGCTATGGTCCGCTTGCCCTAAAGCCCTTCGTCTGGACAAGCACTGCCCAGTTTTCTCAGCTTGTCGACGCGCACATGGAACCCGGTCCCTTCTCGCCTGACAACCGCCTGTTTTACGAGCGGCTCCGCCAGGAAAGACTGTCCGTCGGACAATCCGAAAAAACTTTCAGCCTGATTCATCTGGACGGACCACACGCCCCCTTCATCATTAATGAGTATGTAGAGCCAGTGCCCGAGAACCTTGGTACCTTTATGGGACAGCTTAAGGGCAGTTTCCGCATCGTCTATGAGTATCTTGACCAATTGAAGGCTCTGGGCAAGTACGATGATGCTACCATCATCATCATGGGCGACCATGGGGAGCGGCAAAGCGACATCATCCCTCCGCAGCAAGCCATTACAGGCGGCTTGCTGATAAAACCCAAGGGTAGTTCAGGCACCCCCCTGGCCAGCAATGCGGCGCCTACATCCAGCGATAACTTCCGCGCCACCATCTACAAGGAGGCAGGATTATCCACTGAGGGTTTAGGACTTACATTCTTCCAGGTACCGCCCGATACCAAGGAAATCCGCTACCTCCACCATTGGTTGCTGGGAGAGGGCGGCGGTCCGAATCGCCTGCTCATTTATGAGATTGACGGGAATGCCAATGACTTTGGCAACTGGTCCTTGATTGAAGAAAAGCCACTGCGACAGTCTGCTACCTGGCGGTCGTTATAGTGGAAAGCGAGCCAAAAATATGATGAATCGAAGACTTCTGCCGGGTATCTTTGTCTTTTTCAGCGTTTGCCTGATGTTGCCTTTATCCGCTCACGCCTACATTGATCCGGCCACAACAAGCTATGTCATCCAAATTGTATCGGCCATTGTCATCACCCTGGGTATCACCATCGGCGTCTTCCTCGGCCGTATCCGGATGTTTTTCCTGAACGCACGCGTTCGGACGACAGAGTGGAGAATTCGTCTCAGGACGAAGAACCGGGGAAGCAAAGTTTCGAATTACGCTTCCCAATTTGCAGGCTATCAACTAACGCCCAGAAGCAAGTGGGCTAACCTTTGGCACGATAACCGAACTCATATGCAGCGTTTGCTTACTGCCTTTTGCATTAGTCTTGGTGTGACCTTTACTTTCATTGTCTTTGGCCCCTACGAAATGTACGCGCTCAATGTGGAAGTCTTCGCTTTCCGCTTGTCAGATATCTATGCCGGAATTCTGATCCTTGCTGCCATCGTTCTTGTGTTGCTCATCGGGCCGCTGATGTTGCTGCGCGGTAAGCTTTTTGATGCCGCGGTCTCCATTCTGCTGGGTGTTCTGCTGGCCGGCTACATTCAGGGCAATTTCCTCAATAGCGCGCTGGGGCAACTCACGGGAGATTTTATCGACTGGAGCCAGCATGCCAGAGACTTCATCATCAATCTGCTTGTGTGGGTCTTTATTGCGCTGCTGCCTCTGCTCATCCACTATTTCTGGCCCAAGGTTTGGGCATTCTCTGTTCGCTTTGTTCCTATGTTGTTGGTGTTGATGCAGCTGGTGTCCATGCTTGCGCTCAAGGGGGATGTAGATAAGTACCAGCCCGACACGGAGCATTACCTGTCGACAGCCGGGCTCTATGAAGTCGCTGCTGAAGACAATATCATTGTGATTATTCTGGATCGAATGGACAATACCTATGTAGATGCGCTGCTGAACAGCCAGCCACAGCTGATAGACAAGTTTGACGGCTTTACCAGATACACAAACAACACAACGCTGTATACCGCTACTTTCCCGGCTGTATGCTATATGCTGACCGGGAAGGTACACATGTACGACAGCCCGCGCAGCGAGTACTTTCAGGAGGCTTATAAAAATTCCACTTTCCTGCCTACCCTGCGTAAGAACGGGTATGAGGTAAAAATGTATACGGAGGCGCGTTTCTCCTACGACAGCGCCGCCGATTTGGTGGGGCTCGCCGACAATGTGGCAATAGCGGAGCTGAGTGTACAGGGTGATGCGGCCATCAAGGAGTTTTTACTTCTTTCCGCCTACAGATATGCGCCGATATCCTTCAAGCCCTTCTTCTGGACTTCCACAGGCCGTTTTACTCAGGTGTTAAACAAAGATACTGATCCTGCCCCGTACATCACGGATGACGCCCTGTTTTACGAGACGCTGCGCAGCCGCCGTTTAACCGTCGGCCCGCATGACAAAAGCTTTTCCTTTATCCACCTGCAAGGCATGCACGCCCCCTTCACGATCGACGAACAGGCGCAGCGCATTCCGGCAAACCAGGGTACCGTGATGGGCCAGGCCGAGGGTAGTTTCCGTATCGCTATTGAGTATCTTGATCAGTTGAAGGAACTGGGGCTTTATGAAAGCTCAACCATCATCATTACGGGCGATCATGGGGCCAGGGCAAACGATCATCAGGCGCCTCGCGGACCGATTACATCCGGCTTATTTATAAAGCCTAAGGGGAAAGCAGGTACAGCCCTTACCACCAATAACGCGCCAGTTTCCGACAGTAATTTCCAAGCCAGTATTTTCAAGGCCGCAGGGCTTCCCTATAACGACCTGGGACAAGCCTACTCTGATGTACCCGTGGATTCGCAAGAACCGCGCTACCTGTATCATCTTCTTGTGGAAAGCAACGAAGGGCCGGAACGCATGCTCATCTATGAGATTGGTCAGAACGCGCGCGATTTCAGTATGTGGACGGTGCAGGAAGAGCTGCTTGTGACGTATTCAAAACGCCCGTAAATCCAGCGGAATCATGGGCTCTATTTCACTACTGCTCCTTTATCTTCAAAGGCGCGATCGCAGGTACAGAAAGCCAATCATACCGAAACATCTGCTAAAATAAAGAGAATCCTCAACAATTGCTGAGGATTCTCTGCTTGGTGCGCCTTCAGGGACTCGAACCCGGGATACCCTGATTAAAGGATTGTG
>CAYFSQ010000050.1:0-13257 GCA_964345895.1 uncultured Oscillospiraceae bacterium
TATTCCCACTCGCAAATTTAACTCTTGTTCTAAACAATTTTGTTTTGCTTCCGTAGTGCCTTTTTACTCTATTTGATACCAGTTATCCACCTTCTACGCTATTCACTGATCAGATGTTATCAAATAGTTATCATTGTTATGTTATCAGCCTTTGCTTCATGTCCTCCTCTTAACCGTTATTCACTTATTATCGTTACACTATACTCGTTTTTTATTTCGCCCGGAAGAAGCG
This sequence comes from uncultured Oscillospiraceae bacterium, assembly GCA_964345895.1. Taxonomy (GTDB): domain Bacteria; phylum Bacillota; class Clostridia; order Christensenellales; family Aristaeellaceae; genus DTU024. The sequence goes on from CAYFSQ010000050.1 coordinate 233, forward strand.
ACAACAGCCCGTTGTATCACAATGAACAATAGCAATAGGGCACCGGTAAATATTTTAGCCCACCACGAGTTCATGTTGCCGTTGAAAGTAATGATAGCAGGGATGGTGGCTTTCAGTAAAACGCCCAGCATTGTCCCCAGCATGTAACCTACACCGCCTGACAGCATAACACCACCGATAACGCAGCAGGAGATTACATCTAACTCCGCCCCCTGCAAAGAAAGATTCCAGCCGGACTTTACATACAACACGTAGGAAACGCCTGCCAGCACAGAGCACAAGCCATTGAACCCATATACCAGTACTTTTGTGCGTGCAATAGGCAAACCCATCAGGTTGGCAGACTGTGTATTGCCGCCAATAGCGTACACATTGCGGCCAAAACGCGTCTTTTGCAGAATCACCGCTCCAATAATGATCATCACAACAAACAAAATGGTATTCAAGTCGATGCTGGCCACAGGTTTGATTTTCACCCATTCTCCCGCGGCGTTGGGCCATTTAAGATAGATTTTAAACCCTGCCAATGCATCAATCATTTCATGTTTAATTGAGATGGATTCGCGGCTGATAAGAGAACATACTCCCCGCGCGAAAAACATACCCGTCAACGTGGTAATAAAAGGCGGTACATTCAAATAGTGGATACATGCCCCCATCAACATTCCCAAGCCAACGCCCACTAGTACGGCAAAGGCGATACACACAACCGGGTGCAGTCCCAAGACCGTTGTACCGTATGCGATGATCATGCCTGTCAAAGACGAAACTGCGGCCACAGATAGATCAATGCCGCCGGTAATCAATACCATTGTCATACCGACAGCGGAAATGCCAATATAGGCATTGTCACTGAACAGCAACATAAAGGTGCGCATGCTGGTAAACCCTTTGCTGCCATAAAGTATCGCGCCAAAGAGGTAGATAAGCAGAAAGATACCCAGCGTAGCATATACCATCAGGTAATTAGGGTTCATCAGACGTGACCGGAGTTTTCTATGTGGAGCGCTCGCACCTGTTGCAGTCACATTAAGCATGCAGTTCACCTCCCAAAGCAAGCTTTTTTTTTGTCCGACGTTTAGCAATTGCGTTACGTACAGGCTCGGACTGCATCACGATAACTACCGCAATAATCATTGCTTTAAAAGCCATAATCGCCTCGGACACAACACCAAAATATAACACCAGCGTGGTAATGGTACGGATCATCAGTGAGCCAATGACAGTACCAAACAGGCTGAACTTTCCGCCTGTCATACTTGTGCCACCAATGACAACGGCCAGTATGGCATCCATTTCATAACCTTGGCCGGCATTGTTGGAATCGCATGAGGAGATACGGCTGGAATAAATGAGCCCCGCAACCCCCGAGAGAAAACCAATCAATACATACGCTATCATGATAATGGTATCGGAACGAATACCCGATACATGGCTGGCGCTGGGGTTAATGCCTACCGCTTCTACAAACATGCCAAAGGATGTTTTACGCACAAAAACCATCACGGACACAACTACAATGAGTGTAATCCAGACAGGCACAGGAATGCCTAACATGCTTCCATTGCCAATAAACTTGAAAGGTGTGTACTGTGTTGTGAACTGTTTGCCATTTGTTACAATCTGCGCGATGCCACGACCACCGACCATCAGGATCAGTGTCGCAATAATGGGCTGAATTTTCAGCTTCGCAATAATTGTTCCATTAAACAAGCCCAATAGAGTACATGTAACCAATGGTACAAAGATAACAAATATAAACGGTTTTACAGTATAATCACCAGGCGTGTTATAGATTAGCACGTCCCAGCGAAGAAACTTAAGCGCAATTGCTCCAGACACCGCAACCAGTGCACCTACCGAAATATCGGTACCGCCAAGGGCAACCACCAACGTCATTCCCATCGCGATGATAGTGATTTCGGCCGCACGGTTGAAGATGTCAATAGGTGTTCCATACAATACCTTTGTACCATCCCCCAGAGTACGCAGTTGAATGCTTAAAAAATCCGGCCGCAATAAAAAACCAACCAGTAGAATCAATACTTCCGCCACAATCGCCCAGAACAATTTGGAGCGCAGAAAGCCACTCCCGTTCAATGTACGCTTCATGCTTTCGCTTCCTCCTTCCCCTCATTGGCAATCATGGACAAAATATCCTGCTGGGTACAGCAATCGCCTTGCAGTTCCCCCGCCTTATGCAGGTCACGCATAACTATGATACGATTGGAACAGCGAATGATTTCGTCCAGTTCAGAGCTGATGAAAATAATGCTCATGCCTTCGCCGCACATTTCCAGCATCAGACGCTGTATCTCTGCCTTTGCGCCTACATCAATGCCGCGCGTTGGCTCATCCAGTATCAGCAAATCAGGCTGCGTTGCCATCCATCGGGCGAGAATAACCTTTTGTTGGTTTCCGCCCGATAGTTCGCCTACCTTTTTTTCAGCATCGGGGGTAACTATAGACAAAAGCTTGATGTACTTGTCCGCCAGCGTTTGCTGTTCTTCCCGGGACATAGGTTTCATAAAGCCCCGCGTAGCTTGCACAGCCAGCGCAATGTTTTCGCGTATTGATAAATCGCCAATAATTCCGTCACGTTTTCGGTCTTCAGGACAGAATGCCATTTTTTTCTGTATTGCATCCAGCGGCGCCTTCACTGCCAGCTCCTCACCGTGCATGTACACCGTGCCCTTATTGGGAGGTGTTACGCCAAAGAGCATTTCTGCCGTTTCGGTGCGGCCTGATCCGAGCAAACCGGCAAAGCCAACCAATTCTCCTTTCTTAACATCCAGGGATATATTCTCAACTTTGCCCGAAACCCCAATATCCTGGGCTCTTAACGTAATCGGAGCATCCTCGGCCTGCTCAGCCTTTTTCAGGTTGTAAATCTCGTTGATGTCTTTACCAATCATGCAGGTTACAAGGTCCAACTTGTTGATTTTTACCTTTTCAAATTCGTCTACCAACTTACCGTTGCGAAGCACCGTCATGCGGTCGGATATGGCAAACACCTGATCCAAGAAATGAGTAATAAAGATGATGCCCAATCCCTGGTTTTTCAGGTCACGCATCACATCAAACAGGTGCTGCACCTCTTTATCATCCAGGGAGGAGGTCGGCTCATCCAGTATCAAAATTTTTGCCTTTACATCCACCGCGCGGGCTATCGATGCCATCTGCTGCACCGCGATGGAATAAGCAGATAAAGGAAGCGTAACATCAATGTCCATACCCATCCTGCGCATCAGCTCGCTTGCCCTGCTGTTGATAGTTTTCCAGTCAATCTGTCTGCGCCGCATTGGCTGACGGCCAATGAAAATATTCTCTGCAACCGTCAGGTTCGGGCAAAGGTTTACCTCCTGATACACGGTGGAAATGCCCAACTTCTGGGCCTCCAGCGTAGAGTTGGGGTGTATCTGCTTCCCTTCCAGTAGAATCTGACCGGCATCCATACGATGCACGCCGGTGAGACATTTAATCAGCGTAGATTTTCCGGCACCATTCTCTCCCAGCAGTGCATGCACTTCACCCGCACGCAGAGTAAAGTCCACCTTGTCTAGGGCTTTTACGCCGGGAAACTGAATCTCGATGCCTTTCATTTCTAATATGATGTCCTGCAAAATATCACCCTCTCCTGATAGAAAGGACGGATGAGGGGAATCGCCCTCATCCGTCCGGGCCTATTATTAGTTATAGGCCATTGATTTCATTAGTACAGGCGCTCGCCAATCTTATCGGCTGCTTTTTCGGAAACACGCCCATCAGCGCTGTATACAATGCCGCCCTCAGCATCAAAGCATCCTTCTTCGGGATGGATGAGAGTCTTGTCCATCTCTTCGCCCGCAATCAGCCGTTTCAAAGCGTCCACAACGAAGGGGCCGTACAGGGGAGTGCACTCAACGGTGGCGTTCATTTCGCCGGCGATGATGGCGTCAAACGCCGTCTTGGGGGAGTCGCAGCCCACGATGATGATATCTTTGCCGGGCACCTTGCCAGCCTGTTTGATGGATTCGATTGCGCCCAGCGCCATGTCATCGTTATGCGCAAGCAGGATATCGATCTTTTCATGCGCTTTCAGGAAGCTTTCCATAACGGCCTGGCCTTCGGCACGGGTAAAGTTACCGGTCTGGCTGGCAATTACTTTCAGGTTCGGATAGTTTGCGAGCACTTCCATGATGCCTTCCTGACGCCCGGAAGCAGCGTCGGCACCGGTGGTGCCTTCCAGGATAACCACGTTGAGTTCTTCACCGGACTTGCCGAGTTTCTCAACATAGTTTGCGGTCCACAGCGCCATGCGGCGGCCTTCCTCAACGAAGTCACCACCGAAAGCGGCAGCATACTCGATGTTATCCAGTGTGGACTGTTCAGGCATACGATCCAGCAGTACCAGAGGAATTTCCGCCTCGTTGACTTCTTTCAGCACTTCGTCCCAACCAGTGGATACGACGCCGGTAAAGAGGATGTAATCAACGTTTTGGGAGATAAAGTTGCGCAGCGCCTTCACTTGGTTTTCCTGCTTTTGCTGCGCATCGTCGTACACCAGTTCCCAGCCTTCAGCAGCAATGGCAGCTTTAACGCTGTCAGTGTTGGCGGTACGCCAGTCGGATTCCTGACCAATCTGCGAAAAGCCGATGGTCACAGCGCTGGCTGAAACGATAGCGCTAAACAACATCAAGACAGCCATGGCAAGAACGAGCAGTTTTTTCATTGCGATTCCCTCCAATTTTATTGTCCGGTTCTCTCCGGTTTTCTTGTTTTAAAGTGTAACGAATAGGCTATCATCATTCAAGCAACTGCTTTTGGAAATATAGGGATTATTTTCACAAACATTCAATCTACCAAAAGAAGCAATTAGATTATTTTCATAAAAAACGGTTGATATTTTACGTTTCACCCGCTTGCTGAGCTTTTCGATAGTCACGCGGGCTGACGCCTGTGTGCTTTTTAAACAGGTAACTGAAATAGTGCGGGTCACGATAGCCCACCTCTACCGCAATATCCGACGAACGCATCTGCGTCTTTGCCAGCATATCACGCGCACGTTCCATGCGCAGCTGTGTCAGATATTCAATAAAGGTAAACCCTGTTTCCTGTGAAAAGACTGTACAGAAATGATTCAGTGACAGATGAACAGACTGTGCAGCGTCACCAAGTGAAAGGTTAGGATTGGTAAAATTCTGATCTATAAAAGCGCGCGCACGCCTAATAACCTCTCCATAGCGGGAAAGCGATTGTTTGTCCCTAAATTCCAGCGCTAAGGTCAGGACATCCACGGCGGTACTAAACACCGCCTGAGGTTCGGATACAAGTTTTAATCCTTTTTCCCCTTCAAGACTCTCAGGTAACACGCTCTCAGGGGCTCCCCCATTTTCCTTCACAATGCGGGATGCGGTCAGCAAGCTCTCTACCAGAAGGTAATTCAGCATAATCAAAGAGTTTTGCATCGCCGAGTCCTTATTGAAAAACTCCTTTACTATATTCGCAATCTCTGATACGGAGGCAAATCGCAGCCGCTCATATAGTGACGCATCGCCACTAACAGAAATTACATCACTTACATCCAGTTGTGCATCATCATTGTCCATGATACTGGTCTGTTCCATTTTCATATGACCATGCATAGCACGAAGGGTCACATAAGCGGAAGCCAGCGAGTCAGGCACCTTGAATATCGCGCCTACCGATGCGCCAATGGCAATATGCATCGGCGGTAGTTCTACCTCTGCTGCACTGTGCTTCACCGCCTCCGCCACCGCAAAGGCGTGCTCCTCCAATGCACTGGGCAAGTCATTCAAGAAAAGCAGAGCTAGTACACCATCCATCTGGCACATATATACGCTGCCTTCTGGTTGCCTGTTCACGATATGGCTGACCAGAGCCTTGGGCAATACCTGCTCGTCACCAATATTCTGACGGGTAGAAATCAACATTACTCGATAATGGCGCGCCATCAGATTCATGTCCAGCTTTTGGGCATTCAAGAATAGGTTAGAGCGCTGTTCCTCATCCTTCATGCCGCAAAGCACATCATGCAAGAATTGCTCCCTCATCAATCCGGAGGACAACTCCAGTTGCTTTTTCATTGCCTGCAAATCGGCATACTGGCGTCTTTCCTCATCAATCTGTGCGGCAACGCGACGCAAAGCCTGCTCCAGTTCCTGTGCGCTGATAGGCTTTAAAAGATACTCTTTCACACCCAACATCAGAGCCTCACGAGCATAAGTAAACTCATCAAAACCACTAATAGCAATAATTTTAAGCCAGGGCAAACTGGCAAGCGCCCGACGGCTCAGTTCCAGACCATCCATAAAAGGCATACGAATATCGGTAATCAGAATATCCGGCTTAATTTCCTGCATTAAAGAAAGAGCAATCTCGCCATCCGGCGCTTCGCCTGCCAATGCGAAACCGCTGCTATCCCACGGGAATGAGGTTCTAATCCCCTCCCTGATAACAACTTCATCATCCGCTAAAAAAACTTTGTACATATTCACCTGACCTGATGGTTGATGGGCACTGCAAACGAAACGGTGCTGCCTTCACCCAAAGCACTTTCCACAGTCAATCCCTGTGGTTGATCATAGTATAATTTTATTCTTTTATCAACATTTATGAGTCCAAACCCTGCATCGGGCGCAGGCTGCTTTCCCGCTAATACTGCGCGTAGATTCTCTAGCTTTTCCTTGCTCATACCCGCCCCATTATCTGTCACGCGCACACGAAGCAATGCATCATCACGCCAGACATCAACATCAATGCGTCCGCCACCCCGCCTATTACGGATACCATGATACAGCGCGTTTTCCACCAACGGTTGGATAGTCAGCTTCAGAATTGTTTCATTTTTTAGCGATTCGTCAATACGTATGCCGTAATCCAATATATCCCTGTAACGGATTCTCTGAATGGTTAAATATCCGCGCAGGTGCTCCTCCTCCTGCGAAACAGTAATCCAGTCGTGTCCATCGGACAGAGAAATGCGGTAGAAGTTCGACAGCGCACGCGTAATAGATATTACTTCCTCATTTTTCTTCGCTTCTGCCAACCACACAATAGCATCCAGTGTATTATACAAAAAATGTGGCGTCACCTGGGCCTGCAGGGTACGCAGCTCACTCTTTTTCAAGTTTTCCTGTTCCTGTTGATTCTCCTTGATTAACCTATTCAGCTTGACCGCCATAACATTCAGGCTGTCACTGAGCGCTTTCAGTTCCTCCACATCCGGTTCGGGCGTGCGTACATCCAGCTTGCCGCTGGCAATTTTTTCAGCAAAGACCTGTAGTTCAAGTAGCGGGTCTGCTACCGCCTTGGTAAGCCTTTCCCGCGCCAACCGGATAAAAAGCAACGCAAAAACTACCAACGCAGCTTCCAGCGCAATGGCAACATTAAGAGAACATCGTAACTGCCCACTGGCCTTGTTAGCTACTCTAATCTCTGCCGATACCGCATCACGGAACATATCCCCTAAAAGATCGGATACTTTGCGTATTTCTTCCAGTACCTGCATGTTTTCGTCAACAGACGCGCCCGCTGCCATCTGGTTGCCCAACTTCCCGATGTAGTTGGACATGGTTTCGCTGGTGCGGCGCGCAACTGTCAGTTCCAGGTGACTGGAAGGCTTTTTATCGATCAACTCATCCAGAGTACGCTTTACATCGCGCATCATATCAGCCTGGCTGCCTGTCGGAAAACTCTTACTGCCCGCAACTATATTAAATAAATCGGCTGGCAACTGATCAACTACCACACTGCCAAGAGAGTTAATGGTTTCCGCCCTGCGTAAAAATGAATAATACACCCGCGAAAAACCCGTCATTAACGCAATCGACAAAAGAGCTGGCAAAAGCATCATTATCATGATGGTACGGAAAGAAACTGTCAGCCTTTGGCTGAGCGGACCACGCTCGGGCAGCAGCGCAGCAAAAAGCTCTTTTAATTTCACTTCAGTACCCCCTTGGCGGGATGGACAACATTCCTTCATCAAGGTCGGAGAATACCGTTTCTTCCGAATATATGACCCTGTCAACCTCTTCACCCCGGACGAGGCGTTTGCTAAGGTCCATAATCATGTCTCCCAGCATCGGGGTGCATTCCACAACGCAGTTAATCTTCCCCTGCTTGAGCAAGTCGATCGCAGCCTGTTCTCCGTCTACGCTGACGATTACTATATCCTGTCCGGGACGCAGTCCCTTTGCTTCAATCGCCTCCAACGCTCCCAGCGTCATGGAGTCGTTATGGCTGTACAGCACATCCACATTATCTGGCTTTTCGAGGATATCACGCATCACTTCCCTGCCCCTGGAGCGCAAAAAATCACCTGATTGGCTGTATACAATCTCAAAGCGGTGATCATGCTCAAGCACATCACGAAAGCCCAGCGCGCGGTAACGCATGGGCGTTGAGTCAATCGTACCCGACAACTCCGCAACGCGGATAGGGCCTTCCCTGTCCTCCATCTTTTTCAGAAGATATTGCCCGGCACGCTCACCTTCCAGATAAAAATCCGCGCCAACAAAGCATGTAACCAGGCTTTCGTCTTCCACCTTCACGGAACGGTCGGAGCATATCACGGGAATGCCTGCCTCCTTGGCCTCCCTCAGCACATTATCCCATCCATCCTCTACAATAGGCGCAAATGCAATCACATCCACTTGGTATGCAATAAAGGAACGTATTGCGTCAATTTGTTTTTCCTGCTTCTGTTCGGCATTTTTAAACATCAGCTGAATCCCGGCACGCTCCGCCGCCTTGATGATGGACTGTGTGTTACCCAGCCGCCAATTGCTTTCAGAGCCCAACTGGGAAAAGCCCAGGATGATGGGGCGTTCCGTTCCCTTTGTTTGTTCGCCTGCATCTTTAGATACAACAAGCGTATATACGATGATTACCATCACCATCGCAACGAGCAGCGCCAATATTTTTTTCAATATTCCATTCATTTTTGTCCGTAATAAGCATTTGCCCCATGCTTGCGCAGGTAATGTTTATCAAGCAGCACTTGCGGCATAGAAGAAAGTTCGCCATTCAGCTGCATTGAATGATACGCCATGAAGGCAACTTCTTCCAAGACTACTGCATTATGCACGGCATTTCCGGCATCCGTGCCCCACGCAAAAGGACCGTGCGTATGTACCAGTACGCCGGGAACGGCCAGAGGGTTTTGCCCCTGAAAAGTTTCCACAATTACGTTGCCCGTTTCCTTTTCGTATGCGCCTGTAATCTCCTGCTGCGTCATCTCCCTTGTACAGGGAATAGCGCCGTAAAAATAGTCTGCATGCGTTGTGCCAAGGGCAGGAATATCCCGCCCCGCCTGCGCAAACACCGTTGCCCAACGCGAATGAGCATGCACAACACCCCCGACTTTGGGGAAAGCCCTATATAGTTCCAGGTGAGTGGGCGTGTCGGAAGAAGGTTTGTATGCGCCTTCTATCCTGTTGCCCTCAATGTCTACCACTACCATATCGGAAGGTTTCATGCCATCATACTCAACACCCGAGGGCTTGATAACCACTAATCCCGTTTCCCTGTCAATAGCAGACACATTGCCCCAGGTAAAAATAACCAAATGGTGTTCTTTTAGCATCAGATTCGCTTCACAAACCGTTTTCTTTAACGCTTCCAACATGCTCTCGGCCTCACTTCAGTTTCCAGACAAGGTCTTTGATCATCAGCTCTTCTTCCAGTTTTTCCGGCGTTGTTTCACTGTCAATCAGGACAAACTCAATGTCCATCATCCGCGCCCAATCGCGCATCTGTTCGCTTGTTACATCATAGCTGAGCACCGTATGATGCGCACCGCCCGCCATTAGCCAGCAAGCAATGCCGTCTTCTAGGTTGGGCATCGCCCGCCACATCACGCGAGCCACCGGCAAATTAGGCATGGGGAGAATAGGCTTCACACACTCAATCTGTTGGCATATCAGCCGCATACGTCCGCCCATATCTACCAGCGATACAACAATGGCCTTGCCCGGTTTACCCTCAAACACAAGACGCGCAGGCGCTTCCCTGTCGCCAATGCCGAGGGGATGCACCTCAATACGCGGACGCTGCGCAGCTATGCTGGGGCATACCTCCAGCATATGTGCACCAAGGCTGTACTCCTGTCCCTTTACAAGATGATAGGTGTAGTCTTCCATAAAAGACGATGCACCGTTTCCATTTTCACCCATCGCCTTCATAATTGCCGTCATCGCTGCGGTTTTCCAGTCGCCCTCTCCGCCGTAGCCATAGCTTTGCGCCATCAGGTGCTGAGTGGCCAAACCCGGTAACTGACGCATACCGTACAGATCTTGGAAAGTATTGGTAAAAGCAGTGCAACCTTCCGAATCCAGTAGCTTTTTCATGGCGACTTCTTCCCGCGCCTGATAACGCACTGCTTCAATATCCTGCGTAGCAATATCATATTTTTCACGGTAGGTTTCCATCAGACTGTCGATTTCATTTTCCTCAACAGCGTCCATGTATTCCACCAGCGTGCCAACAGGCCATGTGTTTACCTGCCATCCCAGTTTAATCTGTGTTTCCACCTTGTCCCCTTCAGTGACCGCCACTTCACGCATGTTATCGCCAAAGCGCATGACCTTCAAAGACTTGGATACCGCAACGCCCACCGCCGCCTTCATCCAGCTGCCCAGGCGCTCCAACACTTCTTCGTCCTGCCAATAACCCGCAACGACCTTCCGAGCCATACGCAGACGCGATGCAATAAAGCCATGCTCCCTGTCTCCATGGGCAGCCTGGTTAAGGTTCATGAAATCCATATCAATTTCATCATTGGGAATCTCGCGGTTATACTGCGTAGCAAAATGGCAATATGGCTTTTGAAGCTGGCTTAAGCCGTTAATCCACATTTTGGACGGGCTAAAGGTATGGCACCATGTTACGATACCCGCGCAAGCGTCATCGTAGTTGGCTTCCTTCATAATCTCCGTAATCTCTTGATTGGTCTTGGCTGTTACCTTATGCACCAAAGGAAAAGGTAGTTTTGTCGACATGGTTTCGGCCATTTCCCGCGCACGGCAATCCACTGTTTCCAAGACTTCCGGTCCGTATAAAAACTGACTGCCTACTACAAACCAAAATTGATACTGTTTCATTCTCTTTTCCCCCTATATGTTACTGATAGCAGCCTGTTGCACAGCCAAAGCATTTTTAAATAAAGTTAAATACCGTTCAAACCCTTCTGATATTTCCTTGTCAGGCGTCAGAGTAACGGCTGAAGCCGAAGCAAACACCCTGTTTTGCAAATAGTCGTCCAGTGTTTCATCCTGCGCACGCTGCACACTGTATGCTGCCAGTACCGCCATACCATAGGGCCCTCCTTCACCTGCCGTTTCCATGCAGGTAACCGGTACCCGGCAAGCCGCCGCCATATAAGCCTGAGCTACACCAGGCGTTTTAAACAACCCACCATGACCCATCAGTCGGTCGATGGCAACACGCTCCGCGATTAGGATGTCCATGCCAATACACAAAGTAGCCATGGTCGAGTAAAGCTGTGCCCTCATGAAGTTTGCTAAAGTGAAGTTGCTTTCCGGACGCCTTAACACCATAGGCCGTCCCTCGTCAAAGTGGGTTACACTCTCCCCCGCCAAGTAATTATAAACAACAAGTCCGCCCGCATCCTGATCGGCTTCCAGACTTTTTTTGTACAGTTTTTCAAACAATTCGCCCTTTTCAGGACGTGCGCCAAAGAGCATTGCTGTCTCTTCCAGTACGTTCACCCAGGCATTCATATCGTTGGTACAGTTGTTGCAATGAACCATGGCAACGGGCTTACCCTCCGGCGTTGTTACAATATCAATCTCCGGGTAATGGTTTGCCAACGGTTTTTCTAGCACCACCATCGAAAAAATGGATGTTCCCGCAGAGACATTGCCGCTACGTGCGGCAATAGCATTGGTAGCTACCATGCCCGTACCCGCGTCTCCCTCAGCGGGCGCAAAGGGTACGCCCGCGCTCAGCAAGCCATCCAGCAATTTTTCGCCCTCTTCAGTTAAAAACCCGGCATTCTCGCCCGCCTTCAGCACACGCGGCAACAGCTCACCGATTGTCCACGGCATGCCCGCTTGACTCGTCAGCGTATCAAAGGTTGCCATCATATCCACGTCATAATCCCCCGTATCGGGATCTATGGGAAACATGCCGGAAGCTTCGCCGACACCTACGGCGTGAACACCCGTCAGCATGCAGTGCACATAACCAGCCAGCGTTGTGATGTGCGCAATACGCGAAACGTGTTCCTCGCCATTCAGCATCGCTTGGTACAGATGGGCAACGCTCCAGCGCTGCGGAATATTAAATTGAAATAGTTCCGTCAACTTTTCCGCGGCCTCTCCGGTCACAGTATTTTGCCAGGTTCTAAAAGGCGTCAGCAGCTGCCACTGGCTGTCAAACGCCAGATAACCATGCATCATGGCAGAAATGCCCATTCCGGCAACAGCCTGACGATCTTCTATCGCTGAAATTGCATTTTTAATGCCCACCCAGGCTTCTTCCAACGGATATGTCCACAGGCCATTTTCCAGGCTGCTTTTCCATGTGTAACTCCCCGAAGAAACCAAGCTGTGGGTTTGATCAATCGTTACCGCCTTGATGCGTGTAGACCCTAATTCCAAGCCAAGAAAAATTTTCTTTTTTTTCATCACGCGCCTCTTTTCTTTAAAAATGTCGATCCACATCCTTCAGGAAGCAGACTGGTACATAACGGTTTCGACAAACATCTCAATTTTTTATACTATTTAAATTAATATATTAAAGGTTGCATTGGAAATTCAGTTTGATAATTGTAATATACCAAGAACATCTGAAAAGTACGGTTTTTCCAATAAATATAAGAAATATTGCACTTTCATATTAACTTATTTACCTTCAGCTCGTTTTTAACACTCTTTACACTATTGGAATTATCATACTGGTTTCAGTCATTCAATCCAGTATATTGATGAACACGACACTGGTCTGCCCCCAATCTTTGTACCAACCAGTGAGTTAGTAAAGACCGTTCGTTGGCACCCGCA
>CAYFSQ010000051.1:0-13214 GCA_964345895.1 uncultured Oscillospiraceae bacterium
TGTCGGGGCGGGGCTGGCCTTTCCTGTCCTGTATGCCCTGCAGGCAGATGTCCACCGGGTAGTCCAAAAAGAACACCCTGTCGCAGGCCGCCAGGCGCAGGGCCATGGTGGACAGGTAGTTGCCGTCAATAATCCAGGCGTCCTGTACCAATACATCTTGAAGGCGCTGGATAAACACATCCTTTGGCACCGTGGTTCCGTCCTGGTTCCAGTTCAGCATATCCAGATGGTGCAGGGGCAGGCCGGTTATGCGGTGCAGCGCCCGGGAGAAGGTGCTCTTGCCGCTGCCCGGGCAGCCGATTACCATGGCCCGCCGGAAGGGGTGTTCGCTCGCATGTTTTTTTGCTTCCATCGCTGTCTTTGCCCTTCTTGATACTTGCCTTTTACAAAGCTGTCCGTTATCACAGAAACAGCCATAGGCATCATAGCACAGGGCGGCACAAGAAAATTCGTAATGATTGATTTAAATCATGGTTTTGTCTCGCGGAAGATGGTAGCCTATGGGCATTATACGAGGAGGTTGTATCAATCATGCAGGAAATGTTTTGCTACCAGTGCCAGGAAACCGCTGGCAATGTCGGCTGCACCAAGAGCGGTGTGTGCGGCAAAAAGCCGGAAGTCGCCGGTTCCCAGGATTTTTTGATCTGGGTAACCAAGGGCTTAAGCGCCATCACCACCCGCCTTCGCGCTGAAGGCAAGCCCGTCAGCAAGGCCGTCAACCATCTGGTCAGCCTGAACCTGTTTGCTACCATCACCAACGCCAACTTCGACCAGGATGCCATTGAAGTGCGCACCCAGGAAACCATCGAAGTGATGAATACCCTGCGCAAGGAATTGTCCAACCAGGACAACCTGCCCGAGGCCGCCCTCTGGCATAGCCTCAACAAAGAAGAGTGGCATGACCGGACGCCCTTCATCGGCGTAATGGCCACCGAAAACCCCGATGTCCGCAGCCTGCGCGAGCTGGTTGTTTACGGCGTCAAGGGTCTGGCTGCCTATTCCAAGCATGCCAATGTGCTGCTGAATGACGATGAGGAAGTGGATACCTTCATGCAGCGTGCCCTGGCCGAAACCATGGAAGAAAAATCCGTGGACGAGCTGGTGGGCCTGGTGCTGGAAACCGGCGAAGCGGGCGTGAAGGGCATGGCGCTGTTGGACAAAGCCAACACCGGCCGCTACGGCAACCCGGAAATCACCCAGGTGGAGCTGGGCGTGCGCAGCAACCCCGGTATCCTGGTGTCCGGCCACGACCTGCGGGATCTGGAAATGCTGCTGCAGCAGACGGAAGGCACCGGCGTGGATGTTTACACCCACGGCGAAATGCTGCCTGCCCAAAGCTATCCTGCCTTTAAAAAGTACAGCCACTTTGCCGGCAACTACGGTGGCGCCTGGTACACCCAGAAGCCCGAGTTTGAAGCCTTTGGCGGCCCCATTCTGATGACCACCAACTGCATCGTGCCCCCGCCGGAAAGCTACAAAGCCCGCCTGTATACCACCGGCGCAGCGGGTTTCCCTGGCTGCCCCCACATTGAAGGCGGCATCGGCGAAGAGAAGGATTTTTCCAAAATCATCGCCCACGCCAAGACCTGCCCCGCCCCCCAGGAGCTGGAAACGGGCACCCTCACCGCAGGCTTTGCCCATCACCAGGTGCTGAGCCTGGCAGACAAGGTGGTGGAGGCCGTCAAGTCCGGCGCCATCAAGAAATTTGTTGTCATGGCAGGGTGCGATGGCCGCCAGAAGGGCCGCAACTACTACACCGACTTTGCCAAGGCCCTGCCCCAGGATGCCGTCATCCTGACCGCCGGCTGCGCCAAGTATCGCTACAACAAGCTGAACCTGGGCGACATCGGCGGCATTCCCCGGGTGCTGGACGCCGGGCAGTGCAACGACTCCTACTCCCTGGTGCTCATCGCCCTGGCCCTGAAGGACGCCTTCGGCCTGGAGTCTGTCAACGATCTGCCCCTTATCTATAACATTGCCTGGTACGAGCAGAAGGCCGTTATCGTGCTATTGGCCCTGCTGAGCCTGGGCGTCAAGAACATTCACCTGGGCCCCACCCTGCCCGCCTTCTTAAGCCCCAATGTGGTGGACGTGCTGGTGAAAAACTTCGGCATCGCCCCCAACGGCACGGTGGAAGACGACATGGCGTTGTTCTTCCCGGCCTAATTCGCCTGACGGCGCGTCAAAAAAGGGTCTTTTAGACCCTTTTTTGCCGTTTTGGGACGATGAGGCCGTTTGCCTCTCGCTGCGCTCGCGGGCGGCAAACGGCAAGGTAACTTTTGCTACACAAAAGTAGACCGCATCACCGTACACGAAGCTTTTGCGGATTATAGTAGGAGGGGTGCCCCCTCCTACACCTCCCCTTGTGTTCTTAGTAGACTTCATAAACAAAAGCCCTTGCGCCCTATGGTGCAGGGGCTTTTGCCTGTCCTCTGGTAAAAACCGGGCGAAATCAAGACGAAAAATTGCTGGATTTCTTGACAAGGCTTAGGGGGAAGCATACCTTTAATATAGGAAAGAAGTACCTGAAGGAGGAACTATGAGAAGTTCAATCAAACGATGGCTAGCCGGGCTATTATCCTGTATACTGTTGCTACCCGTTTTTCCGCTGAACGCTTTGGCGGAGGGAAAACAGTATCAGGAGGGGGACCAAGCCATGGGCTTTACCGTTCAACAAAAAACCCGCCTAGACCTGGTGGATGCCGATGTCACGGTGCTTGAGCATGACAAGACTGGGGCGCTGGTGATGCTTCTTGAAAACGAGGACACCAACCGCGCCTTTGATATTTCCTTCCGCACGCCCACGGTGGATGACACCGGGCTGCCCCATATCTTTGAACACGCCACCTTAGGGGGTTCTATGAAGTACCCCTCCCAGGCGCTGTTCTTTAACCTGATGCATCAAACCTACAACACCTTCATGAATGCCATGACCGCCGATGTGATGACCACCTACCCCGTGGCATCCCTGTCGGAAAAACAGCTGCTGAAATACGCAGACTACTATACCGACAGCGTGTTCAACCCCCTGTTGATGCAGGAAGAAAGCATCTTCCGCGAGGAGGCCTGGCGCTACACCCTGCCCGCCCTGGAGGACGAGCTGACGCTGTCGGGCACCGTCTACACCGAAATGCAGGGGGCATACAATATCGACACCGCCGCCATGTTTGACCTGCGCAAAACCCTGTTCCCCGGCAGCCAGGTGGGCAATTCCTTTGGCGGCCACCCCCAGCATATCCCGGAGATGACCTGGGATGCTTTAAAAAATTATCATGACGACTACTACCACCCCTCCAACTCGCTGACCATCCTCTATGGCAAGCTGGAAACCCCGGAGGAATTCCTTCGCCTGTTGGACGGCTACTTTTCTGCCTTTGAGAAGAAAGAGTTTGCTTTTGCCGACCCGGGCTTCACCCCCATTACAGGCCCCGTCAGCGCAGCCTTTGACTTCCCCGTGGAAGCAACGAGCGACGGCACCAACGGCGCAGTGGTGCAGCTGGGCTATGCCCTTGGCACGCTGCCGGAGAAGGATGACAAGGTGATGCAGCTGCTGCCTACGCTGCTGAACGAGACCTCCTCCCCCTTCCAGCAGGCCATGAAGGAGAAACTGCCCTCTGCCACGGCGTCCTGTGCTTACGCCGGCGGCAAGCCAGAGGCAGCGCTGATGTTTTCTGCCCGGGGCATGGCGCCAGAGGACGCCCCCAAGTTTCAGGCCCTGGTAGAGGATGCCTTGAAGCAGGTGGCTGGAAAGGGGTTCAACGACACCGCGGTGGAAGGGGTGGCAGCGTCCACCCGTCTGGCCCTTCTTTTATCCACCGAGAACAGCAACATTGGCGCCAGCATTGCCCCCAATATTGCCTACCTTTGGGCGGGGCTGGGCGATACCAACGCCTACAGCGCCTATGTGGACAACACCAGCAACTATGTGCCCTTTGCCAAGGCGGGGGAGTATCAGCGGGTTATCGGGGAGTATCTGCTTAGCAACACCCGCACGGCGCTGGTTGTTACCAAGCCGGCGCCGGGGCTGAAGGAAAAGCAAGCCCAGGCCTTGAAGGAAGATTTAGCCAGCCGCAAGGCAACCATGACACGGGAAGAACTGCAGGCCATTGTGGATGCCACCAAAGCCCATGGCGAAAAGAAGCAGGACACTGCCGAGCAGTACATCAAGCAGCTCCAGGCGGTGGAAGTCAGCAGCTTGCCGGTGGAAAAGCGCATGCACGATGTTACCGACACCCTGGGGCAGGATCAGGTGCGCCGGATGCACGCCCAGGCTTCTGTCAGCCAGGTGGGGCAGGCCATGCTGCTGCTGCCTGCCCATGCCCTCAAGCAGGAGGATTTGCACTGGTACAAGCTGTACACAGATCTGCTGGGCAAGCTGGACACCCAGCAATACGACAACGCGCAACTAAGCGCGCTGATGACCCGCTACTTTTTCCAGCAGGAGCTGCGCCCCACGGTGTATACCGGCCCCATGGACAAGGGCTTTGATCCCTACCTGCGCTTTAACTGGATTGCCCTGGATGAGGATATGCAACCGGGCTATGACCTGGCCTACGAGCTGCTGTTTAACACCAAGCTGGACGACGCCCAGAAGGTGAAGGATGTGGTGAGCCAGGCAAAAACCAGCCTGAAGCAAAGCCTGACCAACGGCGTATTCCAGCTGCAGGTGTACCGCGCCTTTGCCAACACCTCCCAAGGCTTTACCTACTTTACCTACCTGAACCATCTGGATTATTATGCCTTCCTGGAAGAAACAGAAAAGCTGCTGAGCGAAAACCCCGGGGAAGCCCTGGCGAAACTGCAAGGCATTCAGTCCTTCTTCAAGGTGCGCACCGGGGTCATCTCCGCCTTTGCCGGCAGCGAGGAAAGCAGCCTGGTACACCGGGCAGCGGCAGACAGCTTCTTAGACCGTCTTGCAGATGCTGAGCGGGAAAACGCCCAGTACCAACTGCCCCAGGTTGCCCATGCCGAAGGCATTATCGTGGATTCTGCCGTGCAGTACAACATGCTCTACGCCCCCAATGAGGCCCTGGGCCTTACAGAAACCACCGGCGAACTGGATGCTATCACCCTGCTGGTGTCCGACGCCTTCCTGTACCCTGAGCTTAGGGAGCAGTACGGTGCCTATGGTGTGCAGCATGTCGCCACCGAGAACGGGATGTTCATCCTGTCTTACCGGGACCCCAATGTGGAAAAGACCTTTGAAGTCTATGAAAAACTGCCCCAGCGCATTGAAGAAATGGACCTGACCCAGGAAACCCTGGACGGCTACATCCTGTCTGCCTACAGCAACTTTGCCCTTTCCCAGGGGGAACTGTCCGGCGCCATGACGGCCCTGCTGGATGCCCTGGATGGCAAAAACCAGCAGCGGGGACTTACCTGGATGCGCCAGCTGAAGGAACTGACGGCAGAAAAGGCGAAAAGCTATGTGTCCCTCTACAAAGCGCTGTACGAGAAGGGCTATACCTCTACCAGCGGCGGCGCAGGGGTAATCAACGAAAATGCGGCGCGCTACGAAAAAATCTATAATCCCTTCGCTGTGAAGGATACTTCCGATGCCACCTATGCCGACTTGGGCCAGGGTGCCTGGTACGATGAGGCCGTGCAGTTCGTGCTGGACAAGAAGGCCATGGAGCCCCTGTCCGACACCGCCTTTGGCGCCGAGGAGCCCGCCACCATGGGCGACTTTGTCGCCGCCCTCTTCAGCATGTCAGGCATCCCCATGGACAGCACCCAGGGCTTTGCCATGCTGGCACAGCTTGGGGTAGTGAAGGCCGATGCCAAGGCAGAGGATGCCCTCAGCCGGGAGGATATGGTGGGGCTGATCAGCGCTTTCCTGTCCAAGGCCGCCGGCATGGATGTGTCGGCCAACCTGCAGCCCCTGCCTGAGGCAGCAGACGCAGAGGATATTTCCCCGGCGCAGAAAGCTGCCGTGCAGTTTGCCCTCACCAACGACTTGCTGACGCTGAAGGAAAACAGCATCGCCCCCCAACACCCCGCCACCAGGGCCGACCTGGCCTACCTGATGTGGGGCCTGGATAAAATGGAGTAACCTTACAGCACATAACCCAATGATTCTGGGGCGGGCATCTTCTGTCCCGACGGTGATAACATCACGAATCGCGTTGCGTATGCAACGCGATTCGTCTTTCGTTTCGGTATAATCAAGCTGAAAGAACCTTTGGTGGCCTTGCCGCCTGTGAAAGGAAGGAAAAAGATGAAAAAAATCACTGCGATGCTGTTGCTGTTGGCCATGGTGCTGAGTTTGGGCACTGTATCTGCCGAAACCTCTGCCCTGCGGCTGGGAGGGCTGAAGGGGGCCACCACCATGGGGCTGGTGAAGCTGCTGGAGGATAATGAGGCAGGCACCACCCAAAACAAGTACGACTTTACCATGGCTGTCACCGCCGACGAGCTGACCCCCAAGCTGTTAAAGGGCGAAATGGACATCCTGGCAGTGCCTGCCAACCTGGCCGCCGTTTTGTACAACAACACCAAAGGCCAGGTAAAGCTGCTGGCCGTGGGCGCTCTGGGCGTCCTGTACATCGTGGAAAAGGGCGGCGACAGCGTCCAGTCCATTGCCGACCTCAAGGGCAAAACCATCTACTCCACCGGCAAGGGCACCACGCCGGAAATGAGCCTTACCTACCTGCTGGCGCAAAATGGGCTGGACATCAACACCGATGTCACCATGGAATGGATGAGCGAGCCCACCGAAACAGTGGCCCGCCTCAACGCCCAGGAGCAGGGCGTGGCCATGCTGCCCCAGCCCTTTGCCACCGTGGCGCTGCAGCAGGTGGAAGGCCTGCGCACTGCGCTGAGCCTGGAAGAAGAGTGGAACAAGCTGGACAACGGCAGCCGCCTGACCACCGCTGTGGTAATTGTGCGCAGCGAGTTTGCCGAGGAAAACCCGGAAGCTGTGGCCAATTTCCTTAAGGATTATGAGGCCAGCGTAGCCTGGATCAACGCCAATGTGGCAGAAGCCGCCAAACTGGTGGACAAGCAGGGCATCGTCAAGGCGCCCATCGCAGAAAAGGCGCTGCCGCTGTGCAACCTGGTGGCCCTCTCTGGTGCTGATATGCGTGCCGCTGCCGAAGGCTACCTGCAAACCCTGTTCGATCAGAAGCCCCAGGCCGTAGGCGGCCAGATGCCTGCTGATGACTTCTACTATGGCGCGCCGTAAGGCATACACACAAAATATCATCGCCACGGCCGCGGCCCTGCTTGTTTGGCAGGCCGCGGCCATGGCCCTACATCAGCCCCTGCTGCTGGCCTCCCCTTGGCAGGTGGCCCTGCGCCTCACCACCATTTGGCGGGAGGCGGGTTTTTTTGCCAGCATATTCACCAGTTTTTCGCTGATTGCCCTGGGGTTTATACTGGGGCTGCTGGCGGGCATCCTGCTGGCCATCCCGGCGGCGCGATACCCCCTGGTGCGGGTGCTGCTCAAGCCCTATGTGATGGTGATTAAATCCGTGCCGGTGGCGTCCTTTGTCATCCTGGCGCTGCTGTGGCTGTCCTCGGCCCGGCTGTCCACCTTTATCTCGTTTTTAATGGTGTTTCCTGTCATCTACAACAATGTGCTGGCAGGCATCCTGGCAACGGATGACAAGCTTTTGCAGATGGCGCGGCTGTACCGGGTGCCCTTTGGCCGCCGGATACACATGGTGTATCTGCCCCAGCTGAAGCCCTTTTTGCTAAGCGCGTGCAGCGCTGCCCTGGGCATGGCATGGAAGGCCGGCGTGGCGGCGGAGGTCATCGGCCTGCCCTCGGGCACCATTGGCGAAAAGCTGTACGACGCCAAGGTGTACTTAAACACCGTGGATTTATTTTGCTGGACGGTGCTGATTGTGCTGCTCAGCGTGCTGTTTGAAAAGCTTTTCCTCTTTTTGCTGGGATGGGTTTTCCCAAGGGAGGCGCCATGAGGGATATTGTCGTAAGCAACCTGTCCAAAGCCTTTGAGGGCAAGCAGGTGCTGCAGGATGTAAGCCTGCGCATCCCCAAGGGGCAGTGCACCTGCCTGATGGGCAAGTCGGGCATGGGCAAAACCACGCTGCTGAACATCCTGATGGGCTTTGTTCTCCCCGATAGCGGCGCGGTATCCGGCCTGCCCAAACGCATCGCCGCCGTGTTTCAGGAGGACAGGCTGTGCGAAGGCTTTTCCGCTGTGGACAACATCCGCTTTGTTACGGGCAACCGGGTGGCAGAAAGGGACATCCTTGCCCACCTGCACGCCCTGGGGCTAAGGGATCAGGATGCCCGCCAGAAGGTGAGCACCCTGTCCGGCGGCATGCGCCGCCGGGTGGCGCTGGCCCGGGCGGTGCTGTATGATGCCGATGTAGTGATCCTGGACGAAGCCTTCAAGGGCCTGGACGCCGATACCCGCCAGCAGGCCATCGCCTATGTGCGCCAGCACACCCAGGGCAAAACCCTGCTGGCCGTCACCCACGAGCAGGAAGAAGCCCGCCTCTTGGGCGGGCAGGTGGTGCATCTGGGGGATGCGGAGGAAGAATAGAGCCTGGGTTTTCAATGTTGATGGGGCTTTGTGTAATCGAACAAACAAACACCTTTGATACGGTTTTATCCCGCGTGTCAAAGGTGTTTGTCTTTTTATTTATTATGTGGGCGATAGAAAGGCGCGTTGTTCGGTGCAAAAATGCGCTGCGCTATTGCGTCACCGTGCCCTACGCTGCTTTCCCGACGGGCAAGCCCATCGGGGGCATGCGCTGCGGGACGGTTCCTTCCCATCGAAAGCCCGCTTTCGATGGAGAGGAGGGGCCATGGAGCGTACGCTCCCGGTAAGCATAGCTTACCGGGTAGGCAGCGCAATGCGCCCCGACGAGCCCCATGCCCCACCAAGGGAAATGATTTCCCTTGGAACCCACTCCTAGATAATCGACACCTTCCCCTTGCTAAAGCGCATGAAGATCAGCAGCGAGGCCACGGTGGTCAGCGTCAGGATGGAGGCCAGGGCGGCGGCGGTGCCGTCGCTCATGCGCATCACCTCCTGGTAGATAGCCACCGAGATGGTGGAGGTTCTGCCGCTGTAGAGCATGATGGAGGAGCTTAACTCGTTGATGCAGGTAATCCAGCTGAGGATGGCACCGGAGAGGATACCGGGCAGCATCAGCCGCGCCACCACCTTGAAGAAGGTGCGCATGGGGGACACCCCCAGGCTGATGGAGGCTTCCTCCACCGAGGCATCCATCTGGTACAGGAAAGCACTGCCAGAGCGCACGGTGTAGGGCAGCTTCCTGACCACGTAGGAAATAATCATGATGGCTGCCGTGCCCGTTAAGATAATGGGCTTGCGGTTGTAGGCCACAATCAGGCATACGCCCAGCACCGAGCCGGGGATAACGTAGGGGAACATCACCAGCAAGTCCATGATGCTGGCCACCTTGCCCTTTTTGCGCACCAGGATGTAGGAAATCAACATGCCGAAGATGACGATAAACACAATGGCCACGGCGGAAAAGTAGTAGGTGTTGGTAATATTGGTGCCCAGGCGGCTTAATATCTTCTGGTAGTTTTCCAAAGTAAAGCCGCCGATAAACCCGGTAAAGTCTGTCTGGATAAAGGAAGAAATAACCACCGTCAACTGGGGCAGCAGCCCCAGGAAGGCAATCAAGGCCACAGGCAGGGTAACCAGGGCACGCTTCCAGCCCCGCAGCTGGATTTCCTTGGGGGGCCGCAGCGCCGTCATGGCGTAGTTCTTGCGGGCAACATAGTACTTTTGCAGCAGCAGCACGCTTAGAGAGCAGGCCACCACTATCACCGACAGGGTGCTGGCCATGTTGGCGTTGCCGCCAATCTCGCTCATGTAGGCGTCATACACCAGGACGGGCAGCACCCTTGTTTTGCCCTCGCCCAGCAGCATGGGGGTGCCAAAGTCGGCCAGGGCTGTCATAAACACCATCACCGCGCCGGCCAGTACCGAAGGCATGACCACGGGCAAGGTGACGGTCATCAGCCTGCGCAGCTTGGAGGAGCCCAGATTTTCCCCGGCCTCTTCCAAGGAAGAGTCAATGCTGCTTAAGGCGCCGGACACATACAGGTACACATAGGGGAACAGGTGCAGCGTAAACACCAGGATGATGCCCCCCGGGCCGTATATGGTGGGGGTCTTGATGCCGATGCCGGCGAAAAGCTTGGTGATAAACCCAGCCCGGCCAAAGAGCAATATCCACGAATAGGCGCCGATAAAGGGGGGCGACATCAGCGCCAGGATGATGCACACATAGATGATTTTCTTGCCGAAGATGTTGTACCTGGTCATCAGGTACGCCATGGGCGCTCCGATAATCAGGCAGGTGAAGGAGGAGGCGAAGGTGATAACCAGGGTATTCTTCAGCGCGTCCAGGTAGTACTTCTTGTTAAAAAATGTGGCGTAGTTTTCCAGCGTGGCCCCGTCCACCTTTTTGGAGAAAAAGCTGCGGGTAATCAGGGTGGAGAAGGGGTACACCAGGAAAAACAGCATGGACAGGATCACGACGACCTTGACAAAAAACCAGAAGTCCATCCTGGGCTTCTTTAAGGTGGGCAGCTTGATCATGCCGTCAGCACCTCCCCGTTT
The DNA here is from genome assembly GCA_964345895.1 of uncultured Oscillospiraceae bacterium. GTDB lineage: Bacteria > Bacillota > Clostridia > Christensenellales > Aristaeellaceae > DTU024. The sequence continues at coordinate 10,574 of CAYFSQ010000051.1, forward strand.
TCGCCATAGAGGATGATGGCGTCAGGGTCCATCATCACATGCACCTTGGTACCGTCGGGCTTGATGCTCAGGGCGTCCTTGGTGTACTCGTTCAGCTGGATGCTCTGTCCGTTGTCCAGCAGGATTTCGTACTCAATAAAATCCCCCAGGAAGGTGGACAGCTCAATGCGCCCGGGGATGCCCTCATTTGACAGCGTCAGGTATTCGGGCCGGGCGGCAATCTTGCCCTTGCCCGTATAAGGGGCACTTAGCGCAACGCCCTTGATGGGATAGCCCCCCACGGTAAGGGTGGCATTTTCCCTGTCCTGCCCCTGTACATCGGCTTCTAAGAAGTTGGACACTCCGATAAAGCCCGCCACAAAGTCATTCTCCGGCTTTTTGTAAATCTGGGTGGGGGCGCCTACCTGCATAATCAGGCCGTTTTTCATTACGGCGATGCGGTCGGAGATGGCCAGGGCTTCCTCCTGGTCGTGGGTTACGTAGATGGTGGTGATGCCCAGCTTGCGCTGCAATTTTTTGATGGTGGTGCGCATCTGCACCCGCAGCTTGGCGTCCAGGTTGGAAAGGGGCTCGTCCATCAGCAGCACGCTGGGCTCGATGACAAAGGCGCGGGCCAGGGCAACGCGCTGCTGCTGCCCGCCGGACAGTTCGTTGGGCATGCGGTGGGCCAGGTCTGCAATCTGTACCATTTCCAGGGCGGCCTGCACCCGGGGCCCGATGTCTGCAGAGGGTACCTTGCGCGCCTTTAAGCCGTAGGCCACATTGTCCTTCACCGTCAGGTGGGGGAAGATGGCGTAGTTCTGGAACACCATGCCGATGCCCCGCTTGTGGGCGGGCACATCGTTAATCACCTTGTCGCCAAAGGAAATGGTGCCCCCGTCGATGGTGTTAAAGCCGGCAATCATGCGCAGCAGCGTGGTTTTGCCGCAGCCCGAGGGCCCCAGCAAGGTAAAAAACTCCCCCTGCTCTATGTCCAGGGAGATTCCCGCCACGGCCTTAAAATCCCCATAGGTTTTTACTGCGTCCCGTATGCTCACATTGTACGATTCCATGGCTGCTCCTTATCAAAAAAATGGGGCTGTAACGCGGCCTTTCAGCCTTGCGCCGTTACAGCCCCAAAGGTTCGGTTAGTTGTTCACGATAATCTCCTGCCACTTTTCGATGATGGCTTCCTTTTCGGTGGCAGCCCAGTCAAAGTTGTAGTCCGTCAGGTCGATATCGCTCAGGGGCACCAGGCCAACGGGGGCCAGGTCGCTGCGCACAGGGCGGCGCTTCCAGTTGACGTTCTGGTCGGTCTGGCACTCAAGGCCGGTGACAAAGTCCACAAACAGCTTGGCGTTGTCCAGGTTGGGGCAGTTTTTAATGATGGCGACGCCATCGGGCACTGCGCTGTTCTGCTGGGGGTACACAAAGGCCACGTCGGGGTTGTCGGCATAGAGCACGGCGGACTTTTCAATGGTGACGCCAATGGCGTATTCGCCGGTGGCCACCAGCTTATGGCAGTTGCCGGAGGAATCCTGCACCTTGCCGTCCAGGTTCTGGTAGAACTTCTCCACAAAGTCCCAGCCGCCGCCCTCGGGGCCGCCCTCGGCCAGAATCATGGTGCACAGCTGGGTGTAGGCCGAGCCGGACTTGGCGGGGGAGGCATAGGCAATCTGCCCCTTCCACTTGGGGTTCAGCAGGTCCTGCCATGTTTTGGGGGCGTCCTCTTCGCTGACCAGGGTTTTGTTGTAGAACAGCACCATGGGCAGGGGGCTTTCGCCAATCCACAGATCCTCCGAGTCCTTGAAGGCGTCGGCAATCACATCGTCATTGGCGCTGACATAGGGTTGGAAGTAAGGCTTAAACGCCGCCAGGGAGTCGGCGCCGCCGCCCCAGAGCACGTCGGCCAGGGGGTTTTCGCTTTCCGCGGCAACGCGCTGCAGCAGTTCACCGGTGCCTGCGGCAATAATCTCCACCTTGATGTCGGGATAGGCCTTCTCAAACAGCGCCAGCCCGGCCTGGAGGGGGTCGGCGTCATGGGGGGAGTACACCACCAGGGACCCTTCCGCCAGCGCGGCCCCAGCTGAGAACACCATCAGCATCGTCAACAGGATAGCCACCAGTTTTTTCATTGGTTAAAACCTCCTTATGGTATGAATTGCGGCGGGTGCTCCCCGCCATGTAGTGGTATAAGTATAGCTTTTAGGGAAGGCATTGTCAATCCAGGGTGTTTTGCCTTGACGCGCCTAAACTTTGGGGCTATCATAAACCCATTAACCAGAAGGGAAGACACCGTGGAAACCATCTGTCATGTGCGGGGCACGCTGCCCCTTCAAATCACCGGGCGGGTTATACAGGGCAAGAAAATCGGCCGGCGGCTGGGCTTTCCCACCGCTAACATTGCCTACCCTGAGGATGGCTGCGACATGCCCTGCGGCGTGTACCTGGCGCTGCTGACATTGCCGGAGGGACAGGTGTTGCACGGCATCCTGAACCATGGCCACCACCCTACCCTGCCCGACGGCCCCCCTGCGGTGGAGGTGCACCTGCTGGACTTTGCCGGCGACCTCTACGGCCAGGTTGTGCAGGTAACCTACCTGCGTTTCATGCGCCCGGAGATGAAGTTCCCCACCGTGGAAGCCATGCAGCAGCAGGTGAT
>CAYFSQ010000052.1:0-12810 GCA_964345895.1 uncultured Oscillospiraceae bacterium
AACCCTCCGCAAACTTGAACCCCTATGGGGATTATGATAAAATACGCTGTGATGATTTTTCGGGGAGGCTTTGGGTTGTTACCTTTTTTTCGCAGGCGCCCCGACTTTTCGGACGACGCCATCGATCTGGTGCTGGCCCATCAAGGCCGATGGGATGAGGAGCTGGGCATAGAGGAGGAGTATACCTTCAACATACGCCCAAAGGGCACAAGAACCAATGCGGGCTATATCAGTTTCAGGGTGGGGGAAAGCCCGGGGCTGTACTACCTGGGCCACATCGGCTACCGGGTGGACATGCCCTTCAGGGGCCGCGGCTATGCCGCCCGGGCGGTGCATTTGTTAAAACCGCTGATGCAAAGGGAAGGCTTCCACAGCGTGGTGATTACCACCGACGAAGGCAACCTGCCCTCCCGCAAAACCTGCGAAAAACTAAATTGCGTGCTGGAAAATATCGTTCCTGTTCCCCTAGAGTTCAGGGACATGTGCATGGGATCCACCAGCAAGTGCCGATACATTTTACTGCTTAAGGAAGGGGCGGACAGGTGCAGACAGAAGTAATGGGCATATCCACCTATTATGAACAATACGGCGAGCAGGGCAGCCCCCTGCTCATCTTGCATGGCTGGGGCAGCGATGTTGCCGCCATGATGCCTATCATCAAACGGCTTCAAAAGTTTTACCGCATCACCGCGGTGGATTTTCCCGCCCACGGCGGCAGCGGCGGTTTGAAAGGGGATTGGTCCATCCCGGATTTTGCCAAGTGGACGGAGAATTTTATCCATCAGCAGAACCTAAATGGCTGCGACGTGCTGGCCCATTCCTTTGGCGGCCGGGTGGCGCTGTACCTGGCGGCGTATTCTCCCAAGCTGTTTCGCAATGTAATCCTGACAGGCAGCGCCGGCCTGGTAAAAATAAAAACGGCCAAGGACAAGCGCAAGGCTGCGCAGTACCGCTTCAAGCGGGGCGTTCTGTCGTTGCTTAGCAAGATGCCCTACATCAAGCCAAGGGCGCAAAAGTGGCTGGACGCATACCGCGACAAGCACAATTCTGCCGATTACAAGGCCTTACAGCTTAAGATGCGCGCCACCTTCAACAACATTATCAAGTATGACTCCCGGGATTTTTTATCCCGCATTGCCCACCCGACGCTGCTCATCTGGGGGCAGGAGGATTTAGAGACGCCCCTGTGGATGGCGGATGAGTTTCACAAATCCATCGCCGGCAGCCAGCTGCGGATTATGCCGGGGGGCCATTACGCCTTCCTGTCCTATCCCGATGTGTTCTGCGACTATGTGCTGGACTTTTTAGAGGAGGAAAACCTTTGACTTTTCTTTTGTCCCTTGCCCGGACGCTGCTGTGGTACGCCCCCGCTGTGGCGCTGCTACTGGCCTCCAGGCGCGTTGTTATGTTTTACCAGCTGAGCAGCTACCAGTTCAGGGGCTTTATTGCGGCGCTTAAACGCCAGCCCAGGCATGCCTGGTTGCCCGGTGTGATATTGGCGCTGTGGGGCTTTATTGTCTGCTTTTTTGCTGACAAGGTGGCTCAGCGCAGCCCCTTCTTAAGCATTGCCGCCCCCCTGCTGGGGGTGGCTGCCCTGCTGCTGTGGGGGTTGCTGCTGGATAAATTCAGCTACCAGAAGCGGGAAGGCAAAAGCAAGCTGAACATGACCACCCGCGTCAAGCGGTTCTACGGCGTGCTCCTGTTTTTGATGCTGTTTCTTTTATGGCTGCTCAAACGGTTTGCCCCCATCATGGGGCTCAACGCCTTGCTGGTGCTGCCCATGCCCCTGTGGGTGTTGCTGGCGGCGCTGCTGTCGCTGCCCATCGAGCGCACCATGTACGAACTGTACTTCCGGGATGCCCGCAAAATCCTGCTGGGCAGGGAGGATGTGCGCCGCATTGCACTGACCGGGAGCTACGGCAAAACCAGCGTCAAGTTCTATCTGCAAACCTTGCTCAGCCAGAAATACAATGTGCTGTGCACCCGGGGCAGCATGAACACCCCCATGGGGGTGTCCACCGTTATCCGCAACGACCTGACCCCCGCCCACAATGTATTCATCGCTGAGATGGGTGCCCGCCACCGCCGGGACATCCGGGAGTTGTGCCGCCTGGTGAAGCCGGAAATCGGCATTCTCACCTCGGTAGGCCCCCAGCACCTGGAAACCTTTGGCAGCATTGAAAACATCAAGCAAACCAAGTACGATTTAATCCGCGCACTGCCTGCGAATGGCTTTGCCGTATTTGGCGATGATCATTCCATCGTGCGTGCCCTTTACCAGCAGACCACCATGGACAAAGCCATCACCGGCAGCGAAAACGACGATGTCTGGGCAGAGGATATCCAGAACCATGTCGAAAAAGACCATGTGTACACCACCTTCACCCTATGCTTTAAAGAGGGCAAGCGCCTCCCCTGCACCACCTATGTAATGGGCGCCCATGTTATCCGCAACATCCTGCTGGCGGTGGCGGTGGCCCGGCATATGGGGCTGAGCGATAAGCAGATACAGTACGGCATCGAGCTGATTCCCCCCATCCGCAACCGCTTCATGGTGGAAACGGGGCCAGACGGCGTGCGCCGCATCAACAACGGCTACAACTCCAACCCCGTCAGCAGCGCCCAAACCCTGGCAGAGCTGGGCAGCGGCAAGTATGAAGGCCGCCGCATCATCATCACCCCTGGCTTTGTGGAACTGGGCCGGGAGGAAAAGCGCTACAACCAGGAGCTGGGCCAGCATATCGCCCAGGTGGCGGACAAGGTGTTGCTGGTGGGTGCCAAGCGTACCCAGCCCATCAAGGAAGGGCTGCTGGAAAGCGGCTTTGAGGAAGGCGACATCCATGTCTTTGACACATTGAAAGATGCCAACGCCTTCTATGACACCATCAAGCAGCAGGGCGACTATGTGCTCTATGAAAACGACCTGCCCGACCATTATTCAGAGGTGTAAGCATGAAGAAATTACAGCTTGGCCTGATATTCGGCGGGCGCTCCTGCGAGCATGAGGTGTCTGTCATCAGCGCACTGCAACTGGCCCACTCGGTGGACAGGGCGAAGTACGACCTGCATCCCATTTACATCAACAAAAGCGGCGAGTGGTTTTCCGGCCCCGGTCTGCTGGCGCTGGACGCCTACAAGGAACCCATCATGTACACCCAGAAGGGCAAGTACGAGCGGGTCATCCTGGATGTCACCGCCCATTCCGGCGCCTTGGTGGCAACCCGCCCCGGCAAGTGGCTGTACAGCCGCCCCCAGGTGAAAATTCTGGCCCATTTGGACTGCGTAATCCCCGTCATGCACGGCTTGCACGGGGAGGATGGCACCCTCCAGGGCCTTCTGGAACTGGCGGACATTCCCTATGCCTCCACCGGGGTGGCAGGGTCTGCTGCCTCCATGGATAAAATACTGATGAAGCATGTATTCCGCTCCGGCGGCATCCCCGTGCTGCCCGATGTGACGGTGCTGCGCAGCGAGTGGCAAAAAAACCCTGACGAAATTATCCGGCAGATTGAAAGCGCTCTGCCCTATCCGGTGTTTGTTAAGCCCGCTAACCTGGGTTCCTCCATCGGCGTCAGCCGGGCAGATAATGCCCAAAAGCTCCGGGAAGCCCTGGATTTGGCCTGTGCCTACGACCGCCGCATCCTGGTAGAAAAGGGGCTGGACAAGCCCTTAGAAATCAACTGCTCGGTGCTGGGCTTTGACGATGAAGCCCGGGCTTCGGTGGTGGAAATGCCTGTGGGTTCAGGGGAGCTGCTGGATTTTCAGGATAAATACCTGCGCTCCGGCGGCGGCAAGGGCATGGCCTCTTTAAGCCGGGTTATCCCCGCCCCCATCGGGGAAGAGCTGACAAAGAGGGTACAGGAACTGTCCGTCAAGGTATTCCGATTGATGGACTGCAAGGGCGTGGTGCGTATCGACTGGATGATTGCCCCGCAAACCGATGAACTGTACATTACCGAAATCAACACCATCCCCGGTTCCCTCTCCTTCTACCTGTGGAAGGAAAGCGAGCCCCGCCTGAGCTACCCCCGCCTGGTGGATACCATGGTAGCCTACGCCCTCAAAGCTCACAAAGAAAAGAGTGACAACAACTACGCCTACCGCAGCGACCTGTTTAACAGGATGTCCCTGGGCGGTGCGAAGGGCACGAAGAAATAATAGTGAAACAAAACAAGGCACCCTGCTGAAAACACCCCCAAAGTCGGCTTTTGACCAACTTTGGGGGTGCTGCTTATACGGGATGCCCCTTTATTGTTACTTGCTGTCCTTGGGGGTGTAGGTGTAGCGGGCTACCAGGCGGGGCACATTGTTGTACATGCCGTAGGCATCGGCGTAGATGGTGTAGCGCTTGCCCACCTCCCAGGTGGTCTTTGTCTGGTTTTCCAGCATGACATTCAGGGGGGAAGAGGTTTTGCCATCCCCCGCATCCAGGATGACCAGCTGGGGCCTGCTGGACACGATTTCTGTCACCGTGCCCGTCATCACGTACACCTGGGTCTTTTCGATGCGCTTGGCCAGGTTGGCCAGCAAATCCGAATAGCCAAAGCCGTCGTTCATGGCCCAGGCCTTGGTGGTGTATTCGTTGGGGTTGGGCAGGTAGTACACATTGTACTCAATCAATGTGCTTTCCTTGCCCGGGTAGTCTGCCTGGATGCGGATGGTGTTGGTGCCGTAGTGGTCGAACACCGCATTAAAGTTAAAGTGTCCTGTGGTGTTCAGTGCCGATGTATCCAGCTTTTCGTAGGGGGTTAATATGGTCAGGGTGGCACCGGCGCGGGTGGTGCCAAAGATGGGCATTTTATCACGGCTGCTCTCATCGTCCATGGTGGCAGCCAAGTCCAGGGGGATATCCTGCACCGCCCGGTGGATGGTTAAGGTGGTGGTATTCATCCGGTAGTACTGGCTGCGCACCGTAATGGTAATTTTGTTGTCGCCAATGGGCTGGATGGGCGCGTTGTAGGCAATCAGGCCGTCCTGGGTGTTTACATAGGAAGAAAAGTCCTCGTTGTTGATAAACACCTGGCTGTTGGTCATCACCTTAAAGCGCACGTTAAACAGCGGCATGCTGGTCTTGATATAGGTAACATCAGGGCTGATCAGCGTCATGGGGCTTTGCAGGATGTCGATGGTGTAGTTGACGGGGGGCAGCGCCACCTGTTCCCCCGTGGCGGAGCGCACAAAGGGGGACAGCGTCACGTCCATGGTTTCGGGCAGCCAGGTGGTGGTGTCGTAGGGGTCCTCGTCTATCAACTCGTACCAGGTATAGTCTGCCACCTGGAAGGTGGCATAGCCGCCGGTGGCCAGGAAGCTTTTGCGCAGCTCCTTGATGTAGATCTGGGTGCCGTCCTCCGCCGGGATGCGGATGGTGTGGGCGGCGTTGTCGTCCAGAATGGAGGCGGAAATCTGGGTTTGCAGGGCTTCGGGAGCTTCCCTGGTGTCTAAAAGATAGGGCCTGAACAGGAAGAAATAGCCCGAGAAAAGCAGCGCACCGATAAACAGAACCAAGGCGATATGGGGCAGAAACCTCCTGAAGCCAAACATCCGGGTGCGCTTGACCCGCTTATTGGGCAGGGGAATGGTACCGCTGGCCATCCTGCCCCCTTTTTCCTGGGTATAAAAGCCATCCCGGGTGGACTGGTACACAGGCCCCTGGGTGTAGCCGTCATAGTCTACCTTTTCTTCCTGGTAGACCATGTAGGGGTCGTAGGGTGCGTCAGGGGAGTGGAACATGGCATTCCTGCGGGAGGAGGTGCTCACCGAGGTGCCGGTGGGGGCATAGCCCATCCGGGCGCCTTCTTCCCTTAGCTTTTGCTGCCGCAGCTTGCCCCGGCGCTTGCGCTCGTGGTAGCTTTGCATCTCCCGGGCCAGGCGGTCCCTGGGGTCCATGTCGGGCTTTTCATTGCCCATGTCGTCCAGGCTGTATTTAACCGGCAGGTCGCTTTCCTTTTGCCGGGCGGTTTGCTCCAGTTCTTCGGCAGGCAAAACCACCTCTTCCCTGTTATGCAGGGGCAGAGGGGTGCCGCATTTAAAGCACTTGGGAAAGGAAGCGCGGTTCCATTGGCCGCAGGAAGGGCATTTCACTTTTTATCATCTCCCATTTTAAGCACCGCAATGAAGGCTTCGCTGGGCAGTTCCACCGAGCCGAACTGCCGCATCCGCTTCTTGCCTTCCTTCTGTTTTTCCAACAGCTTTTTCTTCCGGCTGATGTCGCCGCCGTAGCACTTGGCCAGCACGTCCTTGCGCACCGCTTTCACCGTTTCCCGGGCGATAATCTTGCCGCCAATGGCCGCCTGGATGGGGATTTCGAACTGCTGACGCGGGATAACATCCTTTAGCTTTTCGCAGATGGTGCGCCCCCTGGCGTAGGCCTTGTCCCGGTGGACAATCATGGTAAAGGCGTCGCAAATATCCCCGTTAAGCAGGATGTCCATTTTAACAAGGTCGCTTTCCTGGTAGCCCTTCAGCTCATAATCCAGGGATGCATAGCCCCTGCTGCGGGACTTGAGCTGGTCGAAAAAGTCGTAGATTACTTCGTTCAGCGGCATGTCATAGGTTAGCTTCACCCGGCCGCCTTCAAACTGCATGTCCTTGAAAATGCCCCGTTTTTCCTGGCACAGATCCATCAGGGTGCCCACATAATCCTGGGGGGTGTACATGGTGGCCAGCACGAAGGGCTCTTTCATGAGGACAATGTCATTGGGGGAGGGCAGGTTGCCCGGGTTGTCGATGCGCATGTACTCCCCGCGGGTGGTTTCCAGCTCATATATAACGTTGGGCACGGTGGTGATGAGGCTTAAATCAAACTCCCTCTCCAGCCGCTCCTGGATGATTTCCATGTGCAAAAGGCCCAGAAAGCCGCAGCGGAAGCCGTAGCCCAAAGCCGCGCTGGTTTCTGGCTCAAACACCAGGGCGGCGTCATTCATGCGCAGTTTGTCCAAGGCGTCGTGGAGGGCGTCATAGTCTGCGCCATCGGCAGGGTAGATGCCGCAATACACCATGGGGGTTACCTGCTTGTAGCCGGGCAGGGGCGCGTCGGCAGGCCGGGCGGCATCGGTGATGGTGTCGCCCACCCGGGTGTCCCGTACCTCTTTAATGGAAGCGGCCACATAGCCAACATCGCCGGCCTTTAAGGCCTGGGCAGGCATGTAGCCATTGCCTAAAAAGCCCACTTCTACCACGTCAAACTCGGCACCGGTGGCCATCATGCGCATGCGTGTGCCAGGGGCCAGTTTGCCGTCCATCACCCGCACAAAGCAGATGGCGCCGCGGTAGTTATCGTACACCGCGTCAAACACCAGAGCCTTCAGCGGCGCTTCTTCATCCCCTGTGGGCGGAGGAACCCGCTGAACGATGGCTTCCAGCACATCCTCCATGCCGGTGCCCATCTTGGCAGACACCAGGGGCGCGCCTTGGGTATCCAGGCCGATCATTTCCTCGATTTCCTTGCAGGCTTCTTCGGGCTGGGCGCTGGGCAGGTCAATCTTGTTGATGACGGGAATGGTTTCCAAATCATGCTCCAGCGCCAGGTACACATTGGCCAGGGTCTGGGCTTCCACCCCCTGGGTGGCATCCACCACCAAAATAGCGCCTTCGCAGGCGGCCAGCGCGCGGCTCACCTCGTAGGTAAAGTCCACATGGCCGGGGGTATCAATCAGGTTGATGGTATAGGTCTCTCCGTCCTTGGCGGTGTAGCGCATGTTGACGGCCTTGGATTTGATGGTGATGCCCCGCTCCCTTTCCAGCTCCATGGAGTCCAGCATCTGGCTGACCATTTCCCGCTGCTGGTACACCCCGGTTTTTTCAAGGATCCGGTCGGCCAGGGTGCTTTTGCCATGGTCGATATGGGCGATAATGCAAAAATTGCGGATGCTTGTCTGTCGGTCTTTCATGTTTCCTCCCCTTGTTCATCCCAGTGCTGCTGCATAATCTCGTTCAGCAGGTTGATGTTGCCGCACCCCATGGTGAGTACCAGATCCCCTTCCTGCCCGTTTTCCAGCAGCCACTTTTCAGTATCTTCAAAGGTGGGGGTTAAATAGGCATCGATGCCGTTGCTGCGCATGCCATCCACCAGCATCTGGCTGTTGATGGTGCCGGGGTCCTTCTCCCGGGCGCCGTAAATGTCGGTTACCAGGGTGATGTCCGCTTCCCCTGTGCAGGTCAGATACCCTGGGAACAGGCTGATGACCCTGGAATAGGTGTGGGGCTGCATCACAGCGATAACCCGGCGGTTCTTCAGTTTCGCCACGCTGATGGCGCTGCGCATCTCGGCAGGGTTGTGGCCGTAATCGTGGTACATTTTCATGCCCTTGATATCCCCGGTGTGCTCGAACCGGCGGTGGGCGCCGACAAAATGGAGCAGCGCATCGGCGGCCTGCTGCAAATCGCCCCCCAGGGCCCGGGCGGCAGCCAGGGCAGCCAGGGCGTGGAGGATGTTAAAATCCCCCGCCACATTCAGCGTAACCTGCGCCACTTCCTTGCCATGCAGGCAGGCGGAGAAGGTGGGCATGCCCTGGTCGCTCAGGGTAATGTCCCGGGCGGTCCAGTCGCCGGTATTCAGGCCAAAGGTCTCCACCCGGCGAGGCAGCTTCTCCAGCACCTTCATCACGCGCTCATCCTCGGCGTTGGCAATCACCAGGCCGCTTTCCGGCAGGAGGGAGAGGAACTGGAAAAATGCCTCTTCCACATGCTCCATATCACCGTAGCAATCCAGATGGTCCTCCTCAATGTTTAAGAGGATGGCGGTGGTGGGCTTCATGTGCAGAAAAGAGCGGTTAAACTCGCAGGCTTCGGCGATAAAAAGATCGGGGGAACCTATGCGTGTGCTGCCGCCCAAGGCGTCCAGGCGGCCGCCCATATGCACAGAAGGGTCCATCCCCATGCCCAGCAGCATCTGGGCTGCCATGGCGGTGGTGGTGGTTTTGCCGTGGGTGCCGCAGATGCACAGGGTTTCCCTGTATCCTTCCATCAACTGCCCCAGCAGCACCGCCCTGTCCATCTGGGGGATGGAAAGGCGCTTGGCTTCCATGCGCTCCTCATCCTCTTCGTGGATGGCGGCAGAATATACCACCAGATGGGCACCCTCGATTTCTTCGGGGTGATGGCCGATGGATACAGGGATGCCCTGCAGCTGCAAGCGCTGGGCAGCATGGCTGTCGTTGGAGTCAGAGCCCGTCACCTGGTAGCCTTCATACTTCAGCATTTCTGCTAACCCTGACATGCTGCTGCCGCCGATGCCAATCATATGCACCCTTTGGCCCTTAAAATCTGTAATGTGTGGATCCATTATGCGTCCTTTCCAAAAGCTTGAGATAAAAATCCAACCATATTATACTGAAAATGCAATCTTTAAGCAACCAGAGGCCATGGGCCCCTTGAAGCGCAAAGATGATGATGATATACTTAACCTATTGGAGTGGAGGCATATAACGCATGAAAGAAAGCCAATACAACCGGCTTGCCCGCACCCTTTCCTCCCTTTCTGTCAAGGAGGGGGAAATGCTGGCGGAGCACACCACCATCAAGGTGGGAGGAGCGGCCCGGTTTTTTATTGAAATAACAAAGGAGCAAGATGTGGTGGACGCGCTGCATGCCGCGAGGCAATCGGGCGTTCCCTATATGGCCCTGGGCAACGGGTCCAACATGCTGTTCGCCGATGATGGATACCAGGGGGTTATTTTGCACTTTGGCAGGGCCTTTTCCACCATCACTGTGGAGGGGCTTACAATCAAAGCCCAAAGCGGGGCTATGTTGTCCCGCCTTTCGTCCATCGCGGCGGGGGCAGAGCTGAAGGGGCTGGAGTTTGCGGCCGGCATTCCCGGTACCGTGGGGGGCGCTGCGGTGATGAACGCAGGGGCCTTTGGTTCATCCCTCGCCGACTATATCACCCGGGTGCGCTGCCTGATGCCCGATTTATCGATTCTCAACATCCCCGTTCAGGAGATGGACTATGCCTACCGCCACAGCCGCGCCATGGCGGAAGGGCTGATTATTTTAGAGGTGGAGTTTTTGCTTCAGGAAGGGGAGGGCGAAGCCATCCGTGCCCTGATGAAGGACTATTCAGACCGCCGCCGTGCCAACCAACCCCTTACCTACCCCAGCGCCGGCTCCTTCTTCAAGCGCCCCGAGGGGCACTTTGCCGGCGCACTGATCGAGTCAGCGGGGCTCAAGGGGCTGAAAGTGGGGCAAGCCCAGGTCAGCGAAAAGCACGCAGGCTTTTTAATCAACTTAGGGGGCGCCACGGCGGAGGATTTTGTTCTTCTGTCCAAAAGGGTGCAGCAAACCATTGAAGAGCAGTTCTGCGTTATGCTGGAGCCTGAGGTGCGCATCCTGCATCAAGTATGAGCTTTGCCGCAGAAATCAAGCGGGAGATTGCCCGCACCATGCCGGACAAGGAATGCTGCGTCATTGCCGAGTTAGGCGCGCTGACCCAGTGCCTGGGCAGCATCAGCCTGCAGGCGGGGGGCCAGGTACAGCTTATCTACCGCACCTTCAGCACCACCGCAGGCAAACGGCTGCTGACGCTGCTGCGCTACTACGGGCAGCTGGATGCGGCTTCCAATATCAACAAAGATCCCCGCTTTGGCGGACGCTTTATTACCACCATTACCCTGGCCCCCAAGGACTCGCGGCGCCTGCTGCGCCGTCTGGATGTCATCCGGCAAAACGACCAGGGGGAGGATGTTTTTCAGGGGGTGCCCAAGCGGGTGGTGCGCCGCATCTGCTGCCGTCGCTCCTTTATCCGCGGCATGTTTTTAGGCTGCGGAACGGTTAATGCCCCCGACAAGGAATATCATGCTGAGTTTGTGGTGGGGGATAAGGCCCGGGCGAAATTTGTGCAAAGGGTGCTGGAGATGTGCGATATCTCTTCCCTCTTAACCCAGCGCAAGGGCGAAGCGGCAGTGTACCTGAAGGACAGCGAGATGATTTCCCGCCTCTTGGCCACTATGGGGGCGTCCCGTGCCATGCTATTGCTGGAGGAAAAGCGCACCCTGGGCGCCATCAAGCAGCAGGTAACCCGGGCCCTTAACTGCGACCATGCCAATTTGAACAAGCAAGTGGCCGCCTCCCGGAAACAGGTGGACATGATTACCCGTATTTCCCGCCTGGCGGGCCTCTCTTCGCTGCCGCAGGAACTTGAGGAGCTGGCACGCATCAGGCTGTTGCACCCCGAAGCCACATTAGAGCAACTGGGTGCCCTGCTGAAAAAGCCCTTGAGCAAGTCGGGCATACAGCACCGCATGCGCAAACTGTCGCAGATTTCTGCGTCTTTGCATACCCATATCCCCAGCGTTACAAAGGAGGATGTACCATGATTCAGCACGAAATCGATCTGAAGGGCGTGTTGCCCATCACCCGGGAGATTGCCATCAAACTGGTCAGCGTGACGGACACCTTCTCATCCCGTGTCGTATTCAAGTCCCACAACACCGTCATCAACGGAAAGTCCATGCTGGGTTTGATGGCCATGCGAGACCAGCACGACGCCCCCACGGTGCTGGAATGTGAGGGCGTAGACGAGGGGGAGGTGGCCGCTGCCGTGCTGGCGGTCCTCAATTCATACAAAAAAGTTGACAAATCGTAATGAATTTGATATAAAATAATGGGTTTTAGTAACGATATGCCGCGTATCACATCCTGCGCCTGTAAGCGCGGAAAGGATTGAGGGGAAATGGCAAACAACAGGAAGAAAGATCCGTACCGCAAGCTGACCATCGTCATGATTGTACTGCTGGTGCTGCTGGTACTGCTGGGCACTGGCTATGTGCTGCTGGACTCCTATCAGAAGGGGCAGCAAGCCAACCTTCAGAAAAAAGTGGAGGAGGAGAACGCCAAACTGGTGCAGGAGTACCAGGTGGCGCTGAAAGAGCAGCAGGACAAGCTGAGCCAGAAAGAAGTTAAAGAAATGCCGCAGCCGGCCGCCACAGGGTGGGACATCGTCGATGTCAGCGCCTTTCCGGTGGAGGGGGGCCAGTCGGTTACCACCTCGCGCCTGGACGCCTTGCAGGGCGGGCTGATGCTGCTCAACCGCTGGCACGAGTTGCCCGCGGACTTCGCCATGGCGGAGGAAACCTTAAAAAGCCTGGGTGAAGAGACGGGTTTCCGCGTCCCGGTGCGGGACCGCAACGTTAAGCTGTTTCCCAGCGCCATCTCCGCGCTGGACAAGCTGGTTGCCGATGCCAAGGAAGAGGGGCTGGAGTTTTACATCGTCCGCACGGGCTACCGCACCATGGCAGACCAGACAGAAATCTGGAACAAAGAACTGTCTGCCCACCCCAATCGCTCCGGCGAGGGGCTGGTCGAAGCCGCCCGCGTCAAAGTGGCGTACCCCGGCACCAGCGATTTCCAGTCGGGCTTCAGCTTTGAGGTGGATATTTACAGCCGGGAAGACAGCGTCATCACCGCCACCCCCTTCCAGACCAGCGAACAAGCCAAGTTCCTCAACGAAAACGGCTGGAAGTACGGCATCGTTTTCCGCTTTCCCTCCCAGGGCTATCCCTATGCCAATACAGAGGACAAAAGCTATATCACCGGCATTTCCAGCAGCTTAAAGTTGGACGCCTACCGGTATGTGGGCATCCCCCACGCCGCCGTCATGCACATCAAAGGCTTCTGCCTGGAAGAGTATATCGACTACCTGGTGGCCAACCCCCACATCATCGTGTATGAGGACGGCGTAGCCAAGTACGAGATTTACCGCGTGCCCGAAGGCCTGGAAGACCGCACCCACGACATCCCCGCCAATGCCACCGACTTCTTTGTCTCCACCGACAACATGGGCGGCCTGGTGTGCGCGATAACGTATTGATGCCG
>CAYFSQ010000053.1:0-12735 GCA_964345895.1 uncultured Oscillospiraceae bacterium
CTTATCGTTCCTAAACGGCAAAAAAGGGTCTGAAAGACCTTTTTTGACGAACTGACACCGGGTACCTAAAGGTACCCGGAGCGTTGTTTTAGGAGGGCTTTGGTTGGTTATGCCTGGGGCGTGGCTACAATGAACACCATGTCGTTGACCTCTTCCTCGGGGAAGAAATCGTAGAAGGTGAAGTTGTAGTAGAAGCGCTCGGCGGGGTAGACGCCATAACCGTCCTGGTTGTGGTCGGTGGTGTCGTAGCTGTCTGCCACGATCAGCACATCGTCCTGCTGGGTTTCGGTGCCCATGGTGTCATAGCCGATGATTACCTGCCAGTGGCCGCCCCAGTCGTTCCAGCCAATCATGATGGGCTTGCCTTCCTTGAGGGTTTGCTGGATATAGTCCAGGGTGAAGGTTTCGTATACTTCCCCTTCCACATCCAGGGTGCTGTACACATCAAACCCGCCCACGCCCTCAAACATCTGAAGGGCCTGCTTCAGGCTGGTGGCGCCAGGGGTATCCTGGTTGTCCCGCATCATACACAGGCTGGCTTCGTTGTAGTCTGCCAGGCGGCCGTACCAGTTCAGCACCATCATCACGCTGGAAACGCCGCAGCTCCACTCGCTGGTCTGCTGCTGGGTTTTAAAGTGGGTAAGGATGGTAAGGGTGTCGGTGTCCTCCATGTTATAGAAGTCCAGCTGGCTGAAGTAGGGGCTGCCCGGATGGTCGCCCAGGCGCTCGACGCTGTCAGCGCCGTCATCGGCGCTCATGTCAGTACTGTAGGGGATTTTCATCTCATCGGTGTAGTTGCCGCCATGGGGCTGCACCTTAGCGGGCTCTGCCATGGCAGGCGGGGCGATAAACAGAACAAGGATGAATACAATCAGTTACTTCATACATTTTTCCTTTCATATATGGAACCAATTGCACACGCAAACCTTGTTGGAATTTTTTCCAAACGATGGTTGAGCCTATATAGTAACTTTAACTGCTTTTGGCAGGAACGTTCTACTTTTACTGCTCTTTGCTGTGCTTGCAGTACGCGGCATACGCCGCAACATGTTGGGGATAACGCCCCAGCGTGTGTAAAACCGGCTTGGATTCCCCAAGCCTGGCGCAGTCGTCCCGCGCGTGTCCTGCCCTCCTGGTGAGGCATTATAAGGCTTCATGGATAAAAATGCAAGGGGATTTCTGCCCTCCACATGCTTTGCCCGGACACCCCGCAGGATGCCCGGGCAAATGTCCCTGTCAGCAGGGCAACAGCATGGTTATTTCTTGTCCTGCTGCGGGAAGGTCAGCACCCACTCTTCCTTAAGCCAAGTATTTTGCGTGGTGTTGCCCTGCTCATCCTCCTGGCCCCGGAGCCATTGCCCCGCCCGGGTAATTTCCCAGTTGGAGATGAACATCTGGATGGTATGCTCCTTCAGGCCCTCTGGCACGCCATAAATCATATAGTGGTAGGTGAGGGTACCATCCTTGTTGGTGCGAAAGTCAAAGCCCACCTCGAAGCCTTCATTCAGCACGCCGTCAATCAGAATGCCCCTTGGCACCGCCTTGGCCAGCAGGATTTTGGCATCCCTTTCCACCGCAATATCCAGATAACTTTTTGCACCTTCGGGGGCCTTTTCACCCAGGAACAGGTTGTAACCCATGGGGTCGTTGATGCTGTAATCCTCTGGGATAAGCACCACATTTTCGCCTTCTTTAGACGCAATGTTCACCGTGCCGGACAATACCTTTGTGCCCTCCAGGGTCACCACGGTTTCGCCGGGCAGAGGCTCCGGCGTGCTTTCTTCCTTATCTGCAACTTCATCCTTGTCGGCACTTTCAATCGGTGGGGACAGCACCGTGTCCACCCACTGATAGGTAACCTGCCCCAGGGTGCGGGTCTGGCCGATGTCGATGGTGGTACCCTGTTGCAGCACCTCTGACCGGTGGGCGCCGTACATTTCTTCAATCCAGGTAATGGTAGGCGACAGCGTGGCCGCCACCGCTACGCCCACCAGGGCGATGATGGCAAATACAAGCGCCACAGAAATCCTTTTCTTGGCTTTCACAGGTTCTTCTCCTTTCGCCATGCGCAACACCTGCTGCACATGCTGGTCTGTACCATGAAGAGCGGACAGGCGGCGATCCATGGCATTTCGCAGGTTGGTTTCAGGCTTCATCGTACCACCCCTCCAATCTCGTCTTTAACATTTTTCTTGCCCGGCTTACATACACATACAGCGTGGAGGGCGCGATGCCCAGCGCCTCAGCTGCTTCATTGGCGGGCAGGTTCCAGTAGTAGGTCATCAGGATGGCGGCGCGGTACTTTTTGGGCAGCGCCATCACCTCCTGCAACAGGGTGTCGTCGGTTGCTTCAAAGGGCACGGAGGCTTCCGGAAGGTCCTCCAGCACCTTTCTGCGGTCTACAAAGCGGAACCATCGTCCACGCAGCATATCCTTGCAGGTGTTGATGGCGATGCGGGTCAGCCAGGTTTCCTCCCGGCTGTCCCCCCGAAAGGAGGAGAGGGCTTTGAAGGCTTTCACGAAGGTTTCCTGCATGGCGTCCTCGGCCAGGTGGGCATCATTAAGCATCACGTAGCAGGTGCGCAGGATAGGCGTTGAGTAATGAAGCATCATATCCTCTATGGCTTCTTCGGGGGTTCGTCCCCTTTCCATGGGTTCCAATTCCTTCGCCTCCTTTCACCTATTAGACGATGACGACAGAAAAAATTCTATGGTTCAGAAGAAAATATAAAGGCTGGATTATTCAGGCAGTTTGACGATCAGGAGGCGGTCAAACTCCTCCCCCGGGCAAAAATAGTGTCCGCCATACAGGGCAGGGCCGCGCACAGAAAACACAGCAAGAAGATGGTTATGCGCATCACTTATTTCTCCTTTTCGGGGCTTTTATGCTGAGCAATCAGATGGGCGTCATCCCCAACCTCTTCTCTCACAGTATCACATCCCACCATCTATTAGACGAAAATTTGCGAGAAATTTCTATACATAAAAAATCCGCCGCATATTTGCGGCGAAAAGGTTGATTGCTAACATATTCAAGCACCGAAAAAGTTTTCTACGGCGGCTACTTGACCGTTAACTCCCGGTACATCCCTGCCTTGACCAATGCCGGGTGCAGGGCAGCGTACAAAAGGGGCGCAGCAATGACGGCAAAGGTGCCGTTGACAATGGAGGCCACCAGCTTTTCGCCCATTTTAATCAGCAGGGCTTCCCTCTCCATGCCCAGCATGGACATCTGGATGTAGCTTTTCAGCATGTACAATCCGATGTAGAGCACAGCCCCTGCCAGGGCCCCCAGCACCAGGCGCAGGCGCTTCTTTTCGCCGGAAGCCGCGTAATGCACGATGAGGCCGCATAAAAGGGCCATGGCACCTTTGTTGATAAAGGTAATCCAGGCTTCAGCGGCATAGGCGGGGAAGGTTAAATCAAACAAGGCGGAGCCAAGGCCTGCCGCCAGGCCTCCCTGCAAGCCGCCAAAGAGCATGCCCGCCAGCAGGCAGATGGCATTGGCCATGTGGATGCGGGAGGACGCCACGGGGATGGATAAATAGTTGGACACAAAAACCACGGCGCTCATCACCCCGATAAAGGTGAGGATGTAGACCCGGTTGCGCTGCGCTGCCATAAAAACCCCTCCTGTTGACAACTGTCTTTGATACCCCTATGATACCAACATCTGAACCGATGTAAACGCCCAGTTTTTGAATAGTTAAGGGGGTCAGTTTTGTGGAGGACATCACCTTCGTACTAAAAAGGGACGGTACGCCGCTGTATACACAGGTGTACCAGCACATTGCAGGGGAAATCCACCGGGGCAACCTGAAGGAAGGCACCCGGCTGCCCTCCAAGCGGGCGCTGGTGAAGCACCTGAAAATCAGCATGAGCACGGTGGAAAGCGCCTACGATTTGCTGCTGAGCGAAGGCTACATCCGCTCGGAACAGAAGAAGGGCTTCTATGTCCAGGGCATCGCACCGCTGAGCCCGCCCCAAAGCCCGCCCCGTCCCGCCCTGCCCCTGCCTGCGCCGGCACCATCCGCCTTTGATTTTTCTACATCAGCGGTGGACAAGGGGCTGTTTCCCTTTCGCACCTGGAGCCGGCTGTTTCGGGAAACCCTGCGGGACACCCCCCGCCTGCTGGAAAAGGGCGATGCCCAGGGGGACGCCGAACTGCGGGACAGCCTGGCCAGCTTCCTCTATCAATACCGAGGGGTGCGCTGCAACCGGGACAGCCTGCTGATTGGTGCCGGGGTAGACTACTTGCTGTATGTCCTCTTTTGCCTGCTGCCAAGGGGCGTTGCCGTGGCAGCGGAGGACCCCGGCTACCAGGGCGCCTACCGCTTAGCAACCCGCCATGGCGCCAAGGTGCTGCCCCTGCCCCTGGATGATCAGGGCATCATGCTGGCCCCCCTGTACCAGTCCCAGGCCAAGGTGGTGTATGTAACCCCCTCCCACCAGTTTCCCTTAGGCCTTAGCATGCCCATCGGCCGCCGCGCCGCCCTGCTGGACTGGGCAGAAAAAACCAAGGGCTACATTATAGAGGATGACTACGACAGCGAGTTTCGCCACTCAAGCCGTCCCCTGCCTGCCCTGCAGGGCTTAAGCGAAGGCGGCCGGGTAATCTACATCGGCACCTTCAGCCGCAGCCTGGCCCCCTCCATGCGCATTGCCTACATGGTGCTGCCCAGCGACCTGATGGCCCTGTGGCAGCAGCAGTTCCGACAAGGGGGGGACACGGTATCCCGCTTTGATCAGCAGACGCTGCACCGCTTTATTGCCGGGGGACACTTTGCCCGCCACCTGCGCCGGGCAGGCAGCGCTTACACCCGCCGCTGCAAAAGGCTGTGCGAATTGCTCAAGCAGATCCCCGGTGCAGCGGTGCAGGGCGAAGAAGCCGGGCTGCACTTCCTGATGACTCTGCCCCAGCACCCGGAAGAAAAACTGCTGTCCCTGGCCGCCGAGGCGAACATCCACCTCCACGGCCTCAGTGAATACTGCCACAATGCAGCCCCCCTGCCCTCCACCCTGGTGATGGGCTTTGCCGGCCTTCAGGATGAGGAGCTGGAAGCCGCTGTACATGCCCTGCGCCAGGCGTGGGGGGTGTAGGCGGAGGGACTGTTATCGAATCTATAGAATTTTTATATATTTCCCATATACACATGGGTCAGGTGTTGCCGGGCAATGCCCCAGAGCCTATGCACCGTGTCCCTTGGGGTAGGGTTTCCCTGGGCCTTATACCTGGGAAAATAGCGGCTGATGTGCAGGGGGATGTCGGGGGAAAGGGAGGCTAGCCAGAGGGATAGCGCTTCCATCTCCTCTTCGCTGTCGTTTTTGCCGGGGACAATCAGGGTGGTGACTTCCACATGGACCTTCATGGCTGCGGCAGCGATGAAGGCTTTCACCGTTTCCAGGTCGCCCCCCAGTTGGCGGTACCAGCCCTGGGTAAAGCCCTTTAAATCGATGTTGTAGGCGTCCACAACAGGCAGCACCTTGTCCAAGGCCTGGGCGGTAAAGCAGCCGTTGGTGATGACAGCAGTTTTCAGTCCCTTTTCCTTCAGCAGCGCAACCGTTGCGGCGATATACTCAAAGTTTACCATGGGTTCGTTATAGGTAAAGGCCACGCCGATGTTGCCCCGGGGCACCAGGCTTTCTGCCAGAGCGCACAGTTCCTCTGGCGGCAGGCTGCGGCTTTCTTCCGGGGCTTTTCCCATGGAGATTTCATGGTTCTGGCAGAAGTAACAGGCCATGTTGCAGCCATAGCCCCCCACCGACAGGATGCTGGTGCCGGGGTGAAAATGATACAGGGGCTTTTTTTCTATGGGATCAAGTGCCAGGGAACTGACGGCAAAGGGCTGCCTGGGCACGCTGGCGCCCCCTTGGTTGACCCGGGCGCCGCACAGGCCCCTTTGCCCTTCCTTCAGGGCACAAAAGTGGGGACAGTAGGGGCAATTCATGTGTAGCGCACCACCTCAAAGCGCTGAAGCTGCACCATCTCGCCAGGGCTGATGCCGGCCTTGCGCCGGGCGATGCGCACCTGTTCTTCCACAGTGTCGATGCCATCCAGGTTGGGCAGCAGCAGCCCCCGCCGCCCCCGGCTGGATACAATGACGCCGTAGCGCAGCACATCCAATTGGTCTATGCTGTCGATGTATTCAGCCTCCCCAAGCACGTCCACGGAGCACTGGATATCCCCAAGCTCGCCCGGGCGCACGGGGCTGAACCGCGGATCCTGGGTGGCGGCGGACACGGCGTTTTGCAAAATTTCCTCGGCAATGCTGGCAGTGGTGGGGGCAATGGTGCCGATGCAGCCCCGCAGCTCCCCATCCTTATGCAGGGATACAAACACCCCGGCCCGTCTGTCCAGCCACTCCTTCGGCAAGCCGCCCGGCAGCTTCAAGGGCTGCCCGGTGCGCACATAGTGTTCGTAAGAGGCACGAGCCAATTGTACCGGCAGGCTGTTTTCCGTTTGGTCAGCCACTTCCTTATGCAGGAAGCGCCGGTTGTCGTCCTTTTCCCCGCTTGTAAAGGTGCATACGCCGTACCCCACCCCGGTAATTCCCTCGTAGCTCAGCGCTTTTGCGTCCACCTGGTGGCCATCAAAGAACCCTGCCAGGATGGCAAAGCTGCGCTGCCCACACTCCCCGGCGCTGTCACACAAGTCGGTTGGCAGGCGCAGCAATTCGTCAAAGGCGGCGCGACCCATGATGTCCATGATCTGTTCATCGTACACCTTGCCCTCGGGCCGTAGGCCATAGGGACCATCAGCCTTGAGGTAGTGGGACAAATCCCCCGAGGCAATCAGCGCTACGCTGCGCCCCAATGTTTCCGCGGCCTGCCTGATGGCCGTGCCCATGCGATAATGATGCTGAAAGCTTAAGCCGCTAAAGCCCATGCGCACCACGGGTCTTTTAAGCCCTGCCTCATGGAGGAAGTACAGGGGCACCATGATGCCATGGTCCAGCTCCTTCTCGCCCCTGCCCTCGGTACCGGCGGGCAAGCCCATGTCTGCGGCGGCCTTTCCAATGGCCTTTACAAGGGCCTGGTCATAATCCACGCGGAAGGCAACCTCTGGCGCGCCAAAGGCGCGGAAGCTGCCCGTTGCCCCCGCCCCCGGGGACAGGCGAAAATAATCCGAATATATGGTGCCGTGGGGGGACACCACCACCAGGCTGTCGGGGGCCTTTTCCGCAAGGAACGCCGCCGCCTGCCGGTAGGCGTCGATGGTTTTTTGTACCTGCTTTTCACTTCCTCTGCCCACCTGGGGCACAATCAGCGGTGGGTGGGGCAGCATCAGGGCATGGAACGGCATGGAAACGCCTCCTTCCAGATACAATTTGTTTTTTTCAGTATAGCATATTCCGCCACATCCGGCACTTGAGCCCCTTCTTTTGCCCCCTCCCCCACTTTTAACACAAAAGATTGACATTAATGTTTCCGTTTGTTATAATTTCGCAAAGAATTTGTCATTAATTTGGGACGCGCCCCCACCAGGGCGCCCTCAGGAGGAAACATGCAACACAGGATGCTGCAGGCTGGACCCCTGCTGTCCGACAGCGGCGAGCTGGTGGAAGCAGGATATGCCCACCGCCTCATCAAACGCTACGAGCGGGAAAAAATCAAAGCCCATCCCTTCAAAATTAAGGAATGGGACTACTATCTGATTGCCAACGATTATTGCGCCCTGGCCCTGACCATGGCGGACAACGGCTACATGGGCCTGGACTCCATCAGCCTGCTGGATTTTACTGCCCCTAAGGAGAAAACCACCTCCCGCATGCTATGGTTTACCAAGGGCAAGCGCAATTTACCCGCCGACTCTGCCGCCGGCACCATCCGGGGCCTGGGCAAACAGTACGAGATGACCTTCCGCACCCTGGGCGACAAGCGCCACCTCTACGGCCACATGTACGACTTTGGCGGCCCCGGCAAGCCCCTGCTTTTTGACATCATCCTCCACAGCCCTGAGCAGGACAGCATGGTGATTGCCACCCCTTTTGCCGAAAAAGCCACCGCCTTTTACTACAACCAGAAAATCAACTGCATGCCCGCCGATGGCCGCGTTATTTACGACGACAAGGAATACCTCTTTTCCCCTGCCGCCTCCTTTGGCGTATTGGACTGGGGCCGCGGCGTGTGGACCTACAACAACACCTGGTACTGGAGCAGCGCTTCGGGCATTGTGGACGGCCTGCGCTTTGGCTTTAACTTTGGCTACGGCTTTGGCGATACCTCCGCCGCCAGCGAAAACATGCTCTTTTACGACGGCATTGCCCATAAGTTAGAGGAAGTGCAGTTCCACATCACCATGGTGAACGGCCGGGAAAACTACATGGCCCCCTGGACCATCACCGACAACCGCGACCGGGTGCGCCTGTCCTTCCAGCCCATCATCGACCGGGCTGCCGACACCAACTTTGTTCTGCTGCGCAGCGATCAGCACCAGATATTCGGCCGCTTCTCCGGCACCGTCAAGCTGGACACCGGCCGGGTGCTGCAGATTAACAACCTGATCGGCTTTGCTGAAAAGGTGCATAACAAGTGGTAATGTAGAGGAGCAAGGCAGGGCGGCACCGATGCAGTCTAAATGCTCATTCCGTTTATTTGCCACTCCAGGTTGCGGATTTGCAACATCAGGTTGGTTCACAGCAGCAAGGGATGTCAGTACAATGGCAGTAACAAAGCAAAAGGAGGACATCTCATGAACAGTTTTGCAGATGCGCTGCGGGAGGCCAGAAAAAAACGGGGACTCTCCCAGGAGGATCTGGCGGATATCCTGGGTGTCAGCCGACAGGCGATTTCAAAGTGGGAACTGGGCGAAGGGTACCCGGAGGTTGAAAAGCTCATTCAGCTTGCCAAGCAGCTGGACGTCTCCCTGGACAGCCTGCTGCTGGACAAGCCCCCACAGAGCGAAGCGCCCAAGCAGGTAACTGGAAAAGTCTGGATTCGCTCCTTTGACAACAAGACGATAATTCATTGCTATAAAGTGATGAGCAGCCAACAGTTTAACACACAGGAGGGTTCTCCAAAGTATGCCCTCTTTGGCGTGGATGGCCAGAGTTTCTTTGGCGAAAACACAACGGTGCTGGGATGGTACACCGACGAAGAGGCCATTCAGAAGGAAATATCACAAATTGTTGGGGCTTTGACGGAAGGCGTCCCCTTCTATCAGCTGCAATATGCGGCAAAAGTAAAGGCCCATTGGTGGGGCGTGAAGTTAGTGGAGACCGACAAGTAATCGATAACCACCACAGCGGCATCCCTCGTATTTCGACAAAGCAAAGACCATCGTTGCAACAACGCCTTCCCCTACCCATCCTGAAAAGTTTCATTCTTTTTCAGGATGGGTTTTTATAAACCTTGCATCATCCTTCTGCCAATCCTTGTGCTGTACGTTCCCCAGGCAGGAAATGAGGAGCGCGCCGCATTCTCCGCAGCCAGCAATTGTTTCCTGACAAGGGAAGGCTTTGCATCGCGAAGCCTTCCTTTGTTTGATGTCGTATCAACATACAGGGTGGCAGCGCCGTTGCCAGCACCTTGCCGAGGGCAGCCAGGGTGATATTTTTCCCTTGCTCAGCTTAAACACGGTCTGCCCTTTGGCTCTCCTGCTGCTTTACCCGCTCATCCCGCTCCTTTTTGGAATACACGCAGCCGCAGTAATCCTGGCGGTACAGATCATGATCCCTGGATAGCTGGGTGGAGCGCTTGTACCCTTCCTTCTTTTTAAAGTCCGAGGGCAAAAAGGCCACGCCATGGGCTGCCCCCCTCTCCTGGCCAATTTCGTTCAAAAGGGCGGCGTTTTTCAGGGGGCTCACCGTCAGGGTGGTGGTAAAAAAGTCAAAGCCCTGTTCCTTGGCGTACCGGGCAGCCCTATCAAGGCGCAGGCGGAAGCACTGGCAGCAGCGCGGGCCGCCCTCCTTCCCTTCCTCCAAGCCGCTCACCGCCTCGGCATAGGCATCAGGGTCGTAGGGCACCACCACCACCTCTTCCGCCAGGCCTGTTTCTGCAACAAAGCGCTGCTCCTCCTTCGCCCGGCGGTGGTACTCCTCCTGGGTGTCCAGGTTGGGGTTATCAAAATACACGGTGATGCGGGCATCGGGATGCAGCCTTTCCAGCACCGAGGAAGAGCAGGGGGCGCAGCACACATGCAGCAGCAGCCGGGGCTTTTGCCCAAAGGCCTGCAGCATCCCCTCCATTTTTAGCTGATAGTTTTCCTTCATCCCTTCATCCCCTCCGCCAGGTCCGTCAGCCACCGATGAACGTAGCTGTCCAGCAGCGAAGCGGCCCGATAGTCCGCCGGGGCGGTATAGTCGACCCGGCCGCCGCGCAGCAGCGTTGCCGCCTTTTCTTCCTGGGTGTACACCGCCACGGCACGGCCGCCGTTTAAGCGGGTATAGCGCATGGCGGGCACATCGGTAAAGCCGTCGCCTATGAACATCATGCGGGAAAAGGGGATCCGGCGCTTTTCCTCCGGCATATGGGCGTTGACCATTTCTTCGTCCATCATGTCCATAACGCCCTTGCTGATGCGGGATAGAAACTGGGTCTTGCCCGTGTAGTTGACGCTCTGGGCAGGCCAATCCGCCTCGCCCTGTTCGTTGTAGCGGTAACGGCAGGCATAGATGCGGGCAAACTCCCCAGCGATGGGGGTGCCTTCGATCATTTCCGCCATGCCGGCAGACACGATGTAGTGTTCCACTGTCAGGCCCAGGGCCTCAGCATACCCGTTGACCCGGGCAAACCATTCTATAACCCCGGGGTAGAAGGCCACCTGATCCCCCAGGGAGCGAAGATAGTCCCGGGTGATAGCCTCCCCCCGGTCCTTCTTTTCTTTCAGCATCTGAAACATGGAGGCGAGGATGGAATCCATCTCGTTTTCCCGGGCGGTCTGGGCCGTCTTTTGCCAGAACTCCTCCGTGGTCATGCCAAGGGAGGGAATAAAGGAAAACTCCTGCATATCCCCCTTGGACAGGGTGTGGTCAAAATCGTAAACCAAGGCAACGATGGGCATAGACTCCCTCCTTCACTTTGATGATTTTAGCATACCATGGCATCCATGTAAAAACCATGGTAAGAGTATACCCTTTGCCTTGTTGACATCACCAAATGCCCGTGCTATCTTTTGAAAAACCAGAAAGGAAGTGCGCGCATGTTATTCTCCGTCCGTATCCGCTAAATACCCTTTTTTCAGAATATATTTAACGGAGATGCTGCACCGCAGCATCTGGAGGAAGTATGCGTAAAATTCAATATCGCTGGCAGTTTCATATCTATACCCTTCTGATTGGGCAGGGCATCTCTTTGGTGACCAGCAGCATGCTGCAGATGGCTATCATCATCCACTTAACGGCCCAGACAGCGTCTGCCCTTGTCCTTTCCCTGGCCACCTTGGCGGGGTTTTTGCCCCAGGCCGTTCTGGGGCCCTTCATCGGGGTGATGGTGGACCGCATGCCCCGAAAAACCCTGATGATTGGCGCCGACCTGTTCATTGCCCTGGCAGGGAGCATGCTGGCGGTGTACACCTTGATGGCCCCCCTGCCCGTCTGGATGGTGCTGCTGGTGCTGTTTTTGCGCAGCATTGGCACCGCCTTCCACGCCCCTGCCATGTCGGCGGTTACGCCGTTGATTGTGCCGGAAGACCAGCTTGTGCGCACCTCCGGCTTTGGGCAGGCCATCCAATCCATCAGCATGATGATCAGCCCTGCCGGCGGCGCGCTGCTCTACGCCCTGTGGCCCCTTGGGGGCATCATCGCATTGGATGTGCTGGGCGCGCTGCTTGCCTGCCTGACGGTGCTGGTGGTACCCATCCCGGAAATCCCCCAGAAGCAGGAAGAAAAGGTACACCTGATAAAAGAAATGCAGGAAGGCTACCAGGCTCTAAAAAAGCACCCCGGCCTGTTCCAGATGATGTGGATTGGCACGGTATACATGCTGATCTATATGCCCATCAACGCCCTGTTTCCTTTGATGAGCATGGAATACTTCGGCGGGGACGGCCGGTATGCCGCCGCTGCAGAAATCACCTTTGCTGGCGGCATGCTGCTGGGCGGGGTGGTGCTGGGGCTGTGGGGCGGTTTTAAGAAAAAAACCCATACCCTGGCGCTGTCCATCATGCTGATGGGCGGTGCCCTGCTGGTGTCCGGCTTGCTGCCCCGGCATGCCTTTCCCCTGTTTGCCGCCCTGTGCGTTGTGATGGGGTTTTCCGGCCCTTTGTATGGGGTATACAATGTATTGATACAGCAGCACATCCCTGCGGAGCTGCTGGGCAGGGTCTTTTCGTTGATGATGAGCCTGATGTCCGTGGCCATGCCCCTGGGCCTGATGCTGTCGGGTATCTTCGCAAACCAGGTGGGGGTACATACCTGGTTTGCCCTCTCCGGCGGGCTGATCTTGCTGTTGGCCCTGCCCACCCTGCTGCTGCCCGCTATCAAAAGTATCGATACCATGGAGGTAAATACGCAGAAGGATACAAACCCGGAAATGCAATCATAATTCCAGCCCCATGCAAGAAAGGCTTTGGATAATACGTTTGTTATAGTAGAATGAGTACATCATTCCTTCCACATTAAAAAGAGGTGAGCCTGTTGAAAAAACTTTTAATCTCTCTGTTGCTGGTAGCCCTGCTTGTATCCGTGGCCTTTGGTTCAGCCTTGGCGGATGGCACGGGCAGCATCGGCACGGTAACCATTACCTCCACCGGCCGGGTCAATGTGCGGGAAGGTGCCGGCATGACCTATGCCATCA
>CAYFSQ010000054.1:0-12002 GCA_964345895.1 uncultured Oscillospiraceae bacterium
TTATAATTAATATGAAATCAACGATAAAGGAGCAATCGATATGAAATTCTTAGTAGAAACATCGGCGCGTCACCTGCACGTGTCCCCCCAGGATCTGGAAACCCTCTTTGGCAAAGGCTTTGAGCTGAGCGTGCGCAAGGAGCTGTCCCAGCCCGGCCAGTTCGCTTCCGGCGAAAAGGTTAAGGTTGTGGGCCCCAAGGGTGAAACCACCATGACCATTCTGGGCCCCTGCCGCAAGGAAACCCAGGTGGAAGTGTCCTTCACCGATGCCCGCAGCCTGGGCCTGACCCCGCCCGTGCGCGAGAGCGGCGACACCAAGGATTCTGCCGGTGCCAAGCTGGTGGGCCCCGCCGGTGAGGTGGAGCTGAAGCAAGGCGTCATCGTTGCCAAGCGCCACATCCACGCCACCACCAAGGATGCCGAGCAAATGGGCGTCAAGAACGGCGATGTGGTGAAGGTAAAGCTGGACACCCCCGAGCGCGGCCTGATTTTTGACGACGTGGTGGTGCGCGTTAACGATAGCTATGGCCTGGCCATGCACATCGATACGGACGAGAGCAACGCTGCCTGCGCCGCTGGCGAAGTGTACGGCGAAATCGTTAAGTAAGACAGCTTTCACAAAGGGATTGGCGCGCGCCGCTGATCCCTTTTTTTCTGAAGGAGCAAGGAGGAAACCCCATGGACGAGCAGAAGCCCTTTGAAGGAAGGGAGCAGGACATCCCCACGGAAATGGTTGTAGAAACAGACGGCGCCCCCCAGGAAGGGGAAGCAGCCCCTGTGCCCCCAGCACAGGCAGCGCTGAAGGCCCTGCTGTACGATCGCACCGCCCATAGCAAGGTGTCGGGGCGCAAGTGGCTCAAACTGCAGAACATTGCACCCGAGGAAGAGCTGCTGCCGCTGTTGACCGCCATCCAGGAGGGCAACGCCCCGGAGCCCCTTGCCACCATGCGCTGCATCCCCATGAAGAAGGACACCTACTTTTATGACAGTGCCATCATGACGGACCACTTCGCCCACCTGGACGCCATGATTGAGGAAAAGGACATCCTGCACACCATTGCCACCGTCACCCGCTCGGACTGCGAGCTGTACCCCCGGCCCACCCAGTTTTCCAAGATGATGGGCTATCCCTTCCGCTTTACCCGCGACGAGGTGGAGGGCGCCGCCGCCCGCATGCAATTGAGCGACGAATACCAGGACATCCAGGTGGTGTCCGCCTCCAATGGCGCCAAGGCCTTTTATTCCACCCTGCATATGAGCAAGGGCTACGCCAGCGGGCTGCTGGAGGATATCGAAGTCAACGAAAAGCTTTTCCCCTGACGAAAGAGGTACCATGAACACAATGCACGAAACCATTATCCCCTTTGAGGTGGACGGGCAACCCTGCGCCCCTTTTTTATGCACCCCCGATAACCTGACGGAGCTGGCCGTTGGCCGCCTGATTACCCAGGGCATTGTTCGGGAGCTGAGCGACATCCGCGCCGTGAGGCGGGATGAGGACGGCTTGCACGCGCGCCTGGTAACGGCTGCCCAGCCTGAAATGGGGTTTACGCAGCGCATCGCCCACGCCACCGCTTTTTCGCAGGTGCGGCCCCATTCCGCCCGGCAGGTGCAGCGCATGGTTGACGCGCTGACCAGCTACAAAGGTGTGTTCGGCACCCACCGGGTGGTGGTTCTGTCCCCCCAGGGGCTGGAAGTGTTTGAGGATGTGGCCCGGCATAACGCCGCCGATAAGGCCATTGGCCACGCGGTGCTGCGCCGGTGGGACCTGCAGAACACCGCCCTGCTGAGCAGCGGACGGCTGACGCTGGAGATTGCCCTCAAGTGCGCCCTGGCGGGCATCCCCCGCTGCTACACCATCAAATATACCAGCGACCTGGCGGAGGAGTTTGCCAAGGGCATCCACATGCAGCTGCTGTCCCGGGTCGCAAGAAACGGAGGGGACGATGTTCAACCGCAAGGAGTATAACCAGCGCCTGGATAAGGCATACCAGGCCTATGAGGCAGGGCGCTTTGCCGCCGCAGAAAAAATGTACGATAAGCTGCGGGACGACTTGCGCTTCTACCATAGCCGCTCCCAGCGGATGAACCTGCTGATGGGGATGAGCTATGTAAAAAGCGCCTTGGGCAAGCATAAGGAAGCCCGGGCCGCCTGCGAAATTCTGGTGCGCAACAGCCGCCCCCGTAAGGGGCTGTATATCGCGCTGCATCAAAGCGCGCTGATTGAAAAAGAAGCCGGGGACGAGCGCAAGGCGCTGGATTTTTTAAACCAGGAAATTGAAGTGCTGCAAAAGCATAAGAAGATTGATAGCCAGAAGCACGCCATCTGCCAGTATGAAAGGGCTTCCACGCTGAGGAACCTGGGGCTGAAGCAGGATGCCCTTTATGCCCTGCAGGATGCCGCCCGCCGCGCCGATATGGCAAGGGACGAGTTTACCAGCGCCATGGTGTATAAGGCCCTGGGGGATATGCATCTGGACTGGGGCGATAAGGATGAGGCGAAGAAGGCCTACCTGAAAGCGAAGGAAAACTTCCTGGAAGCAGAACATCAGGACGGCATCAAGGAAGTCAACGAAGCCCTGAAAGGCTTATAAAATTGCGGGTTCCAAGGGAAATCATTTCCCTTGGTGGGGTGTGGGGCAAAGCCCCACATCTTCCCTTGTAAGCAAAACAGCCACGCGCATTTTGCGACTACCCTAACCCCATAATAGATACCAACATCCCCCCCCAAGGAAAGGAGCGGCCCATGAAAAAAACAGGCATACTCGCCCTTGCCCTGCTGCTGGTTGCCGCCCTGGCCTTTGCCCTGGTGTTCCCAGGCAACGGAGAGATTAAGGAAATCATCGGCTCCCTGCCCAATGATGGGCGCACGGTGATGTATACCCTGCTGCTGCCCGCCCGGGATAAGGATCGGCATAGCTTTGTGGTGATTAACCATGGCCATGGCGGCGGCCGGGAGGAGGGCGGCGGGCTGACGCGCATCGCAAAAGCCCTGGCGGAGAACGGCTACGGCTCCATTCGCATGGACTTTGCCGGCTCCAACCAGAGCCCCGACTCCTTTACACAAAACGTGCTCAGCCTGATGGCCAGCGACAGCAACGCCTGCCTGCAGCTTGTGCTGGATAAACACAATGTCAGCTAGGATAAGCTGACCATCCTGGGCTACAGCATGGGCGGAAGGGTGGCCACCCATATCTTAAACCAGGGCAACAGCCCCTATGACGCCCTTGTCCTCATCGCCGGCTCGGTGGATAACGGCACCGACATGATCAACGGCTTCCTGGGCGGCGAACAGGCCCGGCAGGCCTTGGAAGACGAGGCCAACGGCTCCAAGGGCTATGCCGACTACTACAGCCCCTGGGGCAGCCACCAGCAGCTGAGCAAGGCCTGGTTTCAGGAAATGCACGCCAGCGACCCCATGGAGAACATCAACTTTCAGGTGCCCACTTTGCTGATTTTTAGTGAAGAGGATACCATCGTCCCCGCCAGCGTTGCCAAGGCGGCAGCGGACAAGCTGACCGCCGCCGGCGTAAAGGCAAGCCTGCTGGATATCCCAGGGGCCAACCACAGCTACGGCTTCCACGGCGACAACCCCGAAGCCTTTGACCAACTGGTGGCGGGGATCCTGGGATTTTTAGATGGGGCCTTTGAAACTGGCAAGTAGGATGGTGTTCACGCAGGACTGACCCGAACAGGAGGGTGCATGGAGTATCTGAACCTTACCACAGACAATATAGACAGCCAACATATCTGCTGCGCCATTGCTGATAAAAAACATCAGGAAGGCGTGCAGGCCAAGAAGCTGTGGCTGAAAGACCGGCTTGCTGCCGGGCATGTCTTTCGCAAGCTGGACGCCAAGGGCAAGGTGTTCATCGAATATACACCCTTAAAGAACGCCTGGGTGCCCCTGGAAGGGGACAACTACCTCTACATCCATTGCCTGTGGGTGTCCGGCTCCTTTAAAGGGCATGGTTATGCCAAGGCGCTGCTGCAACACTGCATTGCTGACGCGAAAAGCCAAGGCGCATCAGGCATATGCGTCCTAAGCAGCAAGAAGAAAAAGCCCTTCCTGTCCGAAAAAGCTTTCCTGCAAAAATACGGCTTCACCGTGGCAGACACCCTGGGAGAGTATGAACTGCTGGCCCTTTCTTTGGACGGCACCCTGCCCCGCTTTAACGGCCACGCCCGGAAAATGGCCATCGACAGCACTGAACTGACCATCTATTACAGCCCCCAATGCCCCTACATCCCCAACTGTGTCAAAGAAGTACAGGCCTACTGCGAAGCAAACGGCATTCCCCTGAGGCTGATTGCTGTAGACAACATCGAGAAGGCAAAATCTGTCCCCGGCGTATTCAACAACTGGGCGGTATTCTGGCAGGGGCAGTTCCATACAGTGCATTTGCTCAATGAGGGGTATCTGAAGAAGCTGCTGGGTAGGTAGAAGGCAGTCGTGTAAATAAATTTAAAAGGGGACGGCGTACGTCGTCCCCTTTTGATTGTTATCAATTATTGGGTATTTACCTTATTTTCTTATTTTTTCACCGCCCGGCGAGTGCCTTGGGCACCGCCGGGCTGCGTTTGTTGTGCTGCGGCACAGGGCCTCCGGCGGCAAGGGCTTTCAGCCCTTGACCCCTTTTCCGGCTGCGCCGGTGGGGTTCTGGCTGCTGTTTTCCTTATTGCGCATGGCTTCCAGGGCGGTGAGCACTGCCTGGGGGAAGGGTACGCCCAGCAGGGCGGCGTTTTCCACAATGCTCATGCCCTCATTGGCACAGTAGAAGCCCACAACCGCCGCGCGGCTCACGCCCTGGGTGCCCAGCATATCATCCAATGCCGTGGCCAGCATCACCAGCGCCAGCATCATCACCTTACGGCTTAATCCCTCAAACATCCTGCGGGAGCAGAACCTCTCCCCTTCCACGCACTTCCCCAGCAGCGCACACAGGGTGCCCGTCAGCAAGTCCAGCCCCATCAGCAGAAACATCGCCTGCATGGCGGCGTCCCAGCCCCCCAGCCTGGCCAGCAGCCACGCCAGCCCCGACGCCCCTGCCCCCAGCAGCCACCGTTCTACATGCCTCACGCGCTCACCTTCCCTTCCCATGCGTCCATCCTTTCCTCCAGCCGCCGCACCCTGTTTGCCAGCGTTACATCGCCCCGCACCAGGCTATCCAGGGTGGCGGGGTCAGCTTCCTCCGTTACCCCAAGCCCCGCCATCTGCTGATAGGCCTGCATGGCGGCCTTGGTTTCCCCGCCCCACTTCCCATCAGCGCCGTACCTTGGCAAACTGAACCCCTTCAACAGCAAAAGCTGCTGCAACTGCTTTACATCCACCATCTTTTCTTCCCTCCCTTCCATAAGCCCCCGGGGCAGGGCATAGTGGGTCCAGGGATAGTCCTCAAACCTTTGCTTCACCACCCCTGTCCGATGCCCCCGGGCATCCACCACCCAGCCGTCCCCCAGGCACAGCCCCGTATGCTTCATGGGTGCGCCGCCCTCCCGGTACACAACGCACAGCCTTTGCCGGGTATCCTTGTCCACCGGGCCCTTTTCCAGCCAATCGCCCTTTAACCACTGGCTGCTGGCGCCGCTGGGCAGCAGGATGTCCGCCTGTTGCAGCGCCCGGCGCACCAACTGGGCACAGTCGAAGCAGGCCTTGCCTTCGTGCCGGCACCCTGGGCAGTGCTCCCTTGTGCCCATCAACACAGGACAATTTTGCCTGATCAGCGCTGCATACCGGGGGTATTGCTCCATGCGCGCTTTGCGATACAACGGCGTGCAGGGGCGGCCCGTTCCGCCGTACACATAGGGGCTGCCCACGGCACCCAGGGCAAATGCCCGAATTTTTTCTGCCTTACCCAACCGCAACCTCCCGCAAAATCAGTACCTGTTGATACCCTTCCCTTGTCCTGACCGTCGTCGCTTTCACCACCGCCGCCGGCATGGTTCTTTCCGCCCCCGTGGCGGGGTCCAGCACCACCAGGGTGCCCTGGCCCAGGGCCGGGCGCAGGGTGTCCTTCACCTCCTGCGCCGTCAGCATGCCCCACTGCCCTTCTACCTGCATCAAACACCTTGAGGCAGGCGTCGCCCCCTCCGGCGGCAGGTAGGTGATCGTCAGGCTGTCTGGCGTCCGCAGCGAAACGCCGTTAAAACTCAGCATCCCTTCTCCTCTCCTCCTTCTATTCCGTAAAGGGCAGCAGCGAATACCGGCAGGTACTTCTCCGCCCGTCCCCTTCCTCCAAAACCTGGTACCCCCGAAAAGCTTCGCCCCCGATATCCACCCGGACACCCTGGATTTTCAGGTTCCTTTGCCCCGGATCCTGGGGCAGGCTCTCCAGGGTCAGCACCAGTTCAACCTCCTCCGCCTGGGGCCGCGCAGCCCCATCCAGGGCAACCAGGGGCGGCGGTCTGCGCCTTTGCAGGCGGCATGTCCGCACCCCGCCTACTACCTCGCCTCCCGCCTGCACCAGGGGGCTGTGCCCCCGCCGCAAAGCCACCTTCAGGGTAAACACCCCGGTGTCCCTTTCGCCGCCCTCTGCCTGGCTGTCCAGGTAAAACCCCAGCCCCTGCAGCCTGTTCAGGGCGTCAATGGCCAGGGCGTCGCACTGCTCCTTCAGGTAGGCGCGGATCAGCAGCGCGCAGCTATGCCCCTCCTTGTCTGCCGCCAGGGTATAGCCCAGGGTAGGCGGGGGCAGCCCCTGCTCCCCGCCCCGCACCACCCGGGCATTGATGCCCTGCAGGGCAGAAAAAACCTCCAGCGCCGTCATGGCATGGCCTCCGCTTCAATCTCCATATGCAAGGGATAGCGCCGCGACTCGGTGCAGCGGAAGGCCTTGCCTTCCTTGACAAAGTACAGCCTGTCCCCCTGCAGCACATCAGGGAAACCCTGGGGAATGATGAGCCGCCTCTCCCGGGGCCTGAGGGTGGCGGTGTCCCGCCACATGCGCTGGTCGATGGGGCGCAGTGCCGCCAGAAACATGCAGGCGCTGCTGTGGTCCTCCACCTCTGACACGGCACCCGTGGATGATGTTTCCAGCGTTACCTTCACGGCCTTCACCGCCACCTGATCCCTTTTTCTGCGCCTCATGCCGGCACCCGGGCCACCCGCCAGGCGCAGATTTCCCGCAGCATATCCCCCGGAATATCCTGGGTTTCCACCCGCAGGCTGCCTTCCTGCCGTGCCCTTTCCCCTTCCATGCCCAGGCGGTTGTACCGCACCACTGCCAGGCGCGCCTGCAGGCCGTTTAAGTGCCGGGGCAGGGCGGTGCGGTTGGTCAGGCTTAAGATGGTTTCCTCCGCCCCCTCCAGCAGGCTGACCAGCAATTCCTCGCTGATTGTTTCGCCGGGCAGCATGTTGCGAAGCCCCAGGCACTTCATCTCCACCGAAACGCCGTTGTTGGTCATGCCTTCACCGCCAGGAGGGTCAGGGTTTTTACCGGCTTATTATCCTGCTTGTTAACCAGCAATACATGCAGCGCGGTGTTGGTGCCCATGGCAATGGGCGCACTGCTGCCCGCCCAGCTTTTCGCCCCGGTAACAGCGGTGCCAAAGGTGCCCTTGTCCTGCATGTCGCTGCCTAGCAGGTACACCCACTGGTAGCCCTTGGGCGCCTGCATGCTTTCGGGGATGACCAGCAATGTTTCTCCCGCATTTGTCCCCGGATCGCTCTGGATGCCGCAGTCTGCCGTTAATACCTGAAGGCCTGTAAAGACAGTCAGCGCAGCGGCGCGGCCGGCGTCGTACAGGTAGGCGGCGCAGTGCTTGCTGGCGTACAGGGTGTCCCGCATGTATTCCGGCTCCCGCTGCACTTCTACCTGGGTGTTGCGCTTGCTAACCAGGCGCAGGGCACCGGGTTTGACGATAAAGTACTGCTTTTCCTTCAGGGCATCGTCCTCTTTCACCCGGGAGGTAATAACAATCTGGCAGCCCCAGATTTCCCCCACCACACCAGAGAAAATCATCCTCTGGCCCAGGTCGGAGGCGCGGATATAGTTGGGGTCCTTGCGCAGCTGGGCAAAGCCCTCGGCATCGGTGAAGAGCAGCTTGTCCCCCTCCATCTCTTCGCCAAAGAGGGCCAGGGCATCAGCCACCCCATCGCTGCTGAGGGCCGTGACGGGCAGCTTCCTTGCCAGCCCCAGCTGCCCCAGCACCTGGAACAGCTCCTCATCCACAGCGTGGTCGATGGCCTGGGCCAGCTGCCGCGCCGCTTCGCCCACGGGGTCGCCAAAGCCGGACAGGCGGGCTTCATCGGTAATGCGCACCGCCTTGGCATACTTGTGGACGCTGGCGCGCACCGTATCGGCGCTCAGCACCCCTGCCTGCACCTGGCCGTTTTCTGATACCTGCTCCGCCTTGCCAATGTAGCGAAAGCAGGGGAATTTCAGCGTGTCCCCCGGCACGCCCTCCAGGCTTCTGTCCACCTCGGTGGCAGGCAGCAGGGTAATGCGCCCGCCAAAGTGGCTCTCCACCATATCGCTGACCACCTCGGGGATAATCAGATCCTGTGTCATGGTTACGTTCATATCTTTCCTCCTTATTGATGGGTGTATTGTCCGCCGTTTTGAATAAACAACGCCGCCCGCTGGGCGTAGGTCATGCCCGCCTGCTGGCTGGGGGGCATAAGGCGGGGTGCCTGGTTGACTACCAGGGCGTCCCGCAGTTTTTCTGCGTGCTGTAGGCTCTTCTCCAGGGCCTCCTGGCTGCCGCAGTCCATCAGCGGCAGCATTTCCTCCGGCAGCCTGCGCTGTTTCAGCAGCCTTTCTGCCTGGAGCTGCCGCTCCTTAATCTCTACTTGCCTCTCCCTTTCCTCCAGTGCCTGAATCCGCTGCACCTCCTGTGTATCCGCTTCCTGGATCTGTGCCACCCCCTCGGTTACCTGGGGAAATTGCTCCCTGTCCTCCATGGTCTCTCCTTTCTGGTCGTCTTTAACGCGAATATTTGTTCCCCTCCTTTCGGCGGCACAATACCACCCGCCCTAGGCGACTTGCACTGACGCGAAAAAGCGCCCCATGAAGGGGCGCTGCGCTGAAAAGGTTATTCTACTGGGTAGGGAACTTTCTTCTACAGATACACGTAGAAGGACCCAAAGTGCACCACGGCGGCGGACAATACAAACAAATGCCAGATAACATGGTTATATCGAAGCTTTTTGGATTGGTAGAACAGCGTGCCCAGGGTATACAGCAGGCCGCCCAACAGCAGCAGCACACCAAACTGCCAATACCTGTGCCGGATAACAGGCCCCAGCATAAACACAGCCATCCAGCCCATCAGGATGTACAGCAATGTGGATAAGCCCATGTGCTTGTCCATCTTGTTTTTGATTGCCACCTTGAACAGGGCACCTGAAGCCGCCAAAGCCCACATCACCACAAGGAAAACAATGCGCTTCCACCCCTGGGTCAGCAGCAGGATGGGGGGCGTAAAGCTGCCTGCAATAAACAAATAGATGGAGATATGGTCGAATATCCGCAGGATGGCCTTGGCCTTTTTATGCTGTATGCCGTGGTAAAGGGTGGACATTAAAAACATCAGGATAAAGCACGCCCCATAGACGCAGTAGGCCACCAGGGCGGTGGCATCCTGTTGATGCAGGGTGCGTACAATCAACAGCACCAGAAACACCACCCCCAGCGCCACACCGATGCCGTGGGTCGTGGCATTCCATACTTCAAGCGCTGCTTTGTCCTTTGCGCCTGGCCTCTTTGCTTCCATCCGCTTCCTCCTTTTTTCCGCCCTCATTATACCATGGATTTTGCATCCGCACCCACCCCCCATAAAAAGTACACCCCGGTTCCCTGCCCTTTTCCCGCCTGGATTTGCTTTGCTTTATCAGGGTGCCCATGGTAAAATTTATCCTATCGATACCAACATCTTTGGCCTTGGCACGGGAAACCCATCCTATGCAGCCGGGTGCCTTGGCCAACAGATGAGAAAGCAGGCATGTATGTTTTTTCTGAAAGCCGCCTATTGCCGCCTTGTCCAGATGTCCTTTCGCCTGGTGCTGCCCCTCCTCCCCTACCGGGAACCGGACATCATCCCCTCCTGTAAGGATTTGAGCCAGGTGTTCCAAAGGGATAAGGTGCAGTCGGCGCTGATTGTAACGGATGCAGGCATCGTTGCAAACGGCCTGCTTGCTCCCCTGGAAGAAGTGCTGGCAGAAAGTACTGTTCCCTACATCATCTACGACAAAACCCAGCCCAACCCCACCGTATCCAATGTGGAGGAGGCCCTTACCCTCTACCAGCAAAATACCTGCAATGCCATCATTGCCATTGGCGGCGGCTCCGCCATGGATTGCGCCAAGGGCGTGGGGGCCAGGGTGGCCTATCCAAAGAAGTCCCTCCAGCAGATGGCCGGTGTTCTGCGCGTCCACCGCAGGCTTCCCACCCTGATTGCCATTCCCACCACCGCCGGAACCGGCAGCGAAACCACCCTGGCAGCGGTGATAACCGACAGCGGCACCCGGCACAAGTACGCCATCATGAGTTTTTCCCTCATCCCCCACTATGCGGTGCTGGATGCGGCCTTTACCTATTCCCTGCCGCCCCACCTGACTGCCGCCACCGGCATGGACGCCCTGACCCACGCGGTGGAAGCCTACATCGGCAGGTCCACCACCAGGGAAACCCGGGCTCTGGCCCTTGCTGCAACCCAGCTGGTGTTCCAGAATGTGCAGACAGCCTATGCTGAAGGAAAAAACCACCAGGCAAGGGAAAACATGCTGCACGCCGCCTACAAGGCGGGGCATGCGTTTTCCAAGTCCTATGTAGGGTATATCCACGCCATTGCCCACACCCTGGGCGGCCAGTACGGCACGCCCCACGGCCTGGCCAACGCTGTCATCATGCCCTATGTGCTGGCTGCCTACGGCAAAAGCGCCGAAAAAAAGCTAAAGCAGCTGGGCATCGCCGCCGGTGTATGTACAATGGAGGACAGCGACGCTGCCGGCGCACAAAAAATGGTGGAGGCCATCCGCCAACTGAACCACAGCATGAACATACCAGACAAGCTAAAGGGCATACAGGAAGAGGACATCCCCCTGCTGGCAGCCCGGGCTGAAAAGGAAGGCAACCCCCTCTACCCCGTGCCCAAGCTGATGACCAAGGAACAGCTTGCAGCCTTTTACTACCAAGTGGCAGATTGGGGTAGCGAGAAATAAGTTCCCTTACAATTGCAGGGTAGAATCAGCACGCAACCCGAGAGAAAACAAGGAGAACGGATATGAGAAGACTGCTCGCTTTGGCGTTAGCCCTTATGCTTTTATTGCCCGCAGCCCACGCACTAGAGGAGGACATGTACTTCCCTCAGCCGGAGGACAGCATCCTCTACTTTGCCGACTGCATGAAAAACCAGGATATGGAAGGCGCTGCCCTCAGCATGGCGGCCCAGTCGGTGGCCCGGTATTTCAACACCCCATTATACTTAAGCCGCACAAAAGCCATCGCCCCCACCATGCCCAACCGCTTCCCGGGCAACGCCCCCCAGTACCTAAGTCTGAACACACAGATCAACCGTGCCAACAACATGCTTAGTGTGCAGGGTTTTATCAGCTCCCTGGCGCTGCCAGACATGGCCGATGCCCAGCGGTACGGCATGATTCCTGCAACAGAGGAAGGGCTGCTTACCATTTCCCCTGACCTGTCGCTGACCCTGGATGCCTACGCCGACCGCTTTGCCCCTGCAAACTTCGCGGGCCTTGAGCTGAAGGCCCTGTACGAGAATATCCACCCTACCATGAAGGAAGACAGTTTCCAGCAGAACTACGCCGTATATGGCGCTCAGGTTGGCCGGGAATACCTGGCTGTGTATGCCTTGGATGGACAGACATTCCGCCATGGCTACACGGTGGTTAAGTACCCCGAGGGGTGGCAGATACTCAGGTTGAATGCTCCCCTCTCCGGCACCCCGGCCATGGGCAGCGCAGAGAAGATAGACCAGGAAGCGCTGGATAAACTTGATGCCGACACCACCTACACCAAGGTGTACCCCGAAGGATAAATAAA
>CAYFSQ010000055.1:0-11053 GCA_964345895.1 uncultured Oscillospiraceae bacterium
TTACCGGAACCCATGCGGGTTTCAGCGGGTTTTGCCGTTACAGGCTTGTCGGGGAAAATCTTGATCCATACCTGGCCGCCGCGCTTGGTATAGCGGGTTAACGCGATACGGGCAGCCTCGATCTGCTGGCTGGTTACCCAGCAGGGATCCTTGGCGACAAGGCCCCAGTCACCGTAGGCAATAAAGTTGCCGCGGTTGGCCTTGCCCTTCATGCGGCCGCGGAAAACTTTGCGGCGCTTGACTCTCTTGGGCATCAACATGGTTATTTGCCTCCTTCGATGCGTTCAGCCGTCTTTTTTGCCTGAGGCAAGATTTGGCCTTTGTAGATCCAGACCTTGACGCCGATGCGGCCGTAGGTCGTCTTGGCTTCAGCGAAACCATAGTCGATGTTGGCGCGCAGGGTCTGCAGCGGGATGGATCCTTCGTGATAGTGCTCGGAACGGGCGATGTCCGCGCCGCCCAGACGGCCGCTGACCGCAGCCTTAATGCCCTTAACGCCAGCACGCATAGAACGCTGAATGCTCTGCTTCATTGCACGGCGGAAGGAGATACGCTTTTCCAGCTGCTGCGCGATATTCTCTGCCACAAGCTGAGCGTCGGTATCAGGGTTCTTAATCTCCAGCACGTTGATGACAACGGGACGACCCAGCTCTTTCTCGATAAAGGCTTTCAGCTCTTCGATGCCTTTGCCGCCGCGGCCGATGATCATACCGGGACGACCGGTGTAGATATCAATGGTCATGCGGGCAGCGCTGCGCTCGATGTCGATGCGGCTGATGCCGGTAGAGAAATACTTGTCCTTAAGCATGGTGCGGATCTTCTTATCCTCTACCAGGTAGTTAGCGAAATCTTTTTTGTTGGCGAACCAGCGGGTGCTCCAGTTGAAAATGACACCGACGCGTGCGCCGTGGGGATTTACTTTCTGACCCATTTTGTTCCTCCTCCCTTACTTGACGTCCAGCACAATGCTGATGTGGCTGGTTCTGCGCAGCATGGGCGAGGCCGAGCCGCGGGAACGCGCAACATAGCGCTTGTACGTGGGGCCGGGATTGGCATACACCTCAGCCACATACAGGCTGCTGCGATCCATATCCAGGTTGTTTTCGGCATTGGCAATGGCGCTGTTGAGCAGTTTGAGCACAACGGGCGATGCCGCCTTGGGGGTGAAGGTCAAAATGGCTTTTGCATCTTCCACTTTCTTGCCGCGGATGAGATCAATAACGGGGATGACCTTACGAGAGGAGATGCGCACATGCTTGACATGGGCTTTGGGGCGCCTGTCGCGGTTTTCCTTGCGAGCAATGCCCTTTTCACGGGTATTAAGTGCCATAATGCTTTAACTCCTTTCGTTATCTTCCGCTTGATTTGGAACCGGCGTGGCCACGGTAGGTTCTGGTGGGGGCGAACTCGCCCAGCTTGTGGCCTACCATGTCTTCGGTAATGTAGACCGGAACATGCTTGCGGCCATCATGCACGGCGATGGTGTGGCCGACAAACTCCGGGAAAATGGTAGAAGCGCGCGACCAGGTTTTCAGGACGGACTTCTTGCCGGTTTTATTCAGTTCAGCGACTCGCTTGAGCAGCTTTTCGCTGACAAAGGGACCTTTTTTTATGGAACGGCTCATGGATTGCTTCCTCCTTTCGTCCTGGTGCGGTTATTTGCCGGACCGCTTGACAATCATGTTGTTGGAATACTTCTTGTGCTTGCGGGTCTTGTATCCAAGTGCAGGCTTGCCCCAGGGGGTAACAGGAGAAGGCATACCGATGGGCGATTTGCCTTCGCCGCCGCCATGGGGATGGTCCACAGGGTTCATGACCACGCCGCGCACAGAGGGACGGATGCCCATGTGGCGCTTGCGGCCAGCTTTACCGATGCGGACATTCTCATGGTCCACATTGCCGACGGTGCCGATGGTGGCACGGGCGTTGATGGGCACTTTGCGCACTTCGCCCGAGGGCAGACGTACCTGGGCATACTTGCCTTCTTTGGCCATCAACTGGGCA
This sequence comes from uncultured Oscillospiraceae bacterium, assembly GCA_964345895.1. Taxonomy (GTDB): domain Bacteria; phylum Bacillota; class Clostridia; order Christensenellales; family Aristaeellaceae; genus DTU024. The sequence continues at coordinate 2,005 of CAYFSQ010000055.1, forward strand.
AAGGTGCCGGCGGAACGGACAATCTGGCCGCCCCTGCCAACCTTCAACTCGATGTTGTGGATCAGTGTACCAACGGGGATAAAAGAGATGGGCAGGCTGTTGCCAACGATGATGTCTGCGGTGTCAGAGGAGATGACGGTGTCACCCACCTTCAGCCCCACAGGCTGCAGGATGTACCTCTTCTCGCCATCTGCATAGTGCAGCAGCGCAATGAAAGCAGAGCGGTTGGGATCGTATTCGATGGTGGCTACCTTGGCAGGCACATCGAACTTGTTGCGCTTGAAGTCGATGATACGATACTTGCGCTTGTTGCCGCCGCCCTGATGACGTACGGTAATCTTGCCCTGTTTGTTACGGCCGGCATGCTTCTTAACCGGAGTCAGCAGCGACTTTTCGGGCTTGTTGGTCGTAATCTCGTCGTACGTCAGCACGGACATGTGGCGGCGTGCGGGCGAGGTCGGTTTGTAAATGCGAATTGCCATGTGCTTCTCCTTCCTTTAAATCATGCCTTCGAAGAATTCGATGGGCTTGGAATTTTCGGTCAGTTTCACGTAAGCTTTCTTGACCTCGGGGGTACGGCCACTGGTGCGGCCCTGACGCTTAATCTTGCCGATGGTGCGCAGGGTGTTAACCTTCTCAACCTTGATGTCTTTAAAGACAGCTTCCAGGGCGCGCTTAATTTCGACCTTGTTGGCATGGACATCTACTTCGAACACATACTGTTTGTCAGCGATGCCGTCGTAGCCTTTTTCAGTCAGCACAGGGCGCAGAATGATGTCATGAGGGTTTTTCATTATGCGTACACCTCCTCGATGCCGCTGATGGCGGCCTTGGTGACAATCAGCTTGTCGGCGCGCAGGATGTCGTACACGTTGATGGTGTTGACATAGGCGTCGGACAAAGACTCAATGTTGCGGGCAGCGCGCTGGACGGTTTCGTCCCTGCCGGGCAGTACAAGCAGGGCTTTCTTGTCAACGCCCAAATCCTTGAGCATCTGGACAACCAGCTTGGTCTTTGCTTCCTTCAGCTTGATCTCATCAACTACGATGAGGTTGCCGGAAACAACCTTGGAAGAAAGAGCGCTTTTAAGGGCCAGCCGGCGCACCTTGCGGGGCACGTTGACCACATAATCCCTGGGTGTGGGGGCAAACACCACACCGCCATGACGGAACTGAGGGGCACGGTTGCCATGGTGACGCGCGTTACCGGTGCCCTTCTGGCGATATATTTTACGGCCGCCGCCACGAACCTGACCACGGGTCAAAGCACTCTGGGTGCCCTGACGCTTGGCGGCAAGAATGGAACGGACGACCAGATGCATAGCAGCCACATTGGGCTCGATGCCGAAGATTTCTTCCTTCAGCTCCAAGGCGCCGGCGGGCTTGCCCTGCATATTGACCATTTCGATCGTAGGCATGAATGGTTTCCTCCTCTACTTAGGCTTTGCAAGAGTTGCGGACAAGCAACAGGCTGTTCTTGGGGCCGGGCACCGCGCCTTTAACCAGCAACAGGTTGCGCTCGGCATCCACTTCGATAACTTCAAGGTTCTGAATGGTGACGCGCTCGACACCGTACTGACCGGGCATGTGACGGCCCTTGAACACCTTGGAGGGGTCCGAGTTGGCGCTGAGGGCGCCGACGCCGCGGTGATACTTGGAGCCGTGGGTCATGGGGCCTTTGCTCTGGTTCCAACGCTGGATAGAGCCGGTAAAGCCATGGCCCTTGCTGGTGCCGGTGATGTCGATCTTATCCCCTGCCTGGAACTGAGACACAGAAACGGTCTGGCCTACTTCGTAGGAGGCGGTGTCTTCCAGACGGAACTCGCGCAGGTAGCGCGCAGGGGCAACGTTGGCTTTCTTAAAGTGTCCGGCTTCGGGCTTGTTGACAAGCTTCTTCACCCGGTTCTCGGGCAGTGTGTCAAAGCTCAGCTGCACGGATTCGTAGCCGTCGTTTTCCTTTGTCTTCTTCTGCACGACGGTGCAGGGGCCGGCCATGATGACGGTTACGGGTACCAGGCGGCCATCGGGCAGGAATTTCTGGGTCATGCCCAGCTTTTTCCCTAAAATTGCTTTCTTCATGATGTTCCTCCTGCCTTACAGCTTGATTTCAATCTCGACGCCGGCGGGAAGGTCAAGCTTCATCATGGCGTCCACGGTTTTAGCGTTGGGGTTGTGCACGTCGATCAGGCGTTTGTGGGTCCTGCGCTCGAACTGTTCGCGGCTATCCTTGTACTTATGGGGCGCGCGCAAAATGGTAATGATTTCCTTTTCAGTAGGCAGCGGGATGGGGCCGGAGACACGGGCGCCGGTGCGCTTGGCGGTGTCCACGATGCGTTCGGCAGACTTGTCAATCAGGTCGTGCTCGTACGCCTTCAGCTTGATACGGATTTTCTGGTTGGCCATCGGAGTTCCTCCTTATTATTTAGCGTTCTCGTACCGGTTTCGTGCCGCGCCGACGCAGTGGCGCTTGTGGCTTACCGGCCTTGTGCTGGCTTGGTCGTGCCTGCACTTGAGTCCGTCGCCCGATTTTCGGGCTGGTCTGCGATAATTACCCGTCCAGGCCGGGGCGGCAACCTATCGCTTCATCCCAAAACAGACAGCGGTGATATTATATCTAACCCTCGTAATAATTGCAAGCATTATTTGCATTATTTTTAAATGTTTTCTGCGACATATTTTTCTTTCCCTCGATGTAGCAACGCCATAACCGTCAATCTCTTTCAACTCTCATTTACACCCTTTCGTGTGTATCATAATCCAGAATAAAAGTACCGCCAGAAACAGTTCCAGCGGTACTTTTACTATATATAGTATGTTGCTTCAAGCAATGATACCAGCCATCAATACGCCTTGGCGAAATACATCACCTTGTCCGCTTTCTCGTCGCAGCAAACACAGGTATCGGCAAAGGGCTCTTCGTCAAAGGGCATATTGCGGCTGGTGGCGGTGGTGCGCTCCTTGATGGCGTCTTCACATTCCCGCTTACCGCACCACATCGCCCGGGCATAGCCGGATTGCACCTGCTTTTCTAACTCCTCCATATTGGCAACATCCTTGGTGCGCTCCGTTTTAAAGGCGTCCGCGATATCATACATGCCGCGCTGGATGGTTTCCAGCACTTCCTTTACCTTTTCCGCCAAATTCCCCATGGGCAGGGTAAACTTTTCGTTGGTGTCCCTGCGGGCGCAGGTAACCACACCGTTTTCAATATCCCGGGGGCCAACCTCAATGCGCAGCGGCACACCCTTTAGCTCCCACTCGTTGAACTTCCAGCCGGGGGAGACATTGTCCCGGTCGTCCAAGCGCACGCGCAGGCCTGATGCCTTCAGAAGGTTAAATATCTCCTCGCTCTTTTCCATCACACCGCCTTTGTGGGCAGCAATGGGCAGCAGCACCGCCTGGAAAGGCGCAATGTTCGGCGGCAGCCTTAACCCACGCTCATCGCCATGGGTCATAATAACGGCACCGATTAAGCGAGTGGATACACCCCAGCTGGTCTCGTGACAATACTTGAGGGTGCCGTCCTTATCAAGAAAGCGAACCTCAAAGGGCTCAGAAAAGTTGGTGCCGAAATCGTGGGTGGTGCCCGCCTGCAGAGCTTTGCCATCCTGCATCATGGCTTCCACCGAGTAGGTCACCCGGGCACCGGCAAACTTCTCCTTATCGCTTTTTCGGCCGGAGAATACGGGCATAGCCAACACATTTTCGCAGAACTCGCGATAAATTTCCAGCATCAGCAGCGCTTCTTCATGGGCTTCTTCTGCTGTCGCGTGCACGGTATGGCCTTCCTGCCACCAAAACTCGCTGGTGCGCAGGAAAGGACGGGTCGTTTTTTCCCAGCGCATGACTGAACACCACTGGTTGTACTTCATCGGCAGATCACGCCAGGATTGCACCCACTTGGCGAACATGGTGCAAAACAGGGTTTCCGAGGTGGGACGAACCGCCAGGCGCTCCTGCAAGGTGTCGTTGCCCCCCTGGGTAACCCAAGCCACTTCGGGGGCAAAACCTTCCACATGTTCCGCTTCCTTTAATAGAAGGCTTTCAGGGATCAGCATGGGCATGGAGACATTCTCGTGCCCCGTGTCCCGAAAGCGCTGGTCCAACTGCTCACGAATTAATTCCCATATGCGGTTGCCGTAAGGCCGAAGCGCCATACAACCACGCACAGGGGTGTAGTCCATTAAGTCGGTCCGGGTTACGACATCGGTATACCACTGGGAAAAGTTCTCATCCCGCGGGGTAATATGCTGTACAAACTCCTGTTTCTTTTCCTTTGCCATGCTTTCCTCCTAAAAATAAAGCCTTCCTCCCATGCAGGGACGAAGTGCTCTTCGCGGTACCACCTTGCTTGACGCCCAAGGCGTCCTCTCTTGCCCTTAACGCGGGAAACGTCGGGGATTAGCCGATGCTCAGGGGTGGGTTGGTTTCCGCGCATGCTTTCAGCCAAGGCATGCTCTCTATTAATAGGAAGCCTTCTCCCCTTCATCGCCTGATAAACACGCTGATTATACAAGATGCCTGCAAGCATTGTCAAGACGGCGGAAAGGTAGCAAATCGCCTAAGGGTAACAATTCCAAGTAAAATTTCACTTGCAAAAGTATGTGTGCTGTGATAATATAGCAAAGCTGTCATTTTGATGGATGCAAGAGCCTGGCTCTTTGAATACCGGCAGGGAGGTGTTATCAATGGGAAAGTTCTGTCAAGTTTGTGAAAAAGGTACAATGAACGGCCACAAGGTCAGCCACTCCAACCGTAAAAGCGGCAAAAAGTGGGCGCCTAACGTGCAAAATATCCGTGTGATGCTCGACAACACACCGAAGAAGCTGAGCGTGTGTACCCGCTGCCTGCGCAGTGGCAAAGTCGTCCGCGCGCTGCCCAGAATGTCCGCTGAAAGCATCGAAGCCTGACATTGAATCAAAGAATAACCGCACGTTTTGTAGCGTGCGGTTTTCTTTTGTCTATCTTTTCATTATCTATGCTTCCGGCGGTTGTCCCCCAGAAGAGCACCAAACTCTTCCATCCGCTCAAGCACATAGCCGCAGCCTGCAGCCACGCACTGTTGGGGATCGTCGGCGGTATAGCAGCGCACCTTGATGTCTTCGGAAATAACTTCCTGAAGGCCCTTTAGCATAGCGCCGCCCCCTGTCAGCATGATGCCGTTGTCAAACACGTCGTTGGCTAGTTCCGGTGGCAGCTTTTCGATAACGCCGCGGATGCCCTCCAGCATCGTGCGCATAGAGTCTTCCATCGCTTCGGTAACTTCGCTGCGGTTCAGGTCGATCTGCTTGGGCAGGCCGCTTACCAGATTGCGCCCCGCCACAGGCAAGGATAGCTCGGTTTCGCCCAAATCCCGCACGGTGCCGATGGCACACTTGATATCCTCCGCCGTCCGGGTGCCTATCAGCAGGTTATGCTTCAAGCGCACATAGCGGATGATGGCTTCGGTGAAAGCATCTCCCCCGCAGATGTCGGTGCTTTCCGCCATAATCTGCCCCGATGCGATGGCGGCAACATGGCTGTTGGCGCCGCCAATATCAATGACCAGATGCCCCACCGGGGGCATGACCTTCAGCCCGCTGCCCACTGCAGCAGCCAGCGGACGGGGCAGTATCTGGGTACGCCGAGCGCCAGCCTCCAGCATGCCAAGGAGCAATTGCCTTTTTTCCAGTTCATTGGCCATGCTGGAAATAGACAGCACAGCCCGCGGGCGGGAGAATACTCGCTTGCCCACCACCATCACAATGAAATGATTCAGCATAATGCCCAGCATGTCAAAATCCCGAATTGCACCATACTGCAACGGGCGCACCACCTCGATGTTGCTGGGCTCGCGCCCCATCATCTTGTAAGCATCCATACCGATGGCAATCACGCTGCGGGAATCGTGGTCAACCGCTAATACGGCCGGTTCATTGAGCACAATGCCCTTTCCCCGCGCATAGACCAGCACATTGGAAGATCCCAGATCTACACCGATATCTTCAATTGCCGCCATACACTAACACCCCTTTTCGAAATAAAAACCCGGCTCTTTGAGAACCTTCTCCACTTTCGCTCTCAATAATAGCATAAACGAGCCATAAACACCACATACACACCACTACACCTGGGGAGACGCCGTCCAGAAAGAGCGTTTGCCCAGCACGTCGATCATCATGATGCCCACCGTTCCCTTTAACAAGGGCACTTTGAGGGTCTGCGGCAGCGATGGGTTTTGCTTTGTGCGGGCCGCAGAGGCATAAACATGGAATGTTGTGCCAATGAGCAAACCCGCATACCACTGATCCACAGCATCCAGACCGTGGATAGCCATGCCCTTAGGCGACGTGGTCAAACCCTCAAATGCGTTGGCCGGCAAAGTGTAGGCATTCAAGTCCACATCATAAAAACCAATGCCCGGCAGCACGCTGGCATCCACCATGGCACTGACATCCGACAGCGGTGCAAGGGCACTAAGCGCTGTACGCTGAAGGCGTTTGCGGCTGACAGAAAAAGCATGGGCGGAAGCATCCAGCCCCAGAAACCTGCGATTATTCTCTGACGCCGAAACCAGGGTGGTACCGGAACCGCACATAAAGTCGGCCACCAAATCATTTTCCTTTGTGCAGCAGCGGATAATCCGGTCCAGAAGCATCTGAGGCTTTTGTGTGGGATAGCCTGTCCGCTGGGAATCCCGCTGCTGCATCTGGCTGACATCCGTCCATACATCATCTGGATAGGAGGGCTCATCATCATAGTAGGTATAGGTTTTGCCCCCAGATTGGATGGAACGGTAGCTGCGCCCCTTTTCATCCACCTGACGCTTCATATGGTTGTTATGGTCTTTCTTCTTTCGGGAAGGCACCTGGGTGATGTCAAAATACCTGTCTGCTGATTTGCCGTAGTACAGAATATTGTCATGCTTGCGGCTGAAGTATTGCTTCGACCGCCCGCCCGTCTGATAGCTCCAGACGATTTCGTTAACGAAGTTGCTTTCACCGAAGATTTCATCGCATAATAGGCGGGCGTGAGCGGAGGCTCGGTAATCCAGGTGCAAAAAGAACGAGCCTTCCTCCGTCAGCAGCTGATGGGAGAGGGTGATGATACCGCGCAAAAAGGAAAGATATGTTTCTTTGGAAGCACCGGGAAAGTCGTCATAGGCGGGCATGGTCAATGTGCGCTTGCCAGCAGCCCAACCCTCTTTGCCAATGCGTATTTTGATGGAGAACCTGTCCTTCGTATAGTAGGGTGGATCCAGGTATACGCATTGCACGGTGCCATAAAAGGGAGATAGATCAGTTGTCATGGCGTCGGACATCATCAACAGACCGCCTGCGCCGGGCATCATATTAACTTCTTTATCGCAAAAGGAGCGCTGCCAGATCATTCATATCCCCTTTCACGAAAATTCCTTGTATTGTGCCAGCTTGTCCGTTAGCTTGGCAATAAAATCTTGATGGGCGGGAACGGCGCACAATACCCGCGCAGCCTGTGCCGCTGTTTCTATAAAGCTCTGGTCACAGCCTGCCAGCCCATCCTTCATCAATGGGCATATCGGCCAAGCCCGTACGTCCATCGCCATGCCCGCGCTGTCGCCTGAGTCCCGTTTCAAAATATAAGGAATCAGAGGAAACAACCGGCAGGATAAAGGCCTGGTTTCCCTGTCGCAATATCCTTCGCAGGTTAGAAGCCAGCCATTTTCTTCACTCATATCCGGCATGATATGAAAGCCGTCTGGCATGGAGGCATATAATTCCTTTTCACCAGGAAACAACAGCATCCCTTCGCCTGCTTCGCTTTTATCACAGCAGGCACTGCCGCACAGCTTTCCGCAGTCAAAGCGCATCGGCGTTATCTGGTTAAGCAGCTCCCGCGCCCTAAGTACTGCCGCTGTTGCGTCCATTCCATGCCCTCCTTAAAAGTGTTCCAATTGTAGCATGCTTTGCATTACTTGACAAGATTTCCAGCGTCCTGTATGCTTTGAGCACCTGTAGGATAGGAGGTTGGTGCATGCGTTTTCCTGTGCCCGGCTCGGTATTAGAAGCCATTAATCGCTTGAATGACAGCGGACACGAAGCGTACCTCGTGGGCGGCTGTGTACGGGACGATTATCTGCACATACCACCCCATGATTATGATATTTGCACCTCTGCCTATCCAGAAGAAATAAAAGCATGCTTTCGGGAAGAGCGCACCATCGACACGGGTATCCGCCACGGCACCGTTACGGTGTTGCTTGAAGGCCACAGCATAGAGATCACTACATATCGGGCAGACGGCCCCTACAGTGACGGCCGCCGCCCTGACCATGTCAGCTTTACCCATAACCTGGCTGAGGATTTAAAGCGCCGGGATTTTACCATGAACGCTTTGGCATGGCATCCATCAACAGGCATTGTGGATATGTTTGGCGGCCGGGAAGACTGTGACAACAGGCTGATTCGTTGTGTCGGGCAAGCCCGCCATCGCTTCAACGAGGATGCCCTGCGCATTTTGCGCGCCCTGCGTTTCGCTTCTACCCTTGGCTTTTCCATCGAGCAAACCGCCTTGGAAGCCATGGAGGAAAGAAAAGCCTCCATCCGCAAGGTCAGCGTTGAGCGCATTGCCACAGAGCTGAATAAACTGATGTTGGGTGCGCAGCCTGCTGAAGTATTCAGGCAGTATCCACGGATTATGTTTGAAGCATTGCCGTCTCTGGAACCCATGTTCCACTGCCCGCAACGCTCTATCTTCCATTGTTATGATGTGTGGGAGCATACCCTCCACGCCCTGGAGGATACGCCGCCGGATTTAGCGGTGCGCTGGGCAGCGCTGTATCACGACAGCGGCAAACCAGGCGCCATTACCTATGACCCGGATGGAACCACCCATTTCAGGGGCCATCAGGGCATCAGTACCCGCATTGTTGAGCAGGATATGACGTCGCTGCGTCAACCCAATGCGCTGATTAAGGAAATTACCACCTTGGTCAAGTACCACGACGAACGCATCGGACCTGATAATTTGCAAGCCTGGCTGAGTAAACTGGGGCACCCTTTGTTCATCAAGCTGATGATGCTGCAGCGCGC
>CAYFSQ010000056.1:0-10918 GCA_964345895.1 uncultured Oscillospiraceae bacterium
GCCGGGGTATACAGCCTGCTTTGCTATTGGCTTTTCCCTGGAGATATCAGCAATATTTTGGTGATTTTGCTCTTTTTTCTTGCAGCCCGGGTCATGGCGCTTGCTGTCCACGATGTATTCTCCCTGGGTAATTTGCTGCTGCTGGTGCCGCTGCGCTTTTATCAGCCCTTGCTGCTTGTGGTGATGTACCTGATGTACATGGCACTGTACTTTTATCTATCCATGAAAGAGCAAAAGCAGCGGGTGCTGACGGAGGATAATACCCGCCTGCAGATTCAGATGCAGCAGGCGCGGCATTACCGGCAGTTGCAGGAGCGCTACGAAAACCAGATTGCCCTCAACACCCGCCTGGAGGAACGCCAGCGCATTGCCCAGGACATCCACGACCTTTTGGGGCATTCGGTCACGGCCTCCGTTTTTCAGCTGGAGGCTGCAAAACAGATTATGGATGCCCAGCCCGACAAAGCCCGGCAAATGGTGGGGCGCGCCACCGAGAACCTGCGCCAGGGGGTGGAGCAAATCCGCGCCACGGTGCACAAGATGCGTGCCGATGTGCCGGAGATGGGGCAGCAGGAAACAGACCTGATAGTGGAACGTTTCCGCAGAGACTCTGGCATTACAACCCACTACCAGGTGGAGGGCCAGGGGGCGCAATTAGACAACAAGGTATGGGAAGTGCTGCAAAGCAACCTGACGGAGGCGCTGTCCAACGTGCTGCGCCATGCGGAGGCAACCCAGGTGCATGTGCTGCTGCAGATGCTGCCGGGGGTGGTGCGCCTGGAAGTGCGGGACAACGGCAAGGGCGCAGCCCAGGTTGTCCGGGGCATGGGCATGGCCGGCATGCAGGAGCGCGTGGCAGCCCTGGGCGGCAGCCTGATGGTAAGAGGGGAGCAGGGGATGACCGTCATCACCTTGCTGCCCAGGAAAGGATTGGAAGAATGATACGTGTAGCCATTGTGGATGATGATGCCCTGATACGCGAATCCCTTGCCATATTGCTGGAAGGGCGGGAGGGCATCACCATCGTTGGGCAGGGAGAAAGCGGCCTGGATGCCCTTGAACTGTGCAAAAAATGCGATGTGATGTTGCTGGATTTGCGCATGCCAAAAAAGGGCGGCCTGGATGTGTTAGCAGAAGTCATCAAACACACTCGCGTTCTGGTGCTGACCACCTTTGATGAAGATACGGAAATGATGAAAAGTCTAAGCCTGGGGGCCCATGGATACTTGCTTAAGTCCGCCACCCCAGATTCCATCGTGCATGCGGTGGTGGAAATAAACCGGGGTAAGAATGTGTATGATACCGTCGCCATGGAGGCGGTGCGCCGCAATATGCACGGCGGCGGAGAAAAACGGGCAGAATTAACCCCCCGGGAAGTCGACATTGTAGCCGGCATCGCCGAGGGGCTGAACAATAAACAGCTTGCAGAGAAGCTTTTTCTTTCGGAAGGCACGGTAAAAAACCATATTTCCGTCATTTTGCAAAAGAGCGGCCTGGAGCACCGTACCCAGATTGCCATCAGCCGCCTGAAGGGGGAACTGTAATACTGAACGAAGGAGTAAACGCATAGATGGGACGAGACTTTTTGTTGGCTCCGCAAAGCCGAAAGAGGGATGCGTAGCGGCTCTACGTTGAGTGATAGAGGCAAAGCGGAGGCCCAAAAAGGCCGTCTCATCGAAGCGTTTACGATTGAGTTCAGTATAAGCAGTTTTACCGCTGGGCTAATCCCCGCAGCCTTTCACCCAGGAGTTCTGCGTCCCGTGTAAGGACGTCCCGAAGAAGGGCAATGTCCTCTTCTATGGTGGGGTTGTCCGTTGCCACCATGACACTCATAGCGTCCCCCTGCAGGCCGATGCGGCCAATGCAGGGGTTTGTTTTGTCATACAGATGGGGGAAACGATAGGCTTCCCCCATGTAGGCCACAATGGCTTTGGTCACCAGCGCCATGTCAGCGATACGGTGCAGGGGAAGGGAACTTCCGTCCTCTTCGCCCAGGCGAAAGACGGCTTCATTATTGTCGCTTAAGCCCATTTGCAGTTGGGTATTCCGGGTTGGATTGGTATTTCTTCCATCCACCTTCTGGTAATCCGGCACGATAAATACGGGGCGAAAGTTACTTGCCATTTTCTTCCTCCTGGGAATGCATGGGCCCTTTGTTGGCTTTAAACCAGGCGTCTTCCTCGTTTAATTCCTTGTTGAGGGCAACGCTTTCCCAGCGGCTGTTGGTTTCCGTCAGCACGGCTTTCAGGCGCACAGGTTTGTAGCCCTTTTGCCGGAATGCGTTTAAAAAGGCAGAAACCTTTTCGTTGGGGAAAAAGCACAGCACCATCATTTCGTCCTGAAAATCCTCCCCTTCGTGGGGCAGGTCGTTCAACTCTTCCAGCCCTGCCAAAGCGGCCAGGGGTTGGCTGTATTCCTGTTTGTCCACCATGCGGCAGCGGATGCCATTGGTGACGCACAGCATCTTCACTTGCTTTTCCCTTTCGGGGCTTAGATTATATGCGAGCACTACGGGTTTGATGATAATCCCCTCCAATTCCTTTTTATCTCTATGATTATACCCACTGCTTTGCACAGAGGCAAGGAAAAGGGTGACTTTCGTCATATCAGGATGTGACTTTCTCAACTACTGGATTTTACACCGGTACGCTACAATGGCACCATCAAGGAGGAATGAATGATGCTGAAAACAAGTAAACTCGTTAAACGGTACGATAATAATCTGGCGGTATCGTCCATTAGTTTTTCTGTCAACCAGGGAGAGATATTCGGCTTGCTGGGCCCCAATGGCGCGGGCAAAAGCACCACCATCAACATCATCACCGGGCTGATTCGCAAGGATGGCGGCACGGTAACCATTGGCGGGGAAGATTTGGACAGCAACCTGACCAAGTGCAAGTACCTGCTGGGCGTTGTGCCCCAGGATCTGGCCATCTACCACGATTTGACGGCGGAACAGAATGTGCGCTTCTTTGGCTCCCTCTACGGCCTGAAGGGGAAGGAACTGGAAGCCAATACCATAGAAACGTTGGAATTTGTGGGCTTAATGGACAAACGCAAGGACAAGGCGCGCACATTCTCCGGCGGCATGAAGCGGCGCCTCAACATTGCCTGCGGCCTGGTACACAGGCCCAAGCTCCTCATTCTGGACGAACCTACCGTGGGCATTGATCCCCAGAGCCGCAACCACATCATGGAGGCCATCCTGAAGCTGAACCAGGAGGGGATGACCATCCTGTACACCACCCATTACATGGAGGAGGCGGAGCAGCTGTGCAACCGCATTGCGGTGATGGATGCCGGGCAGATTGTTGCCCAGGGTACCCTGCTCCAGCTGCGTGCCCTGGTGGAGGAACATTGGTACATCACCATGTCCCTGAAGGGAGACGTGCCCCTTGAAGCCCTGCGGTTGATTGACGGGGTGGAGCAGATTGACATTCGGGACAATGCCTACCGCTTTTCCTGCAAACAAAAGAAAAACCAGCTGCGGGATTTGCTGGATACCCTCATCCATCACAATGTAGAAATTACCGACATGGCCATCAACGAGCCGGACCTGGAAGACATTTTCCTTACCCTCGCCGGCAAGAGCCTGCGGGATTAAGGAGAGGGATATGCGTACACTGCAATTTATCAAAAAGGAAATACAGCATGTTCTGGATTCCAGGGATTCATTGGTGATGATGATTATCTTTCCCTTCGCCTTAACATTGGTGCTGGGCATGGCATTGTCTGGCATGTTCAACCAGGTCATCGATATGCCCGATGTAACGATGCCCATCGTGAGTGCAGGGGATATGCAGAGCAAGCTATTTATCACCCAGGCCCAGCAAGCCGGCCTTCAGTTTGAGGAAACCAACCTTGACGATGCAAAGGAACAGGCGGCCACAAATGGCGAAGGGTACCTGCACCTGGATGAACAGGGCATTACCTTTAAAACAGACAACCCCGGCAGCATCAACTCGCTGATGGTGCGCACCTATGGCCGCATCTATGCGCGGCAAGCCAGCCTGGCGGCATTGGCCATGCAGCATGGCCGCTTAGACCTGGCAGCCCCTCAGGAGGGCAACTATGTAACCAGCCAAGGCATCGACACCAAGAAGGAGCCGAACTCCTTTGGGTATTACGGCATTACCATGCTGACCATGATTATGCTCTACGGCACCATCCAGACAACGGCTCTGATGGATATAGAGCGCAAGCAGCGCACCTACATTCGCCTGAAGGCGTCCCCCTACTCCATGAGCCTGGTCTACCTGTCCAAAGCCTTCATGGCTACCTTAACGCTGTTGATACAAGCGCTGATCCTCATGGGGATGAACACCCTGTTCTTTGGTGTGGATTACCGCAGCATACCCATGGTGCTGCTGATGCTGGCGCCCTACGCCCTGTTCTGCAATGGCCTGGGGCTGATGGTTTACCAGGTGGCCAACAGTTTTTCCGGCGGTCATTCCGCTGTGGACGCCCTGCTGAATCTGATGATTGTGGCATTGGCATACCTGGGCGGTTCCTACTTCCCTTTGGATTATGCCGGGGAAACGCTGCAGAAGATATCCTCCCAGTCCCCGGTGGCACTGGTGAACAGCGGGCTGTTTGGGTTTATCTATAACCATGACTACAGCGGCATCAACAAGGCCATGGCAATCCTGGGCGGGTTGGGCGCGCTGTTCCTGATCATTGCCTTTGTGCTGTATAAAAAGGAGGAGGGAAGCGACCGTGTGGCAGGTTATTAAAAACAATGTCCGTCAGCTGATGGTTAGCAAGGGCAGCCTGATTATTATGCTGATTTTGCCGGTGATTCTGTTTTCCCTGGGGCTGGGGTTATCGGGCGGTGGCATGTCCAGGTGGGATATTGCCTTTGTGGATGAGGATCAAACCGTCCTGTCTCAAAGCCTTTCAGACATGCTGGAAAAAGAGGGGAACAAGATATCCATCCTGAATTCCCAGCAGGCCGATGAAGCCCTTACCAGCAGCCAGGTAGAAATTGCCGTCATCTTGCCCCAAGGCTTTGAAGAGGCCGTAATGCAGGGGGGTACACCCAACATCGTTGTTCGCTCCCTCAAGGGGCAGGAGGTGGCAAGCGCCATGACGGCCAGCCTCAATCTGCATATCGGCGATATGCTGCGTATCAAGGACATCCTCGGCATCACAGAGCCCCAGCAGCTGGCAAAGGAGCAGGCTGACCTGGCACAAAAGGGGATGCAGTTCACCGAAGAACCCTTAAGTGAAGGCCGGGTAAACACGGGGCTGTCCCAGGCAAGCGGTTTCCTTTTCTATGTCTTGTCCATGAGCATGCTGAAGGCCGGCTCGCTGATTCTCAAGGAAAAACAGATGGGCACCCTGAACCGCATCCGCCAGGCGCCGGTGGGCAGGATGACGTATATCATGGCTGTATTCTGCACAGGGCTTGCCTTCCTGGCAATCACCCTGGCATCCCTGTGGGTGCTGACCACCTATGTATTCCATACCAAGACAACGGTTGATATGTATATCCTGTGGGCCTACTATGCCATCGTCTGGATATTGATGGGTATCTTTATGGCGCTGACGGTCAAGTCAACCTCCGCCTACAGCAACCTGTCCACCATCCTGACAGTAATCACCGCCATGTTGGGGGGCTGTTGGTGGCCGCTGTGGCTCATGCCCGATTTTATGCAGACAATTGCCATGGTGGTTCCCCAATACTGGGCGCTGGATGCCATGACAGCATTGCAAAGGGGGAAAACCCTGCTGACCATTCCTGTCCAGGTGCTGGCGCTGACTGGCTTTGCCGCTCTCTTCCTCGCACTGTGCATCTTCGCCCTGCGGCGCAGCAAGACGGCAGAAGTATTTATCTGATAACTTCATATTGTCAGGGCTCCAAACGTAAAAAAGGTCGCATCGACCTTTTTTACGTTTTGGATGGAGCTTTTGTTTTTATTACGATCCGTGGGCAGTAGGAAGAGAAAACCTATCTGTATAGCCCGTCCTTTTTGGCCCGGAATTCCTCGGGCGTGCCTCCCAAAGAATTACCATTTTATCCATCTCTCAAAAGTGTTGATAAATCAAGGGATTTCGCGGTGAAGCAATTCTCTGGAAACCTTCCATTTTCAACCAAAATGTGGTATAATAAAAAGGTGCATAAAGCAAGGAAAATCAATGGGTTTTGCGGCGTGCACCGACGGGAAAATGATTCCCCAAAGAAAGTTTGACAAAGGAAGGGCATATGACGGATATCAACCAAACACCGGTTAACGGCATGGGCGCCGCCGCGATGAGCTCCCATGTAGAAAAAAATCATTATGACGAAAGTCAGATACAGGTGCTGGAGGGGCTGGAAGCGGTGCGCAAGCGCCCCGGCATGTACATTGGCTCCACCGATGTAAACGGTCTGGAGCACCTGGTATACGAAATTGTGGATAACTCCATCGACGAAGCCCTGGCTGGCTACTGCACCAGGGTGGATGTGTCCATCAACGCCGATGGTTCCCTCACCGTGCAGGACGATGGCCGCGGTTTCCCAGTGGGCCTGCACCCCAAGCTGCACCGCCCGGCGGTGGAAGTCTGCCTGACGGTGCTGCACGCCGGCGGCAAGTTTGGCGGCGAAGGGTACAAGGTATCCGGCGGCCTCCATGGCGTGGGCGCTTCTGTTGTAAACGCCCTCTCCAAGCACATGAAGGTGAATGTTTACCAGGATGGCAGAATCTACCAGCAGGAGTATGAGCGGGGCAAAATTCTCTACGACCTGAAGGTGGTAGGAGAAACGGACCGCACCGGCACCACCATCCAGTTCTGGCCGGACATCAAATCCCCCGAGAACCCCGACGGCGTGTTTGAGGAGGGCATTGCCTTCCGCATGGAAACCCTGCGCGCCCGCATGCGGGAGATGGCCTTCCTGAACAAGGGTGTGCGCATCTCCATCAGCGATCTGCGCGGCGAAACCCCCGTCACCAAGGAATATCATTTCGAGGGCGGCATCCGGGAGTTTGTCAAGCATATCAACAACAACAAGGAAGTGCTGTTCCCCGAGCCCATCTATGTGGAAGGTGTCAAGAACGACATCGCCCTGGAAGCGGCGCTGCAGTACAATGACAGCTATTCTGAGAATACCTTCTCCTACGCCAATAATGTGCGCACCCCAGAGGGGGGCACCCACCTGGTGGGCTTTTATACCGCGCTGACCCGCACCATCAACGACTATGGCCGCCGCTTCAAGATTTTAAAAGACAGCGACAGCAACCTCAAGGGGGAAGACGTCAGGGAAAGCCTGGCGGCAGTGGTGTCTGTCAAGCTCCACGAGCCCCAGTTTGAAGGGCAAACCAAGTCCAAGCTGGGCAACTCCGAGGTGCGCGGCATCGTGGACAGCCTGGTATCCGAAAGCCTCAGCGCCTTTATGGAAGAGAATCCTTCCGTCGCCAAAGCCATCCTGGAGCGGTGCCTGGGGGCTGCCCGGGCCCGGGAAGCTGCCCGCAAGGCGCGGGATTTAACCCGCCGCAAGACGGTGCTGGAAAGCGCCTCCCTGCCCGGCAAGCTGGCCGACTGCTCGGAGACAGATCCTGCCAAGTGCGAAATCTTCATTGTTGAGGGCGACTCCGCCGGCGGCAGCGCTAAAACGGGGCGGGACAGGCATTATCAGGCCATTTTGCCCTTGCGCGGTAAAATCCTCAACGTGGAAAAGACCCGCATGGACAAGGCGCTGATGAATGCCGAAATTAAAAACATGATCACCGCCTTTGGCTGCGGCATCGGTGAAGACTTTGACTTGAACAAGCTGCGCAACCACCGCATCGTTTGCATCACCGACGCTGACGTGGACGGCGCCCACATCCGCATTTTGCTGCTCACCTTCTTCTACCGCTACATGCGGCCTTTGATTGACAAGGGCTATGTCTACATTGCCATGCCCCCCCTGTACAAGGTAACCAAGGGCAAGAAGGAACACTACGTATACGACGACAACGAGCTGCAAAAGCTGCTGGATGAAATCGGCCGTGATCCCATGCCGGAATTGCAGCGTTATAAAGGCCTGGGCGAAATGTCTGCCCACCAGCTGTGGGAAACCACCATGAACCCGGAAACCCGCACCATGATGCAGGTAACCAATGCCGATGCTGTTGCCGCCGATGAAACGCTGAACCTGCTGATGGGCAACCTGGTGGAACCCCGCCGGGAATTCATCCAGGAAAACTATGACATGGTCACCGACCTTGATCTGTAAACGGGGGAACTATGAGCGATATTAACGATAAACTGTTACCGATGGAGCTAGAGACGGAGGTTAAAAAATCCTTCATCGCCTACTCCATGGCCGTCATCATCAACCGTGCCCTGCCCGATGTGCGCGACGGCCTGAAGCCCGTCCACCGCCGCATCCTCTACGCCATGAATGAGCTGGGCATGACCAGCGACAAACCCTACCGCAAGAGCGCCCGCATCGTAGGTGACGTGCTGGGTAAGTATCATCCCCATGGTGACTCCAGCGTATACGGGGCCATGGTGCGCCTGGCCCAGGATTTTAATACCCGTTACCTGCTGGTGGATGGCCAGGGCAACTTTGGCTCGGTAGACGGAGACGGCGCCGCCGCCATGCGTTATACCGAAGCCCGCATGAGCAAGCTGTCCGCCCACCTCATTGGCGAAATCGACAAAGACACGGTGGATTTTTATCCCAACTTTGACGCAACATTGCAGCAGCCCGCCGTGCTGCCCTCCCGCTTTCCCAACCTGTTGGTCAACGGCTCCAGCGGCATCGCCGTGGGTATGGCGACGAATATACCGCCCCATAACCTGGGGGAGGTGATTGACGCAGTCATTGCCATGATCGACGATCCAGACATCGACATGGACGGCTTGATGGAGCATGTCAAAGGCCCCGACTTCCCCACGGGGGGCACCATACTGGGGGTCAGCGGCATCAGGGAAGCCTACCACACAGGCCGCGGGCGCATCATTGTGCGCGCCAAGTCGGAGGTGGAAACCCTGCCCAATGGCCGCGATCGCATCGTGATCAACGAGATACCATACCTGGTTAACAAGGCGAAGCTGATTACCAAGATTGCCGAACTGGTGCATGAAAAGCGCTTGGAAGGCATCAGCGACATACGCGACGAGAGCGACCGGGAAGGCATGCGCATCGTTATCGAATTAAAGCGGGACGCCCAGGCCCAGGTGGTGCTTAACTACCTGTACAAGCACACCCAGCTGCAGGATACCTTTGGCGTCATCATGCTGGCCTTGGTCAACAACCAGCCCTGCGTCCTGTCGCTGAAGGAAATGCTCAGCCACTACATCACCCACCAGGTGGATGTTGTCACCCGCCGCACCCAGTTCGACCTGGATAAGTCCTTAGCCCGGGCCCACATTGTGGAAGGGCTGCTGAAGGCGCTGGATAACATCGACGAAGTGGTGCACATCATCCGTCATTCGCCTGATACGCCCACCGCCAAACAGCGCTTGATTGATCGCTTCGAGTTTTCCGACAGGCAGGCCCAGGCCATCCTGGACATGCGCCTGGCCCGGCTTACCAACCTGGAATCGGACAAGCTGCAGGCAGAGTATGATGAACTGCAAAAGAGCATCGCCTATTTCCAGATGCTTTTAAGCAACCGCCCCGCATTGATGGGCGTCATCAAGGAGGAAATCAGCGAAATCCGCCGCCGCTTTGCCGACGAAAGGCGAACCGATATTTCCTTCGTGGAAGGCGAGATCGACATTGCGGACCTGATTCCTGTGGATGAAATGGTGGTTACCATGACCCACTTTGGCTATGTGAAGCGCTTAAGCCAGAGCACCTATCGCCTGCAAAACCGCGGCGGCAAGGGCGTCGCTGCCCTGACAACCAGGGAAGAAGACTTTGTGGAACAAATGTACATTGTCAACTCCCACTCGGACATGCTGTACTTTACCGACAAGGGCAGGGTATACGGCCTTAAATGCTACGAGATACCCGAAGCCTCCCGCACGGCGCGGGGCACGGCGATTGTCAACCTGCTGCAGCTGCAAGGCGGCGAAAAGGTCACCATGATGCTGCCCGTCCCCGACAGGCAGAGCGAAGATTACCTGATGATGGCCACCCGCCAGGGCATGATTAAAAAGACCGCGTTGAGCGAGTTTATCAACATGCGCAGATCAGGCCTGATAGCGATAGGCCTTAAGGACGATGACGAGTTGATTGGTGTGCAGTTGACCAATGGCCAGAGTGATTTAATGCTGGCAACCCAGAAGGGCATGTCCATCCGCTTTAATGAAACCACCATCCGTGCCACCGGCCGCCCCTCCATGGGGGTGCGCAGCATGAAGCTGAAGAAGGACGACAGCATCGTGTCCCTGTGCCTGGTGGACGAGGAAAAGCAGGTGCTGTGCATCAGCGAAAACGGCTACGGTAAGCGCACCGATATCTCTGAATACAGAGAGCAGGGCCGCGCCGGCAAGGGCGTTACCGTTATGAAGCTGACCGAAAAAACAGGCGACCTGGCCACCATGCTGATGGTGACGGAGGAGGACGAAATCATGATGATTACCGATGATGGTACCATCATTCGTACCCCCGCCAAAGACATCCGCGAGTGCGGCCGTGTCACCCAGGGCGTACGCCTGATGCGGGTGGCCGAAGGCAGCCGCATTGTGGACGTGGACGTTGCCGCCCCTGAAGACGATGAGGAATTGTTAGAGCAGATTACTCAGGCACCGCCTGCTGTCGTGCTGGCAGGAGAAGGAGAGGTACAAGACTCTCTGGACTACGAAGGCGCTGAGGAAGAACCCGAGGAAGACGCCGATATCTAAACCCATTCACCAAAACCCGCGCAAGCGGGTTTTGGCATTGGAGAAGAAATGGTGTACAATCATTCGAGAGGCTTGGCTTCTCTCAAACTGTTAAAACCCCAGGTCATGGGAGGGGAGGTGTAGGAGGGGGCACCCCTCCTACTGTAATCCGCGTCAG
>CAYFSQ010000057.1:0-6369 GCA_964345895.1 uncultured Oscillospiraceae bacterium
CCTCCCATTTGACAAACTCCCCTTCAAATGTATAATAAATCGTGGGAAAGTGGAACGGCACATTCGGGTGTACGGATGACGTTTAAAGCAAATAGAATGATGGAGCGTTTATGTCTTATTTAATCATTGGTATTATATTAATCCTGGCTTTGTTTGCCATCCGGCTGTCTAACAAGCATGGCATCCCGGCCCTGCTCTTGTTTATCGTGCTGGGCATGGGCTTTGGGTTGCTGGGGCTGAACTTTAACGACTATGAGTTTGCCGACGGTTTGGCCACCGTGGCGCTGATGGTTATCATGTTTTACGGTGGCTTTGGCACCAACTGGAAGATGGCAAAGCCGGTGGCCAAGGAAGCCATTGTTCTAAGCTCCCTGGGCGTGGTTACGACGGCGCTGCTGACGGGGTTGTTCTGCCATTTTGTGCTGGGCTTTACCATGCTGGAGGGTATGTTGCTGGGCTCCATCGTTGGCTCCACCGACTATGCCAGCGTGTCCAACATTCTTCGATCTAAAAACTTAAACCTCAAGTACAACACAGCATCCCTGCTGGAACTGGAAAGCGGCTCCAACGACCCTACCGCCTATACCATGACCATGGTGTTCTTGTCGGTTCTTTTGGGTTCTGACATGTCGGTGCCGGTGCTGGTTTTATCCCAGGTGGCTTTGGGGCTGCTGGTGGGCTTTGTGCTGGCCTATGCCTTTGGCTGGTTCCTCAAGCGCTACAACCTGCGGGAAGATGGCCTGTCTGCCGTGATGATGGCGGCCATGATGCTCATTACCTTCGCCGCTGCCAGCCTGATTGGGGGCAACGGCTACCTGGCGCTGTACATTCTGGGCATCTACCTTGGCAATATGGAGTTTCGCGGCAAGCGGGACATTGTGTTCTTTTTCGACGGTTTTTCCGAAATCATGCAGATTGCTCTGTTCTTTATCTTGGGGTTGCTGAGCGACTTTAACAAGTTTATAGACACCCTGCCCATCGCTGCCGCCATCATGGTGTTTATGACCATTATTGCCCGGCCCTTAAGCGTAGAGGGGCTGATGCTGCCCTTTAAGCTGAAGCGCAACCAGCTGAACATGATTTCCCTGGCGGGTATCCGCGGTGCGGCCGCCATTGCCTTTGCCATCATGGTGGTGAACAGCGACGCGGTTTTATCGGTGGATATATACCATATCGTGTTTGGTATCTGCGTGCTCAGCTCCCTCGTCCAGGGCAGCCTGATGCCCCCCGCCTCCCGCAAATGGGATATGCTGGACCCCAACGACACCGTGCTGCAGACATTTAACTACTACCAGGACAAAGCGGAAATCGGCTTCCTGGAAACCACCCTCCACCCCGGCAGCTACCTGATTGGCAGCCAGGTGAAGGATTTTAACCTGACGTTTGATTTTATCGTGGCAAAAATAGAACGGAGCGGCAAGACCATCGTGCCCCGGGGCCAGGTGGTGCTGGAGGAGAATGACCGCATTGTGCTGGGCGGTGAAAAACACTTCGACCAGAGCGGTCATGATTTGATTGAGTTTACCATTCCAAGCGGCCACGAATGGGCGGGCAGGTCGGTGAAGGAGCTGTCGCTGCCCACCGACACGCTGATTGTCATGCTGCAGCGCCGGGGCGAGGATGTCATCGTACCCCTTGGGGATACCATGCTCAACGAGGGGGACAAGGTGATTATGCTCAAGGTGGAAGAGCAAACACAGAAGAAAGAAAAGAAGAGATTGTTCGGGAAGAAACAGAAATAAACAGGACACAAAACACACCCGCCGGCTTGCACGCAGGCGGGTGTCTTGTCTCTATAGGGAATGGCTTATTCTGCCGTCAGCTCTTCCAATGTGGCCCTGTCCTTAATCAGGATGCGGCGGGGGCTTTTTTGCTCAATCAACCCTTCCTCCTGCCAGGCGGACAGCTTGCGGCTCAGGGTTTCCTGGCTCATCCCCAGTTGGGATGCCCAGTCGCCCCGGGTCATCTTCAGGTGCAGTTCGCCGCCATCCTGTGCCCCTTCTATCAGGGCTTGGGCCAAGCGCTGGGATACGCTGCCCAGGCTGATGGTTTCGATGCTGGTTTCCGCTTTCTCCAGCCGCCGGGACAGTTCATCCATTACCTTAAAGGCGATGTTGGGGTTGCGGGCCATCAGGGCTTTCAGTTCCCGTCCATCCACCATGCACATGGTGGTGCGCTTGGTAACCTGTACATTGTCGCTCAGGGGCAGGGAAGAAAGCAGGGACAGTTCCCCGATAAAATCTCCCGGCTCCACCATGCGGATCACCTGCTCCCTGCCGCTGGGGTTTAAGCGGAACACCTTGGCACGCCCGGTGTAGAGCACATATAACCGGCCGCCTTCCTCCCCCGCGGTATAGACCATTTCGCCCTTGGCATACTCCCGGGAGGTGGCGCTGCGGGCAATCTCCATCCGATCTTCCTCGCTCAAGCCGTCGAAGATGGGTACATGGGACAAGCAGCTAAAGTGGGCGTCGCAGTGATGTGTGCATGGCATGGGAAGCCTCCCTTCAAGAATCTTTTCCCTACTATACCCTAAGCTTTGGCAAGGTTCAAGCCAGCAAAGGCTATCCCGCCTTGCTGGACACAGACAATGCTTTATTTGCTGCTGCTTGGGTAAAATCTAGTAAAGAAAAGGGAGGCGTTCACCATGGCAAAATACATCAGCATTGTACAAATCAATGACACCCACGCCAACCTCTACCAGCATGGGGATGTCCGCTATGCCCCAGAGGGGTTCCGGGTGGAAACCTTGGG
Organism: uncultured Oscillospiraceae bacterium; assembly: GCA_964345895.1. Classification (GTDB taxonomy): domain Bacteria; phylum Bacillota; class Clostridia; order Christensenellales; family Aristaeellaceae; genus DTU024. The sequence continues at coordinate 2,755 of CAYFSQ010000057.1, forward strand.
TGGCTACCCCCGCATCATGACCAAGGTAAAGGAATACAGAGCAAAGTACCCAGGCGAGGTGCTGCTGCTGGACAATGGCGATACCCTCCATGGCACCAGGGAGGCGGTGGATACCAAGGGAGAGGTGATGATTCCCTATCTGAAAGCCCTGGGGGTCAACGCCATGACCTTCCATTGGGATTCAGCCTACACCCCTGGCCATTTGAAGGGGTTGGAGGATAAGCTGGGCTACCCCATCCTGGCGAACAATGTGTATCACCGGGGCACCAAGAAGCATTTCTTCAAGCCCAGCACCATTCTGGAGCAAAACGGCCTCAGGATTGGTATTGTCGGCGTGGCATCCAACGTTATCCAGAAGAATATGCCGGAAAATTTTTCCCAGGGGGCAGACTTTACCAACGGCATCATCGAAACAAAAGCAGAGGTAAAAAAGCTGCGCAAGCAGGGGGTGGACCTGGTTATCCTCCTGTCCCATCTGGGTTACCCCCAGGATATTGATTTGCTTCACCAGGTGGAGGGCATCGACCTGTGCCTGTCGGGGCATACCCATAACCGGGTGCGCACACCGCAAAAGTTCAACGGCGCTTACATTATCCAGTCGGGGGCCCTGGCCAGCACCCTGGGCTTTTTACGGTTGAAGGTACAAAACGGCATCCAGGAACTAAGCCACGAGTATGTGGTGCTGGATAAGAGTGTCCCCCAGGACAGGGGCATGCTGGCCATGCTGCGCAAGGACAAGGTGCTGGCAGAATACAGCAAGGATCTGGATGTCCCTGTGGGCAAAAGCCGCATCGACCTGCACAGGGGCAGCAGCTTCTACGGCACCATGGACTACCTGCTGCTGGATGCCATGCGGGAGGTGACAGGGCTGCCCATAGCCTTTTCCAACGGCTGGCGCTACGGCGGCGCCATTAAAAAGGGTGTGCTTACGCGGCGACACCTGTACACCATTGTGCCCATGGATCCCATGATCCGCTCGGTGGAGCTTACGGGGCAGGAAATCATTGACATGCTGGAGGACAACCTGGAAAGCACTTTTTCTGCCCAGCCCTTCAAGCAGATGGGCGGTTACATCAAGCGAAGTGCGGGGCTGCGCATCTACTTTAAGCTGGAGAACCCCTATGGCCAGCGCATTCAGCGCATCTTTGTGGGGGAGGAAGCCCTTGACCCTGAAAAGACCTACCAGGCAGCCTACGTAACCCGCCAGGCTGTACCGGAGAGGTACGGAAAAAAGCACAAGGATACCGGCAGGCATGCTTTAGATGCCATGGAAAAGCTGCTGGAAAAAGGCCCCTACCACCGCGAGGATGTGGACAGCTACATACCCGTCTAAGCTTTTATCAACGGCAGACAAGAGAAATTGAAATTGTAAACAAACCATGAAAGGGGGCGAGAAATTCTCGTCCCCTGTATTCTTTGGTTACCAAAGGATCGGCGAAAGGTAAGTGTTACAAGAGAAAATCAGATGTTACAAATAAAAAACGAGAAATTGGCATTTATTTCAAATGTGTGTTATAATCCGCTCCGTTGCTGAAAAATTTCGCCTTCGGCCATGGACAGGCACCGCCGGCGCATGTGCGCAAACGGGCCACGACAAGGGAAAGGAAACCATTTTGAGGAAATCCAAGGTATTAATTTTATTTGTCGCACTGTTTACTCTACTGACCAGCGCAGCCTTTGCTGCCAAACCCAAGGACAGGCCCAGGGACCCAAAGACGGTTTGGATTTATCATACCTACCTGGATGTGAAGGAAGTTACCGAGCGGGGCACCCAGGTCAGCGCTTACACCAAGGTAATGGGGGGAGATGGCCCCATCAAGATCAAAGCGGACCTTTTGTGCTACGGCAAGGTGGTCGACAGCTTTGACTGGCAGGAAGACCCCACCATTGTTTTTACGCCGGAACTGCCCACCCACCCCAACGGCATCTATGTGTTCCGTGTAACCGCCACCGACGGTAAGACGGAGTGGACAGAGGATTCCCTTCGTTTGTATGTCAACCGCCGGGATGTGGCGGTGGTAACCCAGCAGCAGCAGGCCAAGGTGGGACAGCCCCTAAATTTTACGGTATACACCACCAATTTACCCAAGCGCAGCGAGCTTGTCTACCGGGTTATCGACGTGGATACCGGGGACATTGTCCACGAGGCAGGCCCCCTGGAGGAACCCCAGAAGGAGCAGACTTTTGCCTATACGCCTGAAAAGACAGGCATGTACGCCCTGCTGCTGGATGTGTCCCCCAATGCGAAAACCACCTACAGCGTGGCCAGCAACTTCATTAAAGTCATCCCCGTGCCCAAGCTGTCTGCCGGTTTAAACTGACGAAGCTTGCCTGCTGAACTTAGGAGCAAAACTCTTGAAAAGCCTCACATCTTCGGGCCTGGGCTTTACCTATTTCGTTCTGAATCAATAAAGAAGCTGCCGTTTTGCACGGCAGCTTTTTGCATATCCATGGCTGTAGGGACGCTGGCTTAGGATGATTGTTCCTGTTTGTCTTCCAGCTCCTCTACCCGGTCTTCCAGGTCGGCGGCAATCTCTGTCAGGCCGTCAATGGCCTTAGCAATATCGTCCAGCTGTTCCTGAAGGGCTTTGATGTTTTTTTCCAGTGCCTGCAATGTCTGTTTATCGTCCATAGTTGCCTCCTGCAAGTTGTTGTTTTCATTGTAGCACGGAGGAAGTCGATGTGCAATAAACCCGCCTTCTATGCTGGGACGGATACTGCCCGGGATTGACAGGGCAGACCCGCCTTGGTACAATTCATCCATAGTTTCCGAGCCCTCTTCGCTAAAGGCAGCCATGCGGTTTGGGCCGTGACGGAGCAATCCGCCCAGGGTCGGAGGGGAAACGTTCCGACCTTCCGTGTTTGAGAAGGAAGCGAATCATCGGGCTTTGCTGCCCGGTTCATGCATGCTGTATGCAAGCTGTTCGCTTTGTGCGGACAGCTTTTTGTATATGCCACGTTTTCGTATGGAGGGATGTAGATGGACAAAGTTCATAGGCCCAAGCCCCCTGTGTTTTCCTTTACTGCCTTTTCTGGTACCGGCAAAACCACCTATATTGAGAAGCTGGTGCCCCTGCTGAAGCAGGCAGGCCTTCAGGTGGGGGTAATCAAGCACGACGCCCACGATTTTGAGGTGGACTATCCCGGCAAGGATACCTGGCGCTTTACCCAGGCAGGGGCGGACAAGGTGTCCATTGGATCCGGCACCCATTTTGCACTGATGGTGGCCAGGGAACTGGCCTTTGAGGAGATCACTGCGCTTATGGCAGATATGGACATCATCCTCTCCGAAGGCTATCGGGCGCACCATGCCCGCTTTATCGGCGTGTTCCGTGAAGCGGCGGGGCTGCGTCCTGCCCTGCCACTAGAGGATATGTTTGCTGCGGTAACAGACACCCCCCTGTCTGCGCCGCCACTGCAGTTTCCCCTCCATGATGCCCAGCCTCTGGCGGAGTTTCTGGTTCGCTTTTTAAAGGATAATCAATAATGGAGCACAGGCATTTGAAAAAACAAAAAATGCCCTATACAGCCACCGTCACCCTGTTGGGGGTAGTGCTGGTGGTAACGGTGCTGATTTCTTTTCTGATAGGCCGGTATCCCGTAAAACCGGGGGAA
>CAYFSQ010000057.1:6469-10903 GCA_964345895.1 uncultured Oscillospiraceae bacterium
CGGGGCAAGAAGGTGCTGGGCCTCGTGCTGTCAGGCATCATGATTTCTTCCTTGTTTTCTTCAGGCACTTCCTTTATCAAGCTGGTGGCGGACCCGAACAACCAGCTGCCTGCCATCACCTACTGGCTGATGGGTTCCCTGTCGGGAGTAAAGCGGGGAGATGTGTTGTTTGCCTTTGTCCCCATGCTGGCTGGATGCCTCACGCTGTTCCTACTGCGTTGGCGCATCAATGTGCTGACTTTGGGAGACGACGAAGCCCGTACCATGGGCGTCAACGCCGGCCGGGTTCGTTTTCTTGTCATCCTTGCATCTACCCTCATCACAGCGGCATCTGTTGCCGTGTCGGGCATGATTGGCTGGGTGGGCTTGGTAATTCCTCACCTGGCCCGGCGCCTGGTGGGTAACAATTACCGCCACCTGATGCCTGCGTCCATGCTGCTGGGTGCCCTGTTTTTGCTGGTGGTGGACAATGTGTGCCGCAACTTGTTGGCAACAGAAATCCCCCTGGGCATATTAACCAGCCTGGTGGGCGCACCTTTCTTCATCTATCTGATTACCAGGGAGCATGAAAAATATTGAGCATTCGAATAGACAATCTATCCTTTTCCTATGGCGAGCGTCCTGTGCTGAGGGGCATCAGCCTGGAAGCAAAAAAGGGCGAGCTGCTTAGCCTGCTGGGCCCCAATGGCGTGGGTAAGAGCACGCTGTTTAAGTGCGTGCTGGGGCTGCTGAAGGACTATAGCGGTGAAGCCTTTCTGGATGGACGAAATACCCGTACCCTGGGGGCAAGGGAGCTGGCCAGCCGCATTGCCTACATCCCCCAGAGCCACTACCCATCCTTTAATTTCAGCGTCTTTGACATGGTGCTGATGGGCACCACCGCCCAGGTGAGCGCTTTCTCCACCCCCAACAAGCAGCATATGGAAGCGGTGGAGGCTGTGCTGGACAGGCTGGGGCTGCTAAACCTAAAGGACAGGGGATACATGCAGATATCCGGTGGCGAGCGGCAGCTGGTGCTGATTGCCCGGGCCTTGGTGCAAAAGGCAACTGTGCTGATTATGGACGAACCCACCAGCAACCTGGACTATGGCAATCAGCTGAAGGTGATGGAAGAAATGAAAAAGTTGGCCAAGGAAGGGTACTGCATTCTGGAGTCCACCCACCATCCAGAGCAGGCATTTCTGTATGCCGACCGCCTTGTATGCATGCAGGATGGCCGCATCATCGCCGATGGTACCCCCCGGGAGGTCATGAACAGCGACCTGATTTCCCGCCTTTATGGGGTGGAGGTTACCGTGCGCTCGCTGCCGGAGGGTGTGTGCGTATGCGTGCCTGACTGGGCCCTAAGCCGCTGATGCATTCTGACAGGGCTTGCCCTGCAATAATAAGGAGGAATCCCCATGAAAAGAACGCTGTCCCTGCTGCTTATCCTGTGCCTGATGGTTGGCATCACCATGCCTGCCCTGCTGGCGGAAGAAGAAACCCGCCTCTTTGTGGATGATGTGGGCAGGGAGGTAATAATCAAAAAGGATATCCAGCGCATTGTGGTGTCCGGCCCTCTGGCACAGATTGCCGTATTCGCCATCGCGCCGGAGAAACTGGTCGGCTTGTCCAGCGATTGGAGCAAAGCCGCCAAGGAGCTGGTGGGTACCGAATATATCGACCTGCCCACCATCGGCCAACTGTATGGCGGCAAAGGGGAGGTTAACCTGGAGGAGCTGGCCAAAATGAACCCCGACCTGCTAATCGATTTGGGGGAAGCCAAGAAGAGCGTTGTGGAGGACCTGGACAGCCTGCAGGCGCAGACGGGCGTGCCCTGCGTGCACATTGCGGCCACCTTGCCCACCTTCGGCCAGGCGTATCGCCGCTTGGGGGATCTGCTGAATAAGCCGGAAGAAGGCGACAAGCTGGCTGCCTACTGCGAGGGCATCTACGCCCGCACTTTGGATATTGTGGACAAGGCAGGGGACAAAGCCAAGGCCGTCTACGTGGTGGGTACCGAGGGCCTGGGGGTGTTGGCCAAAACCTCCTTCCACGCCGAGATCATCGACCTTCTAACGGATAATGTGGCCGTGGTGGAGGAGGTATCCTCCCGGGGGACCGGCAACCCGGTGGACATGGAGCAGCTGCTGCTGTGGAACCCCGACGTGCTGATTTTTGAAAACGGCGGCGCTTACGACAGCCTGACGGAGGATGCAACCTGGCAGGCCATGAAGGCGGTGGAAAATAAAAAGTATATCGAAGTACCCTATGGCCCCTATAACTGGATGGGATCGCCCCCCAGCGTCCAGCGCTACCTGGCCCTTATCTGGCTGCCCAAGGTGCTGTATCCTCAAGTGGCAGACTACGACCTGTATGAGGAAGTCAACCAGTACTTCACTCTTTTCTACCACAAGGAACTCCCCCGGGAAACCTATGACGAGCTAACGAAGAACGCTTTCTTCCCGCAATAATTCGTATAGAAACACTGCCCCTCCCCAACTAAGGGGAGGGGCAGTTATTTAAGCCAATATTACAGGATGCCCAGGCGCTTCTTTAACTGGTGGAGGAAATCTTCTTCCTCAAAGCCGCCGCGCTTTGCAATCATGCTCAGGGATGCGATGGCGCCCATGGTTTTGCGAAGGACCGGGTTGTCCAACTGCTGATACTTGGGGGACATGGTTTTTAACAGCTCAAAGGCTTCGGGGTAGGCTTCCAAAAGATCATTGAGGCGGGTGTTGAGCGTCAGCTCCAGGACGGTTTCCTGTTTGCTTTCTGCGCCTTCCGGTGCGCTCTTGGCAGCGGACATGCCAGCCATTTCTTCCTTGGAGACCCGGCGGCTGCCGGGGTCCTTGGACTGGGCACCTTCAAAGTAGATTTCCAGGGGCTTTAAATCCTGCACCGCTTCCAGGCATCCCAGGTACTCGCCTTCCTCGTTATACAGTCCAAAGTACTGAATCAGCAGGCGCAGATCCCCCCGGGGGAAGTAGAAGCTGGCAGACTTTTTCTTCTTCGACTTAAAGTCGTTTAAGATGCCTTTCACCGTATCCAGGGCTTGGGGCGGGTGGCACAGGTATACGCTGCGGCCCAAAATGGTCTTGGTACGGCTGAAGTAACGGGGGCTCATTTCGTTAAAGTAGATTACCCGGTCCTCATGGTCGATGACGGTGATGTCCAGTTCCAGGGTGTTCAGTACCGCGCGCAGCTGATCCGGCATGAAGGAGCCTGTAGGCAGGCGGATTTCACCCACCGCTGGGGGAACGGGAGCGATGCCCTTTTGGTTATTCAGCCAGGTGTTGGCGTCGGACAGCGCGGCGCCCTCTATGCCATCCAGGAAGATATAGCCAATATCCAGGGCTTCTTCGGCAATCAGTACCCATTCTTCTTCCTTCACGTTTTCCAGCACCATGGGCATCAAAATTTCTTCTTCCAGCTTCATCATGCCCAAAAGATCGCTGAGCAGCTTCTCCATGGCCTCCTGCAGCTTGTCTTCCGTGGTTGCAGGGTCTTCTGCCAGGCGCACCGCTAATCTGATGGCAGTTTTGTTGCGGCTTTCATTTTCCCACATTACGGTGGAGGGGCCGGTGATACCCGCTTTTTCCAGGTAGGGGAAAAGCAGGTTGTCTTTTTTATCGTAATGCTTACGTATGCTGCCCAGCTTCCTAAGGGCTTCCAGCAGGGCAGGCCTGTTTTGGAGCAGACCGTCCTTAAGCAGAGGGCGTACCTTGCTGTCGATGTAGGCGCGCATACCCTGGTTCTCTGCCAGGATCATCTGGGCGGGGTGTCCTGATTCTCCCGTTGGCCCCTTGGGGCTCTCCTCAATTTTTCCTTCCAGCATGGCGGTGTGCAGGCTGCACAAGGAGCCTATGTCCTGCACCGTGGTGCCCTGCTGGATTAACAGCTCTTCAGCGGCGGCGATTTCTTCCACCGAGACACTGGTAAAATGCTTGTTAAAGTCCTCCTGGACGAGGTTAACATCTTCCTCACTCTCCAGCCTGACCAGCAGAGATTTAAGTTTTTCAGCCCTATCCTGGGACTCTTGATTGCGCATGTTTCTTCCTCCTACCCTTCAATGCCTTCCGGTCCATCACATCCTGATGTCCTCGGGAAATGCTCATACACCTTGGTGTTAGCTTATCCTAACCTGTTGGGTTGCAACCTATCATTGATTTGAATCAAGTATATACAAATTTTCGCTTTTCTGCCTCGGGTGTATTCATACCATACCATTTCAGCCGCTAGTCCTGCTTAAATACGCTACGTTCAAATTGACAACAAAACCATGTTGTGATAAACTTTCCAAGCCTTGAGAGAAACATCGTTCAAGGCATGGGCGCCCGTAGCGCAGCTGGATAGCGTGTCAGACTCCGACTCTGAAGGCCGTGGGTTCGAATCCCGCCGGGCGTACCACAACGTCGTCGCGGACTACACTAAGTTCGCGGCGGCTTTTTCTTT
>CAYFSQ010000058.1:0-10848 GCA_964345895.1 uncultured Oscillospiraceae bacterium
GGTATCTCTCTGTTGCACTCGCCTTGGAGTCGCCTCCACCAGCCGTTAGCTGGCACCCTGCCCTGTGGTGCTCGGACTTTCCTCATGCCATAGGCACGCGACCATTTGGCCGCCTCATTTCATCACATTAGTTAGGCAGAATCATCCTGCCGCAGGTTTCACACTCCACATCCTTACCAGCCTTGATGGCATGCAGAACGGATGAAGGAAAGGACATATTGCAGCCGCCGCAACGGTCATTGACCAGCTTCGCCATTGGCGGCACACTATGCTGCTTCACAGAGTTGTACTTGCTAAGCAATGCAGGTTCAACTTTCTTTGCTTTTTCATCCGCCACTGCCTGAAGGGCTTCCAGCTCTTTGGCCTTTTGCTGATATTCTACATTGTAGTCAACCCTTAGGCTGTCAAACTCAGTTTTTATCTTAACAGCAAGCCGTTTAATATCCCGCTGTTTTTTATCCCGGTCTGCAGCATCCTTGCGAATACGCCGGGTTTCCTGATCAAACTCGCCAAGGTCATGGATTAAACGCTGAATTTCCTGAATATAGTCGCGGGCTTCTTTGCTATCCTTAGCAGGATTGGCCTGCACCTTATTCTGCAGCTGCTTCAGCTGCTCTTCGTTCATGCTGATAGCATCCTGTAAAATATCGATACGATCAAGCATTGCAGCAGCTTCCACTTCCAAGGTTTTCAGGAAATTCTGCTGTTCCTGTATATCCTCACGCAGTTTTAATAATTTCAGGCGTTGAGGCGAACGGGCAATCTCTTTTTTTACATTGTCCGCTTCAACATCCGCAAGTTGATAATCCCACAGCAGTTCCATCTGGTTCATCCTGTTCCTCCTTTGGGGTTCGCTTCTTCAGTACACATGAGCTTCAGAAGCATAAACCCTTACATTACATTGTAAGTCATTTACGGCTTTTTGTAAACACTCAGCCAAATGAGGCACCATGGGCTGCTCGGTCTGCAGGTGCCCCCCTTCAAAGAGCACCATGCCGCTTTCAATAGCGGCAATGGCATTGTGGTGCCGTACCTCTCCTGTAAGCAGCGCCTGGGCTCCTGCCTTGCTGGCAGCTATGTAGCCCTCATCATAAGCACCGCCCGCAATGGCCAGTCTTTTAATAACGGTCTGCGGATATCCATACCGCAATACCTTTGTGTCCAGTTTTTCCTGTAAGAAAGCCTCAAGCTCTGCGGCACTCATCTCTTTTTGTAAAGAACCAAGGAATAGATAATCCTCTTCCTGTTCGATGTCTTTCAGTGATAAATTCTTTGCCAGGCATGCACTGCCGCTATACATGGTTTTATCAATATTGGTGTGTACAGCAATAAATGACATGTTTTCCCGAATGAGCATAGACAGCAACTTTCCCTCATAGGTATCTTCGAGAATACTCTGTATCGGATGAAACATCACAGGATGGTGGGCGATAATCAGCTGTACGCCTAACTCTTTTGCCTCGTTGATAACATTTGTGGTTAAATCCAAGGCCACCAGAATGCTGCTCACTTGCTGGTTTGCACTGCCCACAAGCAGGCCGACATTGTCAAATTCTTCTGCTGTATCAAAAGGGGCGATGTTATTGAGCCATGTTACGATATCGCCTACAATAGCTTGTCGCATCTTTCTAACTCCTCCTTTATCCACATCAATTTATCCTCATTGTCTGTTTGTTTTTCAGCTTCCACATCAAGCAGCCATTGATAGAAATCCCGCAGCATTTGGGCATCGTTCCCTTCCACGTGAAAACCCACTTGGATTTGTTTTCGTGTATAGGACTCGTTACCAGGTTTTGCCTTGATGATGTTGTAAAATCTGCCGCTCGCCCGGGTGATAACCTCTTTTTCGATTGCGTACCCATGGGTAACCAAGGTTTCCCGCAGAAGGGGTATCTGGGTATGGGCTGAAAGGATTAATACGGGATTTCCGGGAAGAATCGGCCGCTTTTGAATCATCTCTGCGATGGTCTTTCCTCCCATGCCGCATATAGCTACCGCATCCACAGGCTGATCTATCGCATCAAAGCCATCCGCTTCTTTGACCAGGCACCGCTCCACCAGGTCCAATTCCCGCATCAAGTTGTTTAGTTTCCTAACAGAAATAGCACTGATGTCGCTGACAATCATGCGATCACAGCGATTGGTTTGCAGCAGCCATGCTGCCAGCTTGCCATGGTCTGCACCGATGTCTACACCAAGCCCGCATACAGGAAAAAGGCTGGCCACAGCGCTCAGCCTTTTATCCAGAGACATGGTTCGAGCTTTCTTCATCAATCCAAAAAGTCCTTTAACTTCTTGCTCCTGCTGGGGTGCCTCAGCTTGCGCAGGGCTTTTGCTTCAATCTGCCGGATTCTTTCGCGGGTAACCTGAAACTCTTTGCCCACCTCTTCGAGGGTGCGCGGGTTACCATCATCCAGGCCAAAACGGAGACGCAGCACCTTGGCTTCCCTGGGGGTCAGGGAGTCTAATACATCCCACAGCAGTTCCTTCATCAGGGCGTTGGAAGCGGCCTCTGCCGGTGCTGGCGCATCTTCATCCTGGATAAAGTCACCCAAATGGCTATCCTCTTCTTCACCAATGGGGGTTTCCAAGGAGACTGGCTCCTGGGCGATCTTAATAATCTCTCGCACCTTGGTCTCGGTAATTCCCATAGCCTTGGCGATTTCTTCCGGCGTCGGCTCCCGGCCATATTCCTGCAACAGTTGACGCGAAATACGCGTCAGCTTGTTGATGGTTTCCACCATGTGTACAGGGATGCGGATGGTGCGGGCTTGATCAGCGATGGCACGGGTAATGGCTTGCCTGATCCACCAGGTGGCATAGGTTGAAAACTTATATCCCTTGTGATAGTCAAATTTTTCCACCGCTTTTATCAAGCCAAGGTTGCCTTCCTGGATTAAATCAAGGAACAGCATGCCGCGCCCCACATAGCGCTTGGCAATGGACACAACCAGGCGCAGGTTTGCCTCAGCCAACTCGCGCTTCGCCTCTTCATCCCCCTGTTCCATCCGCTTGGCAATCTCCACCTCCTGCTCAGCCGTCAGGAGTGGTACCTTGCCAATCTCCTTTAAGTACATGCGGACAGGGTCATCAATATTGATGGCCTCAGGAACAGTCAGGTCGATAACTTCTTCCTCTTCAGCTTCGTCCTGCGAATCCTTTTCATCAATGTCCCTTGTCACCTGCACACCAAAGGCTTCAATGGTTTCCAGAATGGTTTCAAACTCCTCCGGATCAATGTCCACCTTGGCCAATTCGTTGATGATTGTTTCGTAGGAAACAGAGCCTTTTGCCTTGGCATTCTCATAGAGCTCGTTTAAGATTTTTTCCCGCTGTTTGGCGGTGGGTTTTTTTGAAGCCAAAGCGTTACACTTCCTTTCGTTTTGAATGCGCACGCTGCGCGTTGGACAGTTCAACCGTTAATCGCATAATCTCTTGCAATGTTGCCACCTTTTCTTCCTGGGTCTGTGTTTCCATGGCCTTCTTGAGGGAATCAATTTGTTCTGTAATCCTCTGTCTTCGCAGGGTGTTCAGACACTCTTCTGCGGCAGCCAGTGCTTTGTCTGGGTCTTCAATGGCTTCCTGTGTAAATAGTTTACCCACAAGGGAGCGTGTTGCATCATCTTCAATGGTGGTCATTATTTTTACAGGCTGTTCCCCCAGCAACAAACGGGTTGCTATCTCCTGGTAGGTATCGGTGATAAAATCTTCCCGGCTGATAAAATCGGGCGGTAACTTGCCTGCCGCAAGAAGGCCCAACAGCATCTGTTCTGCGGCATTTCCCTCGTTTGTCATCCTTCTTGGTTTAACCCGTGCGGCCTTTAACTCCGTGTCCCGCTTTCTTGTTGTAAGAATTCTACTGCCTGCCACCTGCATCTGGGCTACCAGCACATCCCGGCTGAACCCACTGCGCAAGGCAAGTTCCTTCAGGTACAAATCAAGCTCGACAGGGTCCTGGACAGCAGTTAGTATCTTGGCTGCCTGTTTTGCATAAGAAGTTCTGCCATCCTGGGTTGACATATCCATTTTCTTCTCCAGGCGCCGCAGCGTAAAGGATATATCCGTAATGGGCTGCAGCTTATGCAGGGCATCAACGCCATGGCGGCTGATCATATCATCGGGATCCAAGCCATCCGGAAACTGCAATACCTTTGCAGGAATCTCCTCCTGCCTGAATACTTCAATTGCCCTCTCAATGGCCATTTGCCCCGCCTCATCACCATCGTAGGCAATCCATACTTCAGGGGCAAAGCGCTTAAGAAAGCGGGCTTGCTCGCTGGTGAGGGCTGTTCCCAGCGTGGCGACGACTCCCTGCATCCCGTGCTGCATCAGAGATATAACGTCCATGTAGCCTTCGACCAATAAAATACGCTTCAGATTTCGCTGTTTGCGCAGCAAATTTGCCGCGTAAACACCATACCGCTTGTTAAAAACCGGTGTATCCGCTGTGTTCAGATACTTTGGCTGGGCATCACCCAGAGCCCTGCCGCCAAAGCCCAGAACCTTGCCATACAAGTTGATGATGGGAAACATCACCCGGTCTCTGAACATATCGTAGTGGTGCTTTTCTTTAACGGCGATGAGTCCGGCCTGCTGCATTTCTTCCAGGGTAAATCCCTGATGCTGCAGCGTTGCGGAAAGACTATCCCATCCTTGGTTGCTCGCCCCCAAACCAAACTTCCGGATGGTATTATCATCCATCTTTCGCTGCCGCAGGTAGGACAGCACCTTCTCGCCTTCAGGTTTCCATAGCATTTCATGATAATATCGGGCAGCCGCCTCGTTGGCAAGATAGATACGCTCCTTCAAAGACTGGAGGGCTTCGTCTTCCTTAACCGCCATGGTCTTTGGCAATGGGAAGCCTACCTGTTTAGCCAGATACTCCAACGCTTCGGGATAACTAAGCCTTTCCATCTCCATCACAAACTGGGCTATGTTTCCCCCTGCTTTGCAGCCAAAGCAATAGTAAACGTTCAATTCCTGATTGACGGAGAACGATGGTGTTTTCTCATTATGAAAAGGGCATAAGCCCCAGAAGTTGTGCCCCTTCTTTTTTAGCGGGAGATAGTTGTTGACAAGTTGGACTATGTCCGCCCGTGCATACAGTTCATCAATCCAGCTGGAAGGGAAGCGAAGCGCCATTCTTACATCACCCAATTAATGTATTCTCTCTTCGCCTCGAAATTCCTGCCTCATCTGTTAAAGTACGCTAAAGGCATCCGGCTCAAACAAGCGTTTGAAGGTTCGCATGGCAAAACGGTCGGTCATGGAGGCAACATAATCCACAACTGCGCGCTCGGTACCCTCTTTAAAAGAGCCTTCGATAAATTCCTTACTCATATCACCGGGATGCTCCATATAATGCTTGAACAAGTTCTCCATAATAAAATCACATTTCCGTTCTTCGTCGCTGCGCCATTTATCCTGATAGACCCGCTGAAAAAGAAATGCCCGCAGCTCGTCAGTGGCTTGCTGGATTTTTTCCGACATGATGATTTCAGGCTTATCCACGCTTTGGGTGATGATATCATTAATCATAGTATTGATGCGCTGCCCATGGGACTGACCCAACACTTTCAAACTGTTGTGAGGCAATTCAAACTCCTGGATAATGCCGCCCCGAAGAGCGTCGTCGATATCATGGTTAATGTAGGCGATGCGATCCGCCTTGGCGACGCATTGCCCCTCCAGAGTAGCGGCACGGGCAGACCCTGAATGGTGTCCAATGCCGTCACGAACCTCCCAGCTTAGGTTAAGACCATCTGTTCCTTCCAAGACATCTACCACACGCAGGCTTTGTTCGTAATGCTTAAACCCATCCGCTGTCAATCGGTTCAGCGTTCTTTCTCCAATATGGCCAAAGGGGGTATGCCCCAAGTCGTGGGCAAGAGCGATGGCCTCGGTCAGGTCTTCGTTAAGGCGCAATCCTCTTGCAAGGGTGCGGGCTATCTGAGAAACTTCCAGGGTGTGGGTCAGACGAGTACGGTAATGGTCCCCTTCGGGTGAAAGAAACACCTGGGTCTTAAATTGAAGCCTCCGAAAGCTTTTACAGTGAAGTATCCGATCCCTGTCCCTCTGAAAACAAGTTCGTAAATCACAGGGGTTCAATGGTTTTATACGCCCCTTTGACTGACTGCTTTTGGCAGCAAAGGATGACAAGTATGTTTCTTCACGCTGTTCCAGCATTTCTCTGATTGTCATTCCTCCGATACCTCCCGCAAGTTCTGAATCCATTCCCATTCTTTTTTCGTTAGATTTGCACTTTGCAACATATCAGGACGCCTTTTTTTGGTGGTTAGAATAGCCTGTTCCCGCTGCCACTTAAGTATTTGCGCGTGGTTACCGTTTAATAACACCTCCGGAACCGACATCCCGCGAAACTCTCGTGGCCTAGTATACTGGGGATACTCCAGCAATCCATCTTCGGAAAAGCTCTCATCCTGCGCGCTTTCTTCGCTGCCTAGCACCCCTTGTAACATACGGGACACACTATCCACCAACACCATGGCGGGCAGCTCCCCGCCGGTCAGCACATAGTCTCCAATTGATATTTCCATGTCGATATAAGCATCCATCACCCGCTCATCCACCCCTTCATAGCGGCCGCAAAGAATCGTCAAGCTTGATTCTTTGGAAAGCTCCCGAACAAGCTGTTGCGTTAACTGCTTTCCTCGGGGGCTCATATAGATCCGCTTTCCTTGATAGGGGGCAGGGGTGATGGCGTCAAAGGCATCTGCAATGGGCTGTACCATCATCAGCATGCCTGCACCACCGCCAAAGGGGTAGTCATCCGTGTTTTTATGCTTGTTCTTGGAATAGTCCCGGATATTGTGCACATGCAGCTGTATCTTGTCTGTATCCTGAGCGCGTCCCAGGATACTGCTATCCAGCGCACGAAACATTTCCGGAAAAATTGTCAGGATATTAATCTCCAAATACCGCTACCTCATCCAACTTTTCTTCGTCAACATAAACAGAACGGGCATAGATATCAACATCCGTAACCACATGCCTAAGTGCCGGCAGCAGCATTTCGCCTTGTGGGGTATCCACCACATACACATCATTGGCGCCAGGCTGCAGCACTTCCCGTATGGTACCTATTTCCCTATTATCTATGGTATATACTTTGCAACCAATCAGATCGCAGATATAATGCCGGCCTTCCGGCAATTCTGGTGCATCCTCGCGCTTCATATAGAGCATTTCGCCTCGTATCCCCTCGGCCTGCTCCCTGGAGTTGATGCCCTCAAAGTGCAGGAAGGCATATCCTTCCCGTATCTGGGACCTTAAAACAGACAGCGCTTGGTATCCACCCTCGGCGGATAGGTACAAGGTCTTAAGCCCCATCATCATTTCAGGCGTGTCCATATCAACACGCACCTTTACCAGACCGTCTAACCCTTGGGGCTTTAACACTTCACCAGCTATTAAATACTTACTTAACATAAATCACCATGGAAAAAGACGCCGAAGCGTCTTTATTGAATTTCAACGAATACAGATTTTTCTCCCTTGGCTGTGGCAGCCTTGACAATGGAGCGAATGGCTTTGGCTATTCTGCCCTGCTTACCAATCACTTTACCCATGTCCTCAGGCGCTACATTCAGCTCCATAATGACAGCATCAGGGCCCTCTGTAACAGACACATTCACCTTGTCTGGTTCTGTTACCAGGGATTTCGCCAGATACTGCACAAGTTGCTGCATATTTTTTTCAGCCATAGCCATTAACCTTCGATGGCGCCGCTCTTTTTGAGCAATATACGCACGGTATCCGTGGGTTGTGCACCGTTCTTCAGCCAGCCTGCGGCCTTTTCATTATCGATTTTGATTTCTGCAGGCTGCTTCATGGGGTCATAGGTGCCAATTTCTTCGATGAAACGGCCATCGCGGGGAGAGCGTTCGTCTGCCACAACCACGCGATAGAAGGGATGCTTTTTCATACCAATTCTCTTTAAGCGAATTTTGACTGCCATTGGGTTATTTCCTCCTCAAGAATGTATATGCTAATCATTAAGATGATTGCCTGGAATTAAAAGGGCATTTTCATGCGGCCCATCATGCCGCGCTTGCCCGACATTTGCTTCATCATTTTCTGCATCTGCTCGAACTGACGCATCAACTGATTGACATCCTGCACCGTAACACCTGCACCTGCTGCAATACGCTTGCGGCGGCTGGCGTTGAGAATAGAGGGCAAACGGCGCTCTTTCAGCGTCATGGAGCGGATAATTGCCTCGGGTTTCTTCATGGCGTTGTCGTCAATCTCCACGTCCTTCAGCTTGCTGCCAATGCCAGGCAACATGCCCAGAACATTTTGCAGCGGCCCCATCTTTTTTAGCTGCTGCATCTGGTCAAGGAAGTCATCCAAAGTCATATCCTTAACAGACTTCTGCTTGCCCTTCAGGTCCATGTCACCGTCTTCCATGGCCTGGGTCGCTTTCTCAATCAGGGTAAGCACATCGCCCATGCCCAATATTCTGGAAGCCATGCGCTCAGGGTGGAAAGGCTCGATGTCCTCCAGCTTTTCACCGGTGCCGGCAAACTTAATCGGGCGCCCAGTTACCGCGCGTACAGAGAGGGCAGCGCCGCCGCGGGTATCGCTGTCAAGCTTGGTAATGATAACGCCGTCTACCGTTAATTTTTCATTAAAGGACTTGGCTACGTTTACCGCATCCTGACCAGTCATGGCATCTACAACCAATAAAATTTCCTGGGGACGGACTGCTTGTTTGATATTCTCTAATTCGTCCATCAGGGTTTCATCAATGTGTAACCGGCCTGCCGTATCGATAATCAACACATCGTTGCCATAGTAGCGCGCATTTTCCACCGCTTCTTTTGCGGTGATTACCGGGTCCTGCGTGCCTTTTTCAAAGACAGGCACGCCTACCTTTTCACCAACAATCTGAAGTTGTTTGATGGCGGCCGGGCGATAAATATCGCAGGCAGCCAGCATGGGCTTCTTCCCCTGCTTGCGCAGATAGCTTGCCAGTTTGGCAGCCATGGTGGTTTTACCGGCACCTTGCAAGCCGCAGAGCATGTAAATGGTGGGCACAGAGGAAGACCAGGTCAGCCGGGCGTTGGCGCCACCCATCAGGTTGGTCAGTTCCTCATTGACAATTTTGACAACCTGCTGACCTGCGTTGAGGGAAGAAAGAATTTCTGTTCCAACGCTGCGCTCGGTCACTTGCTTGATAAAATCCTTGACGACCAGGTAGTTGACGTCCGCCTCAAGAAGAGCAAGGCGTACTTCGCGCATGGCATCCTTGATGTTCTGCTCGTTCAGTTTACCCTTCCCGGTCAGCTTTTTAAATGCATTTTGCAGTTTATCCGAAAGGCTCTCAAAAGCCATGGCTATTCCTCCTCTTCCAAAATGGAGTTCAGTATATCTTGGGCTTCCTTTAGGTGGTGCGCAGTATCTGCGGTAGCACGTACGTTGTTAAGTTTATCTCCGCATAAGGAAAGCTTTTCTACCATGTGCCCAAACCGCTTTGAAAGGCCCAACGCTTCCTCAAACTGATCCAGCTTGAGAAAAGCACGGTTGATGGTATCGCAGACCCCTTGCCGGGTGATGTCCATCTGGCGGGCAATTTCGCCCAGGGACAAGTCTTCATCGCAATACAACCGTACCATGGTGCGCTGGTTTTTTGTTAACAGCGCAGAATAAAATGAGGATAGTGCACCATACTCCACTTTCCGATCCAATCTGCTCGCGCTGCTCACCAGTATACCTCCTGTCAAGCAAATGACTTGACAAGAGTATTATACGCGGATTTATTCATCTGTCAAGGGTTTCACCTTGACAATTATAATTCAATAACCTCTATGCCCTGCATGGCTTCCTGAACAAGCCCCTCAACATCCAGCACAGCCTCAGCAACTTCTGTTTTGTCCAGCTTGGGATGGGTAATGGGATGCTTGGGTGTAAAGACAGTGCAGCAATCTTCATACGGAAGACAGGATGTTTCGTAGGTGTCTATTTTTTTCGCATAGTCGATAATGTCCACCTTGTCAAAGCCAATCAGTGGCCTGAACACGGGACGGTTAACAACTGCATCTGTGCAGCAAAGGGCATCCATGGTCTGGCTGGCTACCTGGCCAATGGATTCGCCTGTAATCAAGGCTTGTGCATTTTCCCGTTCAGCCACAAGGTCAGCTAAGCGCATCATAAAGCGCCGCATTATGAGGGTTGTATACTCCGGCGGGCATTTTTCATGTATCTGCATCTGTATTTTTGTGAAAGGCACGATGTGTACACGCATCCCGCAACTGCTGACAGCCAAGGTGCGCGCCAGCTGTAATACCTTTTCCTTGGAGCGTTCCCCAGTATAGGGAAAAGAATAAAAGTGGACGGCACACAGCTCTACGCCGCGTTTTGCAATCATATATCCTGCCACGGGGCTATCTATCCCGCCAGACAAAAGCAGGGCAGCCTTTCCGTTGCTTCCTACAGGCATGCCACCTGCACCAGGCAGCACCTCCACATAGAGGTAGGCAAACTCTCTGATTTCCACATTCATCACATGCTGCGGCTGCTTGACGTCCACTGTCAAATCAGGGCATGCATTCAAAATATACTCCCCCATCTTTCCATTAATCTGGGGTGAGTCCAGAAAATATTTCTTGTCAGAGCGCCGAGCGACCACTTTAAACGTGCCGGATAAAGGCTGCATCATTTGCACCGCCTGCTGGCAAACGGCATCAAAATTCTCTTTATCCATTTCCACCGCTGGGCATACCGAATGGATGCCGAACACTTTTTGAACCTTGGATAGCGTACTGCGCAGATCGGAAAAGCCGGCGACATACATCCTGCCGTCATTCAACCATACCTTGGCATCCT
>CAYFSQ010000059.1:0-10803 GCA_964345895.1 uncultured Oscillospiraceae bacterium
CTCGCGACCTCCACCTTGGCAAGGTGGCGCTCTACCAACTGAGCTACTACCGCACATGGGCGGGGATGGTGCGGACGAAGAGACTTGAACTCTTACACCTTTCGGCACCAGATCCTAAGTCTGGCGCGTCTGCCATTCCGCCACGCCCGCAAATTCCCCCCGAAAATGGTGACCCATCCGCGACTCGAACGCGGGACACCTTGATTAAAAGTCAAGTGCTCTGCCGACTGAGCTAATGGGTCATCGAGAGCCCAGTGTGGGCACAACCGCTTATACGGCAAAAGAAATATTACCATGGAAAGTGGAATTGGTCAAGGGGAAGCGGAAAATTTTTACCTTTTCTGCGTATCTTTTGTCTCTCTTTCGTATTCACGGTGGTATGACCGCCCTTTGCATTGACAACCTGCAGCCCTTTGGGCATAATTCATGCAATTGTTTCCGCGCTGAATAATCATACGTGAAGGCGCGAAGTATAAGGAGGGCCCATGGACGACTACACCTTGGACACCCGGTGCCTGCAGGCGGGGTACCAGCCGGGCAACGGCGAGCCCCGGCAGCTTCCCATTATTCAGAGCACCACCTTTAAATACGATACCAGCGAGGACATGGGCAAGCTGTTTGATCTGGAAGCCAGCGGCTACTTTTACACCCGTCTGGCCAACCCCACCAGCGACCATGTGGCCAGCAAAATCGCCAACCTGGAGGGGGGCACCGCCGCCCTGCTGACGGCGTCGGGCCAGGCGGCCTCCTTTTACAGCATATTCAATATCGCTTCCTGCGGGGATCATGTGGTCAGCTGCGCCACCATCTACGGCGGCACCTACAATCTGTTTGCCGTTACCATGAGGCGCATGGGCGTCGAGTTTACCTTTGTGCCCCCCGATTGCAGCGATGAAGAGCTAAGTGCCGCCTTCCGCCCCAACACCAAGGCGGTGTTCGGCGAGACCATCGCCAACCCTGCACTGATTGTGTTTGATATTGAGCGCTTCGCCAGCGCTGCCCACGCCCACGGCGTGCCCTTGATCGTGGACAACACCTTCGCCACCCCCATCCTCTGCCGCCCTTTTGAGCACGGTGCGGACATCGTTACCCATTCCACCACCAAGTACATGGATGGCCACGGCGCTGCCGTAGGCGGCTGCATTGTGGACAGCGGCAAGTTTGACTGGACAAAGTACCCCGACAAGTTCCCTGGCCTTTGCACCCCTGATGACAGCTACCACGGCATCACCTACACCCAACGCTTTGGCCTTGAGGGTGCCTACATCACCAAGGCGGTGGCCCAGCTGATGCGGGATTTGGGCGCCGTCCAATCCCCCCAGAATGCCTTTTTGTTAAACCTGGGGCTGGAAAGCCTGCACCTGCGCATGCAGCGCCACAGCCAAACCGCCCTGGCGGTGGCCGAGTTTTTACAAAGCCGTCAGGATATAGCCTGGGTGAAGTACCCGGGGCTGGCCAGCGACCCCTGCCACGAATTAGCCAAGAAGTACCTGCCCAAGGGTGCCTGCGGCGTGATCAGCTTTGGGGTGAAGGGGGGGCGCAAAGCCGCCGAAACCTTTATGAAGGGTCTGCGCCTGGCCAGCATCGCCACCCATGTGGCCGATGCCAAGACCTGCTGCCTGCACCCCGCCAGCAGCACCCACCGGCAGATGACCGATGAGGAACTGCGCCTGGCTGGCGTCTCCCCTGACCTGGTGCGCCTATCCATCGGCCTGGAAGCGGCGGAGGACATCATCAACGACATACAGCAGGCGCTGGAAAGCATATAAAATACAAGCAAAAGAGGCTGAACCATGCCCATTAAAATCCCCAACAAGTTGCCCGCCACCGAGATATTGCAAAACGAAAATATATTCGTCATGACAGAGCACCGGGCGCTGACCCAGGATATCCGCCCGCTGCGCATCCTGCTGCTGAACCTGATGCCCACCAAGGTGCAGACCGAAACCCAGTTGGCCCGCCTGCTGGGCAACACCCCCTTGCAGGTGGAGCTGGACTTGATGCACACCAGCACCCACCAGTCTAAAAACACCTCCCAGCAGCACCTGCTGTCCTTTTACAAAACCTTTGACGAGGTGAAGCACGAAAAGTACGACGGCCTGATCATCACCGGCGCGCCGGTGGAACAGATGCCCTTTGAAGAGGTGGAGTACTGGCAGGAACTGTGCGACATCATGGAATGGAGCAAGACCCATGTGTTCAGCACCTTCCACATCTGCTGGGGTGCCCAGGCGGCGCTATACTACCACTACGGCATCAACAAGCATCCCCTGGATAAAAAGTTGTTCGGCGTATTCCCCCACCAGGTGGAGTATAAAAACCCCATCCTTTTCCGGGGTTTTGATGAAACCTTCATGGTGCCCCACTCGCGGCACACCACCATCCGCAGGGAGGACATCGAGCAGGTGCCGGGGTTAAAGATACTGGCCGCTTCCCAGGAGGCGGGCATCTATGCCCTGATGACCGAGCGGGGCCACCAGGTGTTTATCACCGGCCACTCAGAGTATGACCCGGACACGTTGAAAAACGAATACCTCCGGGACAAAAACGCAGGGCTGCCCATAGAGGTGCCCAAAAACTATTTTCCCAAGGATGATGACACAAAGCCGCCCCTTGTTTCCTGGCGGGCCCACGCCAACTTGCTGTACCTGAACTGGCTGAACTACTTTGTCTACCAGATTACACCCTATAATATCAGCGAACTGTAAAGCCCCATCCTGGGTATATTCTACCAAAAGGAGGGTATGCCATGAACCCGGATAAAGTACTGTGCAGCTGCAAAAAGATAACCAAGGGCGATATCATCAAAGCCATGGACAAGGGCGCAGAAAAGTATAAGGACGTGAAGGACAAGACCGGCGCGGGCAGCAAATGCGGCAAGTGCCGGGAGGACATCAAGGCCTTCATGAAAAAGCAGCGCAAGGATAAATAATCAACACCTGCCTTAAAGGAGGGATCCCCCATGATACTGGACACCACCCAGCGCCTGAACTGCTACCGCAGCGCGCTGCCGGGGCTGGACAAGGCCATGTTTGCCCACGAAAAAAAGGGCGTACCGCTGGCCGACGCCTTAAAGGCCCAGGGCTTTGAGGTACGGGACAAAGCCTACGATACCCGGGAGGATGCCCAGCGCAAGTTTGAGGAGCACTTCCACACCGTGGACGTGATGATATGCCTTGAAGGCGAAGAAATCATCCATATCCGCCCCGCACAGGAGCTGCAGCCGGGGGATGTGCTGCCCGAAGGCCAGGACGGCCGCAAGCTGCTGGGCGGCCCCCAGGGGCTGCCTCTGCACCTGAAGGCCGGGCACTTCGCCGCGTTTTTCCCCGGGGAAGCCCACATGGTGGGCGGCCACGTCGGTGGGCAGCAGGGTGCCGTCCACAAGCTGGTGGTCAAGGTGGATTTGCAACGGGATGTCAACCCCGGCTGCCCCTGCACTTCCGACTGCCCCCGCCACGGCATCTGTTCCGAGTGCGTGGTGTGGCACCGGCAGCCCCACAACAGCCTGCCCACCTGCCTTAGGGAAAAGGGCAGAATCCTGATTGAAAAAGCACTGAAAGAAAAAGAACTCCAGGGCTAAAGCCCGAAGTTCTCATCATCCCTGTTCAAAGTTTCAGGGGTGGGGTTACGGTGAGGGGCGCTTTGCAAAGCGCTCCTCACCGTTTTTTGCTCTTAATTGTTCTTGTAGAAGTTAATCAGGCAGCCGTCCAGCAGAATCTGCCGCTCGTCCTTTGTAAGGCCGCCCAGGCGAAGGGTCAGGGACCGTGCCTTGCCGTCCTTCACAGCGTAGGCGGGGATGTCCGCCTGGTCGCTTTCCACTGCTTTGCGCAGGCCGGGCACCAGCACATACTCGCCCTCGGCCAGGGTTTCTTCCGCCAGGAAGGGGAAGATGCCCCAGTTAATCAGGTTGGAGCGGTAGCGCTTGGTGGCGTACTCCTTCACCACATTGGCGGAGCCGCCCAGCACCCGCTGGCAGCTGGCCGCCTGCTCACGAGCGGAGCCGTCGCCGGGCTTGATGGCATAGATGCCGCTGCCCAGGGTGATGTCCTTTTCCTCTGCCTTGGCGCCGGCTGCCGCAAAAGCTTTCAGCGCGTCCTGTACCTCGCCGGAGACCTGGCCCTTGTCAAAGTTGTCCCGTTGCTGGGCGATATCCTTGGCGCGGCCCACATAGCCGGGGTCGCGGCGGCTTAAGGTAAACTCCGCCAGGCGCAGGGGGTTGGAACGGTAGGAGGAGGTTTCTCCCGAGGGAATCAGCTCGTCGGTGGTGGTAACGGGATCCAGCAGGCTGGACACTACCTTGAACATCAGGTGCTCTTTCAGCGCGGGCATGGTGGGCCAATCCTTGATGTTGGGGCCCATGACCAGCTCCACCGAGGGGTCTGCCTTGTCGGCATGGAACACCCGGCGCTGGTACAGCCCCTTGTCGTACTGATAGGCGGGGATGCTCTCGTCAAACGCCACCTCATCTGCAGGGGTCAGGATGCCGCCGTTGCGGGCGGTGGCCGCGATGGAACGGGCATCCATCAGCGCCACATAGGACAGCTGGCCATCCCCCGGCTTGGAGCCGTCGCGGTTGATGAAGTTGCGGGTGGTGTGACGGATGGAGAAACCGCCGTTGGCGGGGGTGTCGCCTGCACCAAAGCAGGGGCCGCAGAAGGCCTCCCGCACGATGATGCCGCTTTCCAGCAGGTCGGCGGTGACGCCCGCCTTGGCCAGGGCCAGGTTGGCCGGCTGGCTGCCGGGATAGACGCTGAAGGTAAAGCTGCCGTTGCCCGGGGTATGGCCGCGCATCACGTTGGCCACCACGCACAGGTTGTCATAGGTGCCGCCGGAGCAGCCCGCTACAATCCCCTGATCCACGTGGAAGTTGCCCTCCGCGTCCAGCTTGTCCACAAGGGAAGGCATGTTAAGGTTAGGGAACTGCTCCTTAACTTCCTCATCAATACCCTGAAGCAGTTCCTTGGCATTCTGTAAGAACTCCCGGATGGGATAGGCCTTGCTGGGGTGGAAGGGCAGGGCAATCATGGGTTCCACGGCAGACAGGTCCACCTCGATCATCCGGTCGTAGTAGGCGCCTTCTGCCGGGCTCATTTCCTTGTAGGCGTCCTCTCGGCCATGGTTTTTATAGTATTCCTGCACCTTCTCATCGGTACGCCAGATGGAGCTAAGGCAGGTGGTTTCGGTGGTCATCACGTCGATGCCGTTGCGGTACTCCACCGGCAGGCCGTCGATGCCAGGGCCCACAAACTCCATCACCCGGTTCTTGACAAAGCCGGAATCAAACACCGCCTTGATCAGCGCCAGGGCTACGTCCTGGGGCCCAACGCCGTGGCGGGGCGCACCATACAGGTAGACGCCCACCACTTCGGGCATGTCCACATCGTAGGTGCGGTTCAGCAGCTGCTTGGCCAGTTCGCCGCCGCCTTCACCGATGGAAATGGTGCCCAGGGCGCCGTAGCGGGTATGGCTGTCAGAGCCCAGAATCATGCGGCCGCAGCCTGCCATTTCTTCCCGGTTGTAGCTATGGATGACCGCCATGTTGGTGGGCACATAGGTGCCGCCGTATTTTTTTGCCGCCGACAGGGCGAAGGCATGGTCGTCCTCGTTGATGGTGCCGCCCACGGCGCACAGGCTGTTGTGGCAGTTGGTCAGCACATAAGGCATGGGGAACTTCTCCATGCCGCTGGCACGGGCTGTCTGGATGATGCCCACATAGGTGATATCGTGGCTGGTGAGGGAGTCAAAGCGCAGCTTCAGCTTCTTGTCATCCCCTGAAGTATTGTGGCTTGTCAGGATATTGTAGGTCAGGGTACCCTTTTTGCCCTGTTCCTTGCTCAAGCCCTGGGCGTTTTCGGGCAATACCACCTTGCCGCCCTGTAAAAATGCACCGTCTTTGTGTAGTTTCATAGCCGTTTCCTTCTTAGTCAATGGGGTTAATCTGCCGCACAACGTCCAGCACGGTGCCGTCCCTGGCTTCCATCACCGCCACAACCCGGTCCTCAAAGGGCAGGGGGTCGGGAGTGCCCACCATGGCGTAGGCCTCCTGCTGCAGTTCTTCAATGGTGCGAAGGGGCAGGTTGGTTTTCTCAAGCGCTTCCAGCAGGTCGGGGCGCCGGGGGTTGACGGCGATGCCGTAGTCCGTTACCAGCACGTCGACATTTTCGCCGGGGGTGGTGACTGTCACCACATTCTCGCAGATGGTGGCCATGCGGCCGCGCACCAGGGGGGTCACGATGATGCAGCACCGGGCGCCTGCCGCCGTGTCGGGATGCCCGCCGGGGGCGCCCCGCAGCACGCCGTCAGAACCGGTGATGACGTTGACGTTAAAATTGGTATCCACTTCCAGAGCGGCCAGGATGACATAGTCCAGCTTGTTGACAAAGGCACTCTTGTTGCCTGGGCTGGCGTACTGGGAGGTGGACATTTCAAAGTGCCGGGGATGGTTGTGCACGCTTTCGACACCGGCGATATCAAAATCCTGGGTGTCGATGATGCTGCCCACCAGGCCCTTGTTCAGCAGATCCACTGCCGGCTGGGTGATGCCGCCGATAATCCAGCTGATTTTGTAGCCGTACTTCACCAGCACCGGCTCCAGGAAGCGATTGGCCGCCAGGCTGGGGCCGCCGGCGCCTGTCTGGAAGGAGAAGCCGTCCTTAAAGTAGGGGGTATGCTCAATCACCTTGGCGCAGTACTCTGCCATCAGCAGGTCCCTAGGGTCGGTGGAGAAGCGGGCAGCGGAGGAGGCGATTTTTTTGGGGTTGCCAATTTCGTCTACCACCACCACATAGTCCACATCCACCGCCTCAATGGAGGGGGGGAAGTTGGGGAAATCCACCAGGCAGTCGGTAATGACCACCACATTGTCTGCATACTTGGAATCCACCACCGCATAGCCCAGCACGCCGCAATCGCTCTTGCCGCCCTTGCCCCGGGCGTTGCCCATGCAATCGCTGGTGGGGGCGCCGATGAAGGCCACGTCGATGTGCACTTCACCGCATTCAATGGCGCGCACGCGGCCGCCATGGCTGCGCAGGATGGCCGGGGTCTTCAGTTTCCCGTGGGACACCACTTCGCCCATCTTGCCGCGGATGCCGCTGGTCTGGATGCCTGTCACGATGCCTTCTTCAATGTACTGGGCCACCGGGTCGTGGGCCTGGCCCAGGGAAGAGGCGGCAATGGTGATGTCCTTAAAGCCCATGTCGACGATTTCTTTCATCACCATGTTAACCACATAGTCGCCTTCCCGGAAGTGGTGGTGGAAGGAAATGGTCATGCCATCTTTGAAGTTGACGGCCTTGATGGCCTCCCTGATGGAGGAAAGCACCTTGGTATCCTGCTGGGCAGGGTGCATGCGCACGGTGGGCGCCGCCTTTTTATACTGGTGGGCCTCCTTGTAGTTGCTGCCCTGGAAGGGCTCGTACCCCATGTTCAATACTTCCTGGGGTATGTCCCGATTGACTGCGTTTTTCATCTTACAAATCCCCCTCATACACGCCGGACGCCTTGGCCAGCTCGATGGTGCGCTCGGCGCCGGGCAGGAAGGCGATGTCCAGCATCTTGCCATCCAGCGTAAATACGCCGATGCCCTGGGCGGCCTGCTCCCGCACGGCGCGCACAATGCGCTCAGCGGTGCGGATTTCCTTCTGGCTGGGCGTGAAAATCTCATGGACGA
Organism: uncultured Oscillospiraceae bacterium; assembly: GCA_964345895.1. Taxonomy (GTDB): domain Bacteria; phylum Bacillota; class Clostridia; order Christensenellales; family Aristaeellaceae; genus DTU024. The sequence goes on from CAYFSQ010000059.1 coordinate 7,673, forward strand.
TGGCAATCTGCTTGGGGCTGATGAGGGACTTGCCGTCAAAGCCCATCTGCTTGTTCTGGATAACCTCCTGGCGGAAGCCCTCCTCGTCGTCCACGTCGGTAAATACGGTGTCAAAGCACTGCACCCCCGCGGCGCGGGCAGCAATCAGCATGTTGGCACGGCCCCCCAGCATCTCGATGCCGCCGGGGTTGTAGCTGGCCTGCATGCTCTTGCGGTAGTCGCCGCCGGAGATGGCCACGCCCAGCATGCGCTCGGGGCAGGCCTTGCAGATTTCATAGGCGTTGATGATGCCCAGCGGCGATTCCAGCGCCGCCATCACCAAAGTAAAGCCTTTTTCGACGCCGAACTCTTCCTCTGCCATTTCGATGTGCTTCACCACCGTGTGCACGTCCTGGGCGGTTTCGCACTTGGCAATGCGGATGCCATCAGCGCCGCCTGCCACGGTAACGCGGATGTCCTCCTGCCAGTGGGGGGTGTCCAGGCCGTTGATGCGCACAATCTTTTCCACGCCGCGATAGTCCACCGACTGAAGGGCATTGTAGAGGGAAAAGCGGGCGGCGTCCTTCTGGTTTTCGGCAACGGCGTCCTCTAAGTCCAGCATCAGGCTGTCCGGCTTGTAGATATAGGCGTCCTTAATCAGCGCCGGGCGCTGAGCGTTTAAGAACATCATGGAGCGCCGCAGGCGGCGCAGTCTCTTTTCCTGTGTCATTTGATGGCACCTCCCCAGGGAAAGCCTGTTTCCACCCCGGCGGCTCTGTACACCGCGCACTGCACCCGGGCTTTGATGGTGCACTCCAGGGCGCCTTTGTCCACCACGGTAACCCGCACATTGTCCACATCCAGCTGCTGCAAGGTATCCTGGACACAGGCCTTAATCTGCCGTCCGTACTGGGTTAATACGCTGGACTGCAGCTCCATTTCCACGCCGCCTTCACTTGGCTCGATGGTTACCTGCACGTCGCTGGATTCCAGTGTTCCAGCCATAGCCGGTTTCACAATCCGCATGGCAATACCCTCCTTTTATCGTTCACCCGCTAAGCGGGCAGTATTATACAATCAAACGCGCGATGGCGCTTAGTATCGTAGGAAATGTGGTGATCACCACCACCAGGCGCATCACCTGCAGCAGCACCAGGCGCACATTGTACACCCCCAGGTCTGCCGAAATCAGCGCCATGTCGCTGGCCCCCGCAGGGGTGGCCGCCAGGTAGGATTCCCGCCTGTCAAAGTACTTGAGCTTTTGCAGCATGTTGCCAATCAACACACAGGCCAGGGAATAGCAGGTAACCAGCACCACCGCCGGCAGCGCCAGGTACTTCAGGGCAACCACCTGCACCATGCCAATGCCCGCCCCCACATAGGCCCCAGATAACCACTGGGCTGCCCTGCGCACCGGGCGCAGCATGCAGGCCTTGGGGTAGCTTAGCTTAAAGATGATGGTGCCCACGGTGGAAAAGGCCATGGTACCCCCCGGCACGCCGGAGGCCCTGCCGATGAAGCCAAACACGGCGGACACCGCCAGCGTCAGCAGGGTATGGGGCCAATCCCCCTTGGGGGCTTTATAATCGTGGTCATGGGCGCTGGCGTCCTCCTGGGACACATGACCGATGACGGTGGGGAAGATGGCAATGCCCAACACAAAGCGCACAAACTGCAGCACCACCACCTGGCTGGCATCGGCCCCCAGGTCGGCAGCAATCATGGGGATGTCGGACAATCCCCCCGGGGCGCTGGACATAAAGGCTGTCAGTGGGTCCAGGGGGCTGAGGGCATAAATCAGCAGCCCTGTCACCAGGTTGACAACCAGCAGGCTGGTGATCACCAGCAGCGCCACCTTTACAAGGGCGCGCATCTGCCCCAAGTCTTCCCGTTTGACGCCTACACCGATGAAGGCGCCAGCGGCAATCTGCGCCGCCGTCTTGGCCAGGGGATGCATGTACGCCTGGCCCGTTGCAATGTTAAAGGCACTGGCGCCGATGACTGCGCCTACCATCATGCCGCCGGGCACCTTGAGCCTTTGGAGGATGAGTCCACCAAAGAGGGCGCACAGCAGCGTCAGCAGCATATCCAAAGAGAGTCCTTTCAAGAAGGAAGGCACAGGCATCCCGCCTGTGCCTTCCAGTGGTTTTTATTCAGCCGCCTCTTCGGCAGGCTTCTTGGTTTTCTTTTTGATCAGGGGGGAGATGATGGGGTAGGTCAGCGCGATGATGCAGACAATCATGATAACGCCGGCAATGGGACGGTTGAACATGTCAAACACATTACCGCGAGAGCTGGTGAAGGCGCGGCTGAAGTTGCCTTCGCAGATGGAGCCCAGCACCAGGCCCAGAATCAGGGCAGCAGAGTTGAACTTCATCACCCGGAAAACCAGGCCGGCGATACCTGCAATGGCCATGATTTGCACGTCGGCAATATTCATCGAAGTGGCATAGGAGCCGATGATGGCCAGCATGATGATAATGGGGCCCAGGATGGAGTAGGGCACGGCCAGAATCTTGGCGAACGCCTTGGCGATGGCGATGGCCACGAACACCATGACGATGTTGGCGATAATCATCGAGACAAAGGTAGCGCTCAGGTAGGTGGGCTGGTTGATCAGCAGCAGCGGGCCAAGCTGTACGCCCTTTAATACCAGGGCGCTCATCATAACGGCGGCAGCGTTGCCGCCGGGGATGCCCAGGCTCAGCAGGGGCACCATGGCACCGCCGGTGGCGGCGTTGTTGGCGGCTTCAGAGGCGGCTACGCCATCGATGATGCCGGTGCCGAACTTCTCAGGATGCTTGGACAGCCGGGTCTCGGTGGTGTAGCACAGGAAGGAGGCGATGGTGGCGCCGGCGCCGGGCAGGATGCCCACGATGGTGCCGATAATGGAAGAGCGGACGATGACCCACTTGATGCTTAGCCATTCTTTCCACTTGGGCATGGTGGTTTTCACCTGGCCGCCGCCAATGCCGTCTTCGGCCTTCAGACGATCCTTTTCCATGGTCTGCTGCAGCACCTCGGCGACAGCGAAAATACCAATCAGTACGGGGATCATCTCAATACCGCTCAGCAACTGGCGGGAGCCGAAGGTCAAGCGCTGCACGCCGTACATGGGGTCCTGGCCGATGGTGGCCAGCAGCAGGCCTAAC
>CAYFSQ010000060.1:0-10794 GCA_964345895.1 uncultured Oscillospiraceae bacterium
CCAAAACAATCGGAAGCCTGCTTCCGATTGAGAGGAGGGATTCCGTAGCGGACGCTCCCAATAAGCGTAGCGTATCGGGTAGGAAGCGCAGGACATCCCGACGACACCCCTTGACCCATCCTTTTCCGTTGTTACCCCTTGCTTTTCTTGCATTGTTTTCCTCTCAATGCTATACTATTTAAACTGTTTACAGCCTGCTTGCGGGCTGGAAAGGAAGGCAGGATGGAGTTGGAGCAATTTCTGCGCGAGGCCATCGCGCAGCACGGCCTCACGGGCCATGAAGGGCCTGTGGCGCAGTATATCGCCGACCAGTTCAGGCCCCTGTGCGACGAGGTGTACATTACCCCCACCAACAGCGTGATTGCCCGCAAAAAGGGCAGTGGGCCCAAGGTGATGTTCGCCGCGCACCTGGACGAAATCGGTATGATGGTCACGAAAATAGAGGATGACGGCAGCCTGCGCATGGGCTCGGTGGGCGGGGTGGATCCCCGCATCCTGCCGGGCATGCGGGTGCGCGTTCTGGCAAAGGAAAACCTGCTGGGGGTGGTGGGCGCCAAGCCTCCCCACCTGTTGACCGCCAAGGAGCGGGAGAAGAACTACCAGCGGGATGATTTATACGTCGACCTGGGGCTGCCTGCTGACAAGGTGCGCGCCCTGGTGCACATCGGCGATCAGATTCAGCTGGAGAACCGTTTTGTCTCGCTAAAGAACGGGCGCTATGCCACCAAGACGGCGGACGATCGGGCTTGCGTGGGTATCATGTACCGCGCCATGCAGCTATTGCAGAACATGCGCCACGAGGCGGACCTGTACTTTGTCGCCACCTGCCAGGAGGAGATTGGCTCCTACGGCGCCAAGATGGCGGGCTTTGAGGTGGACCCGGACTTTGGCGTTGCTCTTGATGTATGCCATGCCGCCACCCCCGACGCAGACCCCCAGGACACCCTGAAGCTGACCAGCCTGGGCGCTGGCATCGGCCCCTTTATCCACCCCGTTTTGCACAAAAAATTGATGGATGTGGCCAAGGCGCAGAACATCGATGTGCAGCTGGAGGTGATGCCCCGTTCCACCGGCACCGATGCCGACGACCTGGGCGTGGTGCGCGCCGGTGTGCCCACCATATTATTGGAGCTACCCATCAAGTACATGCACACCACGGTGGAGCTTTTTGACATGCATGCCCTGGAAGAGGGCGGCCGCCTGCTGGCCCACTTTGCCGCCAGCGTGCAGCCCGGCTGGGAGGATGAGCTATGGATCTGAAAACCCTGTGCGAACTGGACGGCGTATCGGGCAACGAAGCCCCGGTACGCAAAGCCCTGTACGAGGCTGCCCGCAAGGTATGCAGCAGCGTACATATTGATAAAATGGGCAATGTTATCTGCCACAAGAAAAGCGGCCTGGACAATGCCCCCCATGTTGCCTTGGCCGCCCACATGGACGAGGTGGGCTTCATCATCGTCGGCCATACCGAGGATGGCCTGCTGCGCTTCCGCAGCGCCGGGGGCATTGATCCCCGGGTGATCATCAGCAAGTGGGTGCGCATGGGGGATGTGAAGGGCGTAATCGGCGCCAAGGCCATCCACCTGCAATCCGCCGCCGACCGGCAGAAGGTGCTGTCCTACGACGGGCTGTACATCGACATCGGCGCTAAGGACAAGCAGGAGGCCGAAAGCCTGTGCCCCCTGGGCACCTATGCCGCCTTTGATACCGTGTACGAAAACCTGGGGGAGTTGATTGTCTCCAAAGCCCTGGACGACCGGGTGGGGTGTTACAACCTGCTCAGGCTGCTTAAGAACGACTATCCCTGCGATATCACCGTGGCCTTCGTCTCCCAGGAGGAGGTGGGGCTGCGGGGCTCTCAAGGGGCAGCCTACGCCATCGATGCCGATGCCGCCATTATCTTAGAGGGCACCGCCTGCAATGATTTGGGCAATGTGCCCGAAAGGTTCCATGTTACCAGCGTGGGCCAGGGGGTGGCCGTCAGCTTTATGGACGGCGCCAGCATTGCCGACCGGGATTTATTCCGCCAGATGCTGGAGGTGGCCAAGCAAAGCGGCATCCCCGCCCAGGTAAAGCGGGGCACCAGCGGCGGCAACGACGGCGGCTCCTTCCAGCGTGCCCGGGCGGGCTGCCGCACCGTGGTGCTGTCCGTCCCCTGCCGCTACATCCATTCGGGCAGCAATGTGGCCAAAGAAGAGGACATCAACGCGCAGTACGCATTAGCCGACGCGTTCCTACAACAATACGAGGGAGGGAATACCCATGCTTAAAAATACGCTCAAAACCCTTTTGGAACCCTGGGGGCCTTCGGGCAACGAGCACAATGTGGCCGATGTCATCAAAACCCTGTTGACGGGGCATGTGGATAGCCTTCGCACCGATGCCCTGGGCAACCTGATTGTGGAAAAGTACGGCACCGACGACAACGCCAAGCGCATCATGATTTCTGCGCACATGGACCACATTGGCTTTGTAGTTACCGCCATTGAGAAGGAAGGCTACCTGCGGGTTACCAATGTGGGGGGCATTGCCCTGGATTACAGCTATGGCCGTCATGTGGTGTTTGAAAACAGCGTAGACGGCGTGCTGTTCTGCCAGCCCGTCAAGGAGGGCAAGCCCTCCCTGGCTGACTTCTATGTGGACATCGGCGCCAAGGACAAGGAAGAGGCAGAAACCATGGTGCAGTTGGGAGATATGTGCGTCTACGCCCCGGATATTTTTAGCCTGGGCAAGCACAAGGTGTCCGGCCCCGCCATGGACGACCGCTGCGCCTGCGCCCTGCTGGTGGAGCTGCTGCTCTACACCGAAAACCAGAAGAACACCATCGTCGGCGTGTTCTCCACCCAGGAAGAGGTGGGGTTGCGGGGCGCAACGGTGGCCGCCTTTGGCATCGCACCGGACATAGGCCTTGCCCTGGACGTCACTGGCGCAGGGGACATCCCAGAGGAAAAGTACCCCGCCGTCAACCTGGGCGATGGCCCCGCGGTAAAGATTATGGACCGCAGCATGATAGCCAGCCCCCTGGTGCGCGACATGCTTTTTGAGGCTGCTGAGCAGGCTGAGGTACAGGTGCAGCGGGAAGTGCTGCCCTACGGCGGCACCGATGGCGGCGCCATCCAGCACAGCCGTGCCGGCGTGCCCACAGGCACATTGTCCATCCCCTGCCGCTACGTGCATTCCTCCTGCGAAACCATCGACATGCGGGACATGGAGGATGCCCTGAAGGTCCTGCTTCAATTTGTAGATTTATAAGGAGTTTGAGCATATGAAAAAGATGACAGCCAACGAGCTGCGCAGCATGTTTATCGAGTTTTTTCACCAGAAGGGCCACGCCGTTATCCAATCGGCATCGCTGATACCGGAAAACGACCCCACGGTGCTCTTTACCACCGCAGGCATGCACCCCCTGGTGCCCTACCTGATGGGGCAGAAGCACCCCTCGGGCAACCGTCTGGTTAACGTGCAAAAGTGCATCCGCACCGGCGACATCGACGACGTGGGGGACGACAGCCATTTAACCTTCTTTGAAATGCTGGGCAACTGGTCCCTGGGCGACTATTTCAAGGAAAAGATGATCCCCTGGAGCTGGGAATTTTTAACCGACAAAAAATACCTGGGCCTTAATCCTGACAAGCTGGCCTTTTCTGTATTCGAGGGGGACGAGCATGCCCCCCGGGACATGGAAAGCTTTGACTTGTGGCGCAGCTGCGGCGTGCCGGAAGAGCGCATCTTTTTCCTGCCCAAGGAAAACAACTGGTGGGGCCCCGCCGGGCTGACCGGCCCCTGCGGCCCGGACTCGGAGATGTTCGTCATCACCGACAAGGAGCCCTGCGGCGAGGATTGCAGCCCCGCCTGCTCCTGCGGGCGGTATCTGGAAATCTGGAACGACGTGTTCATGCAGTACAACAAGACGGCAGAGGGCAACTACGAGCCCCTTCAGCAGATGAATGTGGACACCGGCATGGGCCTGGAGCGCACCATCTGCACCCTGACAGGCGCCAAGAGCGTGTACGAGACGGAGCTGTTCTCCGACATCATCGGCCGCATTGAGGAATTGAGCGGCAAACAATACGAAGGGGCAGACGACGAAACCCGCCGCGCCTTCCGCATCGTGTCCGACCACCTGCGCACCTCCACCTTCATCCTGGGCGATCCCCGGGGCGTGGCCCCCTCCAATGTAGACCAGGGCTATGTGCTGCGCCGCCTGATTCGCCGCGCTGTGCGCTACGGCATGCTGTTGGGGCTGGAGGAAGGGTTTACCGCCGAGGTGGCCATGGTCATCATTGCCCAGTACGCCAAGGTGTACCCCGAGCTGGAGCAGAACCGCGCCTTCGTGCTGGAGCAGCTTTTGCTGGAAGAAAAGCGCTTTCAGCGCACCCTGCAGCAGGGCACCAAGATGTTTGAAAAGATGTTCGGCCACATCAACGAGGTGACAGAAAACCTGCGCCGCGGCCGGGAAGAATTACAAAAGACCCTGGAGGAAGGCGGCATCGTGGACAAGCTGCGCCAGGCCCAGGAAGCGGCGAAGAATGTGGGCAGCAAGATGCGCCCCACCCCCGAAATGCAGGGCATGCTGGAGGAAATCAAGAAGTTCACCGACGCCGTGGCGGTGGTGGAGGGCTTCAGCGCCAAGGTAAAGGAATTCTCCAAGGGGCTGAACACCATCAACGGCCGCGATGCTTTCAAACTGTACGACACCTATGGCTTCCCCATTGAGATGACCATGGAAATGGCCAAGGAGCGGGGGCTGAAGGTAGACGAGAAGGACTTTGAGGAGCGCTTCAAGCAGCACCAGGAAAAATCCCACGCCGGGGCAGAGCAGCGCTTCAAGGGCGGCCTGGCCGACTCCAGCGATCAGACGGCAAAGCTGCACACCGCCACCCACCTGTTACAGGCAGCGCTGCGCAAAGTGCTGGGCCCCGAGGTGGGCCAGAAGGGCAGCAACATCACCGCCGAGCGCCTGCGCTTCGACTTTACCTTTGGCCGCAAGATGACCAAGGAAGAGCTGGACGAGGTGCAAAAGCTGGTAAACGAAGCCATTGAAAAGAAGATGCCCATCTCCTTTGAAGAGATGAGTGTGGAGGAAGCCAAGAACCAGGGCGCCATCGGCCTGTTTGGCGACAGGTACGGCGAAAAGGTGAAGGTCTACTCCATGGGCGATTTCAGCAAGGAAATCTGCGGCGGCCCTCATGCCGACAACACCGGCGACCTGGTCAGCTTTAAAATTCAGAAGGAAGAGGCCAGCTCGGCGGGGGTGCGGCGGATACGCGCCACGGTGGGCTGAGGAGCGGCCATCCATATCTTGCATAACTACTTTAACGGGGCTATAACACCATGTTACAGCCCCGTTTGACAAAGAAAGGCCGCCATGGAACCAGCTATATTCGACTTTATCAGCCAGAGCCCCATGCAACGGGTCACCGCCCGGGCTGTACTGGATAAGGGCATGGCGGAGGTGCTCCGCTTTACCGGGGACGCTTTGCTGCTGCGCATGCAGGCGGAACCCCTGCATATCCTGTGCGCCGACACTGACCAGGCAGCCCTCCAGATATTGGACGATGTGGAGGATTGCGTGCTGATGGTTAACGAGCGCACCGGGGCGGACGAAGCCATCATGCAAAGGTTTGGCTTCAAAGAGCGGGAGCTGTGCTACAATGTGGTGTATCCGCATCACACCCCCATCCCCTTTGAAACAGAGGTCTATCTGGACTTCATTCCCTTGTCCAGACTGGAGAGGGTGGTGGAAAACTACACGCTGATTAGCCCTGAAAAGGTGGAAGCGCACATACGCGATGGCAGCATGCTGGGCGGATACCTGGGCAAGGAAATGGTGGGCTTTATCGGTCAGCATACCGAGCAGAGCATGGGCATGCTGTATATCTTTCCCCAGTACCGCCGCAAGCACTACGGCTACACCCTGGAAGCGCTGCTGATTAACCGTATTTTGGCCCGGGGCGACGTGCCCTATGCCCAGATTTACATCGACAACCATGCGTCCTTGGCGCTGCAGAAAAAACTGGGCATGCGGCGCAGCGAGGATGTGGTGAGTTGGATGTACTGAAAGGGTGGAAGCTAGTGTGATGGTTATGGAGTCGCTGTGTCTTTCATCGCAGATGCTTCAATCGCAAAATGCGCTTCGCTGTTTTGCTTACGTTTTAGGATGGGGCTTTGCCCCATACCCCACCAAAGGGCATGATGCCCTTTGGAATCCACAATTTTAGGAGATTTTCATGCCGCTAGATGGGTTGACTCTGGGTTACATCGCCCGGGAACTGAATGACAAGCTTGCAGGCGGGCGCATCGACAAGGTGACCCAGCCCTTTAAGGACATGCTGGTGCTCCTCATCCGCAACCAGGGGGAAAACCACCGCCTGCTGATTGCCGCTGGGCCCACCTACACCCGCATGCACCTGACCCGCAACACCTACGAAAACCCCCAGCAGGCGCCCATGTTCCTGATGCTCATGCGCAAGCACATCCAGGGCGGGCGCATCCTGAACATTGTCCAACTAAACGGCGACCGTCTGCTGCGCATCGACATCTCCGCCCTCAGCGACATGGGGGATCCCCAGGAAAAGTCCTTCTACTTTGAAGCCATGGGCCGCCACACCAACCTGACCCTGGTGCAAAACGGCATCATCATCGATGCCATCCGCCACGTAACCGACGACATGAGCCGTGTACGCATCATGCTGCCCGGCCTGCCCTTTGACATGCCCCCTGCCCAGGACAAGCTATCCCCTGCCGAAGCCAATGCTGAACAGCTGCTGGCCCGCTTGCAGCAACAATCGGGACGCCTGGACAAGCAACTAGCCGACAGCATTTCCGGCCTATCCTCCGGCAGCGCCCGGGAGATTGCCTTCCGCCTGACCGGCCAGGAAACACCCCTTATCCAGGACATCGGCGACCTGCCCGCCCTCGTTCAGCGTCTGGCGGATTTTTTACAGTCCCTGCCCGCCCTCTATGCCCCCTGCCTCATCCGGGGGGAGGACAATGTGCCTGTGGACGCCTTTCCCTTTCCTTTTCTCACCCGCCAGGGCAGCAGCGCAGAGCATTGTGCCACCTTGTCCGAGGCCATCGACACCCTCTACTACGAGAAGGACCGTCACGACCGCATGACCCAGCGGGCCGCCGCCCTGCGCCGCACGCTGAAAAACGCCCTCTCCCGCTGCGAAAACCGCATCGCTGCCCAGCAGGAGGAGCTGAGCGCCGCCGAGCATATGGAGCAGCACCGCGTCGCCGGTGAGCTGCTGACCGCCTTTGGGCACATGGTGGACAAGGGTGCCGACAAGGCGGAGCTGCCCAATTACTACGACAACAACCAGCCCCTGCTTATCGCCCTGGACCCGGCCCTTTCCGCCGCCCAGAACGCCCAGCGGTACTTTAAAAAATACCGCAAGGCCAACGTAGCCCGCCGCATGGCGGGGGAGCAGATTGCCTTGGCCCAGGAGGACATGCGCCTCCTTGAGGATGCCCTCTATTTTCTGGAAAGCGCCCAAGGCGGCGACGACCTGCGGGAAATCCGCCAGCCCCTCTACGACAAGGGGCTGCTGAAAATCCCCTCCCAGGACAAAAAAATCAAGAAGCCCGCCCAAGCCAAGCCCCTGCGCTATCTGGCGGCGGATGGCACCCCCATTTCCGTGGGGCGCAGCAGCGGTCAGAATGAACTGCTGTTAAAAACCGCCCAGGGCGACGACATGTGGCTGCACGCCAAGGACATGCCCGGCTCCCATGTCATCATCCATGCTCAGGGCAAGGCCATCTCTCCGGATACCCTGCACCAGGCCGCCCTGCTGGCCGCTTGGCACTCCAAGGGCTACGGCGTATCGGTGCCGGTGGACTATACCCTGCGCCGCTATGTAAAGAAAACCCCCGGTGCACCGGCGGGCTTTGTTACCTTTACCAACAACAAAACCCTGCTGATGAACGCCACCCGGGAACAGATCGACGCCCTGCCCAGGGGATGAGCCCCCGACTTCCTTTGGTTGAAATCTCACCAAAATAACGCTATACTGTCGGTGGAACAATGCAGGGTACTGCCCCATAACAAGCCTTCAGCCGTTTGTTTCTGCATACCCTGCAAAAGCGAAGAAGGGAGCCAAGCGCATGGTCAACCTCTGGCATGACATCGACTCCAGCCGCATCCGGCCGGACAACTTTATCGTGGTGGTGGAGATCCCCAAGGGCAGCAAAAAGAAGTACGAGCTGGACAAGGAATCCGGGGCCATCATCCTGGACAGAATTTTGCACACCAGCACCCAGTTCCCTGCCAACTATGGCTTCATCCCCCGCACCTTTGGCGAGGATAAGGACCCTCTGGACGTCCTGGTGCTATGCTCCGAGCCCTTAGATCCCCTGGTGCTGGTGCAGTGCTATCCCATTGGCGTGATGACCATGAAGGACGGCAAGGATAAGGATGAGAAAATCATCGCCATCCCCTTTGGCGACCCCGCCTACAACTGCTACAGCGCCGTGGAGGAGCTGCCCGCCCACCTGTTCAACGAGATGAGCCATTTTTATGCCGTCTACAAGCACCTGGAGGGCATCAAAACCACCCCCGGGGATGTCCACGGCCGCAAGGAAGCCATGAAGATTATTGCTGGTGCCATTGCCGCCTATGACGAGCGCTTCGGCCGCAGATAGCAAAGAAGGAGCAACATGCAGCAGATACAAGGGGAAGTAAGCAAGCCTGTAAGCCTGGGCGCTGCCCCGCGCCGCACAGCCGTTAAAAAGGGAGAGGGCCTTAGCATACGGGACATGGTGCCCGAGGATAAGGACGCTTTCCTCAGCATGGTGCACATGTTCTATCAGTCCCCGGCGGTGGAGGGGGCTGTGGATGAACGGCATTTTGAAACCACCTTTTACGCTGCCCTCAGCCAGTCCCCCTATATCCGCATCCTGATGCTGGAGGACAGGGGGCAGCGGGTGGGCTATGCCCAATTATCCTTTACCTACTCCAACGAAGCGGGCGGCCTGGCGGTGTTGATTGAAGAACTCTACATCAGCCGCGCCTGCCGGGGGCGGGGCATGGGCCATGCCTTTTTTGCCTTCCTGGAACAGGAATACCCCAACGCCAAGCGCTTCCGCCTGGAAGTGCACAGCGACAATGTGCGCGCCATCCGCCTCTACCGCAGCCTTGGGTACAGCACCCTGCGCTATAAACAGATGATCAAGGACCGACCGTAATCCCTGCCCCTGGTTCGGGCCTTTGCCCGGGGAAGGATGCCCCTATGAAACGGATGCTTTGTGCTTTTCTGGCATTGCTGCTGGTGATGCCTCTTGGCGTTACAAGCCTTGCTGAAGGGATTGCCGACATGCCCCTGATTACCCTCTTTGGCGGTAAGATACGGGAAGAAAACACCGACGGCACGGGGGACTGCATCAAGTCTGGCCCCGTGCCCTTCAGCTTTGGTACCTTTATCCAGCAGACACCCCTGCGCATCGGCGAGGTGCCGGCAAAGAATGTCTATGACTATTTTTTTGAGCGCTTCCCTGGCGATGTTCAGGCGGAGGACTTTGTGTTCCGCAAGGCTTTTCTGGCCAAGGCGGAGGAGTTTGCGCCTGCCGACACCCAGCAGGTAGAGGCTTTCTACCAAAGCCTGAAGGCCGTGGACAATCCCTTTGAGGATGTGGCAAGCTACACCCTGAACGAAGGGGACATCACATGGCATGTGCGCATACTCTTTGACGGCGTCCAGCGCTACAAGGTGCTGATACTGCGACAAGCCCCGTCGGGCAGCAGCCTGCTGACGGCGGATGCGCTGTATGCGCAGTAAAATGGGCGTTATCCCAGTGTCCATACCATGTATTGGTTTCGGGGGAATCTGCACAATTATGAACAATTTGTATATAATGGAAAAAGTATTGACAGAAAGTACAAGCCGTGGTATAGTGTAGACAAACAAAGAGATGGATGATGGAAGGACTATCAGTACTCCAAGGAAATCCACAAAAATGGTTCTTCAGAACAATCAGCATCTCCAGAAAGGGGGCGATTCCGTTGTACAATGATGATCCCACGATCCAGACTTGCGCTTGCTTCGCCCATCACAAGGACTGACGAAAGAGATTCAGCGTTACGGGAAGGTTAAACGGAAATCCAGACAAAAACCCCACAGCGTAGCGCCACAATGAATCACAGCCATACCAGATGGAAACGCAGCAAAAGGGAGAAGCAAGCGCGCGGCCCAGGAAAACTGAATAGTACGGGCGCCCTTACCGGATCTTTATCCGGCATATAAAAAGGTAGAAAACCATTTAGCATAAAGCCCGTACGCGCGTAGTGGAATTGTAAGACCAAAGGTGAAGCATTAAAAAGGAGAATCGGGAAAACCGAAACCAAGGTTCTACAGGAAACCAGGGAAAACCTGAACAACCTAAGGAAGAAAAGGGAAAACCGAACCTTCCGAACCAAGGATAAATCCAATCAACCAGGCTTCATATCTCTGCAACAGTGTCGGAGGAAACAACGGAAGAAAACCCTGTAACAGGAAAACTCGCACAGGCCTTCCGGGAAAGTCCAAATATAAACGACCTACAGAAGCAGAAACGGTAAAAGGAACATGAAGCACAACAAACCAAGGGAAAACCAAGGTAATTATTCCAGGAAACAAGCTTCATGAAAAACTCCTGATGGATCAACCAAAGGAAAATTCAGATAGAGAACATCCCCGAAAACTGGTTTTGACAATTCTAAAAATGGTTTAAAGGAACGACTCGGCGGCTGGGAGAACGACCCAGTCGCCTTTTCGTCGGGGCACATTCCGCTCCTTTCCCGGCATGCAAGCATGCCGG
>CAYFSQ010000061.1:0-10593 GCA_964345895.1 uncultured Oscillospiraceae bacterium
TGCAACTGTTCTTCAAGGATGCGTGCAGCTTCGTAAACGAGGGAGGCGCAGGGGCGCTCTTTGTAGTATGCTGCAGTTCGTCCTGCAGGGATGGGAATATCATGGGTTTCCTGAAGTTTAAGCAAATCCCGGCATATGAAGGAGCCAGCGTTCTCTTTAAATTGAAGAACCATCTTTTGTACCAGGGCATAGTGTTCGGCTTTCAGGCCTGCATTCAGAGGATCATCAGGGCCCATGAGGAGCCCCGCTGCCAATACCATGCCGGACACCGCTCCGCACACTTCCCGCAGACGGCCAATTCCGCCACCCATGCCAGCAGTTAGTCTAAGCGCCTGTTGCTCTGGCATACCGTGTAAATCTGCAAAGGCGAGGAAAACAGCCTGGCAGCAGTTAAATCCGTCAAAGAACAGCTTTTCTGCCTTTTCTGCATATTTCATGGGTTGACTCCTTTCAGTATCGATGCGATGATTTCATCCAGCCAATTGCCTTCAAACAACTCAATCATGCCCTTATCACAGGCGGCAGCAAGTTTCGAGTCAATAGGTAGCCGAGCAACCAGTGGGATGTTGTTTGCTTTTGCCAATGCATCCGCTTCACTGTTCCCAAACAGGCTAAACTGCTTACCGCAATCGGGACAGATGGCAAAGCTCATATTTTCTACCAGTCCCAGGACAGGGATATGCATCATGCCTGCCATGTTGATTGCTTTTTGCACAATCATGCCTACAAGTTCTTGCGGCGTTGACACCAATATTACGCCATCCACCGGCAGGGACTGGAACACTGTCAACGGTACATCGCTGGTGCCCGGAGGCATATCGATAAACATGATATCCACATCGTCCCACAGAACCTCGGACCAGAACTGCTTAATGGCGCCAGCAACAACCGGTCCGCGCCATACGACTGGATCCGAGTCATCCTTCAGCAGCAGGTTGATGGACATCATACGGATGCCAGTTTTACTCAGCGCAGGGATGATACCATCTTCAGTGCCCGTCGCCTTATCCTGTACACCAAACATGCGGGGAATGGAGGGGCCAATGATATCGGCATCCAAAATGGCCGTTTTATAGTTCATCCTTTGAGCCAGGGTAGCAAGCAAACCGGTTACCATGGATTTACCAACGCCGCCTTTGCCGCTCATTACGGCAACCACTTTCTTAATGCGGCTTGTGGGGTGCAATGGCGCGAGCAGGTTTTCGGATTTCCGGGAAGAACAGTCCTGTCCGCAGGCAGAACAATCGTTATTGCAGTTTGTTTCTGACATGTTGTCTCTTTCTTATTTGCTGATTTCCGGAAGGCTTGCTGCTGCAACGGATTGACCAACTCGGCGGCTCTTTTCATCCGGGATGTTCAGTTGGATTTTCTTCGCCAGCTCAGGGAATTCTACATCTAATACTTCCTGGGTTTTTTGCAGCAGCAATGTGCCGCCCTGGCCAGATGTCACGCGTCCCATGATCAACACATGCTCAATCTCGTAGAAGAGGGCATAGTAGGCGATGGCATAGCCAAAGTAAACACCGATTGTTTCATACAGCTTGGCAACCTCAGGATTGCCCTTTTCCATTTCCTTTTGTACGATTTTCAATTTTTCTGCAGGGGACAGGGTGGGGTCAAGATCCACATGGGCGGCAGGGGCTAATTTAATTACGCCATCCTGAGAGAAGTACTTAACGCCGCAGCCATAGTCGCCCGACCACTCATCCACCATGGCGTTTTGATTATAGTCCACGGGGACAAAGGCCAGCTCGTTCAACCAACCCATGATGTTCATGTCTTTATCCACATATCCGCCGGCTTCGCTGGTGCCCATGGCAATGCCCAATACATTGCCGTCATTCAAGTTCATGGCACCTGCCAAGGCGGTAACATCGCCGTCGTTAGCAACTTCCAGGGGCACATCGCCAATTTCTTTGGCAATATCAATGTACATGTTTTTAACTTTGGATTCAAAATCCTTTGTGGGCACCTTGAGGAACAAGGAAGCAGCCTTGATCTTGTTATCGATATAGACACCTGCGCTGCTGACACCAATGGCATCAACCCTCGGCATATGGCTTGCTGCGGATTTCATTGCAGACAGAATGCCTTCATAATGATAGGCGGGGTCAGCAGTAATCTTGGGATGCCAGACAACTTCTTCTGAGTACACGGCTTCCCCGTCAATGACGGCGCTTACCTTGCGGTCGCTTCCGCCTGCATCAAAACCAATACGGCAACCATCCAGGTGTCTGCCGATGCTGCGTGCGTTTTCCTTCGCCGTCTCGATATCAGAAGGATTTTCGTAATATTCTACAACAAAATCCTTTTCGTATACATTGGCCATAAAGCCGGTGTCAAAGGAACGCTCTCCATTGCGCGTGTATGCCTTTTTCGAATGCTCGTATACGGCTTTGGAGCCAGAAATCTTAATTTTAAAGCCGCCATGTATCCATAGTAGGCTCTTTACAATACGATCCATCAAACGAACAGTACGTTCTTCCTCTACACCTTCGGGGAAAACCTCAGTTTCCCAGGGGGTGATATGGCCGTTGCTGCGCTCAATCGCACAAATGAACCGGCTCTTTTGAGGGGCGTTTTTCACATCATTTTCATATTCGCGAAAGACAAGGGAAAGTGGCATAAACTGCGGGTCCAACACAGCAGGTACTTTCAATTTCATTGTTCTTCTCCTTTGGTGTATTTTAATGTGCCGCGCACATATGTTTTTATTGCCTGGCAATCTGCATCCATGATGACGATATCTGCATCCTTGCCTTTATCCAGAGAGCCCTTTGTTTTATCCTCGCCTATGGCAGCTGCGGGCTGTAAAGAAGCCGCTCTGACCGCCTGCCACATGGGCACCTGGGCATGGTTTCTGAAGTTTTTCACAGCATTGTTCAGTTTCAG
This sequence comes from uncultured Oscillospiraceae bacterium, assembly GCA_964345895.1. GTDB lineage: Bacteria > Bacillota > Clostridia > Christensenellales > Aristaeellaceae > DTU024. The sequence continues at coordinate 2,893 of CAYFSQ010000061.1, forward strand.
CACGCTGCCTGCAATGGTTCCATCCTTCAGGCGGCATTCAATACCTTTAACAAAGATAGGCTGTCCGCCCAGGGTATACACGCCATCCTGTAAGCCTCCAGCACGTGTGCAGTCGGTTATCAGGATGAGTTTATCCTTTTTAACTGTATACAACAGGGAATAAAGACCCGGATGGATGTGGAATGTATCTGCAATCAGTTCACATGCAACGTCGCTGGACAGCGCCGCGCCAACAACGCCGGGGTTTCTGTGGTTGAGCGCAGTCATGGCGTTAAAAAGATGGGTAACATATGCAGCTCCGGCATCAATTGCTTCCATCGCCTGTTCATAGCTTGCATCGGTATGGCCGATAGAGACAACGATCTCGCTTTCGCTGGTCAGTCTTTTGATAAAGTCAATTCCACCCGGCATTTCCGGTGCGATTGTAATAATTTTGATAATGTCCTGGAAAGGTAGAATCAACTCCGCGTTGGGAGGGATAATACTCTCTTCTGACTGAGCGCCTTTGCGTTTGGGGTTAATAAAGGGTCCCTCAGCGTGGCAGCCAAGTATTTCGCTGCCCTCAAATTTGGGGGATTGGCTCTGGGGTTTAAGTGCGCGGACATTTTCCAGGGCAGCAACTATTTCATCCCAGGAAACGGTCATGGTTGTAGGCAAAAAGGAAGTAACCCCATTAGCCAGTAACCCTTTGGCGATGATGCGAATGCCTTCCTGGGTGCCATCTGAAGTGTCTTCTCCCAAGTATCCATGGATGTGGACATCCACCAGGCCAGGTGTAACATAGTTGCCCTGGGCATCGATGACCTCATCTGCCTGATAGCTGTCTTCATTGACGATGTCAAGAATTTTATCATCAAACAATAGAACCTTACCGGTTATCTCTGCATCAGCAGTTACGATGATGCCATTTTTAATCGCTTTTATCATAAGCATATCCTTTCTTCTGCATAGAATAATCAATCTACTATATTATAGACAAGGGGACCACTGGTTACAACCAAAAAACATACTATTTACTACCAAAATCAACCAATGTATTGCGCTTCTTTACAAGGCAAAAGATAGTATGGTATGTTGAAGCTGTCGGTTTAATGCAGTGGGGGAAACAAAGCATGAAAAAAGGAACCCTTTCGGGTTCCTCGCTGGAGCTGATGGCCGGAGTTGAACCGGCGACCTCATCCTTACCAAGGATGCGCTCTACCGACTGAGCTACATCAGCGCAGCAAGATGCATTATACAAGATGTTCCCCCAAAATGCAAGGGCTTTTCTGCGATTTAAAATCCGGACTTAAAATATTTCAATTGGAGGCATTGTATGGGTCATCATAACCTCAATAATGACCACGATATTATCAACTTTCTTCAGCTTGGTGATGGACCTGCCCTGCGCGGCCTTGTGGATGATTTAATCAACCGCTATAACGCTGGTGCAAAGGACCCCATGAAGGGGGTAGCATGTATTCCTCTGGATACGGAGGAACGAATTGCGTTTGAAAAGCAAGACGGCACCTATACTTTGATAGGGACCGGCTTTGGAAAAAACCAAAGAGGCTCCGCTTCACAAGTGATTCAATGTATTACCGAAGTACTTCCAATGGAAGACTGGGACAGTGCCCTTAAGTATGCAGAGACTCCCTCCCTTCAATGGCTGTTTACAGATATGAGCGGCAGCGCAGCTATATCGCCGAAGGGGGATGTATTAGCGCAACCTAAATCCTTCCCTGGATGGATAGGGGCTTTTCTTTATGCGCGCTACCAAAGCGGACTCCATGGCGTAACCATTATATCCTGTGAAAACATCCCCTCCAATGGAGAGTTATTGCAAGCAGCCGTCCTCTCTTTAGTACATGAGTGGAAACTTGATGAACGATTCATTTATTGGCTGGAAACAGAAAACCGCTTCATTTCGTCCCGTGTGATACGCGACAGCAGGGTGATGCGCACTGAGAAAGAGGAGGAAAACAATACTTCCCAGTTTGCCATCGTAGCTGAAGGTTTCTACCGCTGGTGGATTCAGACAGATTTCCTACCAACATGGTTAGAAGAGCTGCGTCGACAAACAGGTCGAATTACGCTAGTGAGCGAGTGGACGCAGTATCATGCCTATGAACACCTGTGGCAAACCATTCGTTTATCCCTTGGCATTTTGTCTTCCGCTTTTCAGCTGCCTGGTCTTTCAACTGCCATACAGGATGTGGATATACGTAGTTTTCTTGCCCATCTGGCGACAGGTGAGTTGGCTGGACTGGAAGGCAACAGCAGAAAAGAAGATCTGAACACGATTGCTGAAAGCTTTGAACGGCTTGAAAACATATACTATGAAGCAGCCGAGCCCTACCAACCGGAGGAAGGTATTGCGATTTTTCGCTCTCTGATGCTGCCATGCATCATGAAGCATCAACAGAATGGAAAACACCCAAAGCTTTTAATCACATTATTTGGTCTGATGTTGATGGACATGATTATGTGCAGAAAAGAAAAAAGGCTCCATGCCTTAAGCTGTGACATGGAGCCGGAAGCATTAGCTTACGCTATCTTATCGGATGCCGATTTGTGGCAGAAATCCCTCAGAGATCAAGAAGATCTTGAAAACGCCTTGATTGAAACCTTTCGTGACCTTCAATTGCTTGGGGCACACGAAACCATAAACAAAGTGCTTCAGTAGTTTATTTCCACAATCCGTCGGGATAGATGCCTTGCCTTGTCATTTCCTGCAGCGCTTCCTCAACGACAGGTTTATCGGATGCATTGGTTACGCCATACCATTTGTCTTTTGTTGTCAGCACTTTGACCGTGGCATGGCCGGCTGCCAGCTGATCGCCAACGATGTTTGGCAGCAAAAACTCAGCCTTGAGAGGATTGGTCGCCATGGCTTCCTTGTAGAAGGGGACGAACATTTCTTCAAGTTTGGGCAGGAAATCAGGGGTAAAGCCCCACATATTCATGGATACCAGCGTTTCCTTGTCCAGTTTCTCATAGCTTTGGCCATCAACGGTAAACAGCGGGCCATCGACAGTGGAAATAATGTGCAGACGCTCCACGACTGAATCCAGATAACCATCGCTGTTCACCTGGCACACCCCACGGGAAACGTAGCCATTTTCAGACAGGGTATTACCCAGTTGGAAACCAACCATGGCGTATTGGCCATCCTGAGGCCCAGCATTTAAATACTTGAAAATCTCCTGATAGGCAGAACGTCCATACAGGTCATCTCCGTTTATGGCGCAGAAGGGGGCATCGATATACTCCTTGCAGCAGAGGATGGCATGGCCTGTGCCCCAAGGCTTGATACGCTCCTTAGGTGCGTGCATTCCTTCGGGCAGTTTGTCCAATTCCTGGTAAACATATTGGACATCCATATGTTTTTCCATGTTCTTACCGATGAAATTACGGAAGTCATCTTTGATTTTATGATTGATGATGAAGATAACCCGCTCAAAACCTGCATGAATCGCATCGTAAAGTGAATAATCGATGAGGCCTTCCCCGTGCAGCCCGAAGGATGCCATTTGTTTCAGTCCACCAAAGCGACTCCCGATGCCGGCTGCCATAACGACCATGATTGGTTTTTTCACGCTTTTCTCCTTTACATTCACCATTGTAATGAGCTATCTTTTTCAGTATACTCTATACAATCAATTTTTGTAAAGCCTTTTGGAGGGCATATGCACATTGTTCTTTACCAGCCTGAGATACCGCAAAATACTGGGAATGTCGCAAGAACCTGCGCCGCGACGCAAACGCCCTTGCATCTTATTGAACCCTTGAGCTTTTCCCTCGATGATAAACATTTAAAACGTGCAGGACTTGATTACTGGCATTTGTTGCAGGTAAGTCGATATCCAAGCTTTGAGTGCTTCAGGACGGACAATCCTGAAGCAAGGCTTTTTTACTGTTCCACTAAGGCTGCCATCGATTATACAGAGGTTCAATATCAACCCAACGACTTTCTGGTGTTTGGCCCTGAAACAAGAGGTCTGCCTGAACAAATTTTGCAGGAAGAATATGCACATGCGGTGCGCATTCCAATGGTTGAGGACGCACGATCTCTCAACTTATCAAATGCCGTGGCTATTGTGCTGTATGAAGCGCTGCGGCAGACGGGGTTTCAGGGGTTAAATAAAGTGGGAACTCTGCAGCGTAATGGTGTATAATGTACGCATCAGGAGGTTAAAATGAGCAATAACAGTGAGTATGATTATTTCCAGGAGGAAGAAGAAACCAGAAAGGATCAGCTGCGCTTTGCAGCTGGCATGTCTGATTTCTTCGCCGTTGTTTTAGGTTCTGTGATTATTTTAATTCTTGTCATGTTGATTATCAGCCTGGTTAACTGGTTGAAGCAGGATATTTCCACGCTGTTTCTTTCCCTGGAAGCAAGGCAATAACCATGGAAGCATCCTGGGAAGAGTTGATAGAGAATATACAGGCTTGCACGGCTTGTGGGCTGCATCAGGGCATTCGAAACAAAGTACCCGGGCAAGGAAATCTGCATGCTAAGCTGATGATTATCGGGGAAGGCCCTGGCAGCGAAGAAGACAAGCAGGGATTAGCTTTCGTTGGCCCTGCAGGCTTGCTGCTTACCAAGATGCTCCGCGCCATTCATATTGAGCGGGATGATGTATATATCGCCAATGTAGTGAAATGCCGCCCACCTGGCAATCGAATTCCCACACTGGAGGAGGCCGACGCTTGTAAAGGTTTTCTTCGTACACAGTTTGCGCTGATAAGGCCAAGGATTATTATGATTATGGGCTCTACAGCTTTACAGAACATTCTCTCACCGACAGCCCGGATTACAAAAGACAGAGGAAAATGGGTGGAGCGTAAAGGGGTTCTGTTTTTGCCTACGTTTCACCCTGCAGCCCTGTTGCGGGATGAAAGCAAGAAACGGGATGCCTGGCACGATTTGCAGTTGGTGCGGGATAAATTGGCTGAATTGGAGGACGAAACATCAGGTGCTTGATATAAATAACCGATATATGCAACATCTTTCTCAATCTGAGGGTTGTCAGGGGAAACAATTCGTTTGCGGAGATGGAAAAATGACTCGCCCTGTTCTGATGTTAATTGGGGAAGCACCAGGGAAGGACGAGGTACGCAATGGTCGTCCCTTTGTTGGCAAAGCTGGGCAGAACTTATCAAGGTTTCTAGAGATATTAGAATTAGAGAGAAACAGCATATACATAACAAATGTCGTTAAAATCCGGCCAACGCAGCCCGGAAAGAATAACGGTGAGCGTAACCGGACACCTTCATCTATGGAGGTTGAGTTGTTCAAACCCTGGCTACTGGATGAAATTCAGTATGTTCAGCCCCAGGCGTTGGTTACGCTGGGAAATACTCCGCTTAAAGCCCTGATGGGAAAGGATTACAACATCGGAGATATGCATGGGGTGCCTGTAGATACACCTTGCGGCCATAAGTTGTTCCCTTTGTACCATCCCGCTGCCATCATCTACAATCGTTCACTGGTGCCTGTCTATGATGAAGATCTTGTTAAACTACGCCACTGGATTCATCAGTTTTCACAATAAAACACGTACAAAACACAAGGTAATGCTGTAAAATATGGGTATAATCTTAATAGGATATAGTAAGGAAGGAGGCAATGTATGGATTTCATACTAAACAATCTCCCCATCATCATCTGTGTTGTGGTCGGCATCATCTTATTGATTGTGGAAGCGTTCATGCCAGGTTTCGGTATTCCTGGCGTGTCCGGCATTGTACTGTTAATTGCTGCTGTTTACATGACATGGACTGACTATGGTTCCCTCGCAGGGCTTGGCGTAACGGTTGCCATACTCGCTTTGGCAGGATTATCTGTGTCTTTGGCGCTCAAATCCGCAAGCAGCGGGAGGCTTTCACGCTCCTCTTTGATTCTGCAAGGCACCTCATCCAAAGAGGAGGGCTATGAAGCCAGCGATAATAAAGAAATGCTGGTGGGCAACCAGGGGATTACACAAACTGTTTTGCGGCCCAGTGGCATTGCGGATTTAAGTGGGCAGCGGTTAAACGTTGTCAGCCGTGGAGAGTTTATTGATAAAAACGTGGCCGTTCAGGTTGTTGAAGTTGAAGGCGCGAGAATCGTAGTCGAAAAAATCGAAGCGTAAACAGGAGGTTTATTATGCCAGAAGTCTTGTTGGGAATCATTGTAGTTGCAGCCGTCTTACTGATCGCTGTGTTTTTCAGGTATGTACCCCTTGGGTTGTGGATACGCGCCCGGGCATCCGGCGTACCGCTGACAATCGGGATGTTAATTGGTATGCGCTTGCGGCGTATTTCGCCCCACCGCCTGGTGGATGCGCTGATTACTGCCAGCAAAGCTGGTTTGAATGTAAGCATCAATCAACTAGAAAAGCACTTTCTGGCAGGCGGTAATATAGAGCGCGTCATCAAAGCGCAGATATCTGCTCAGCAGGCGGGCATCCCGCTGCAATTTGAACAGGCTTGTGCCATCGACCTTGCTGGTCGCGATGTGCTGCAGGCGGTACAGATGAGCGTCAACCCCAAGATTATCGAGACACCCCCTGTATCTGCGATGGCCATGGATGGCATTGAATTACGCGTAAAGGCCCGCGTGACGGTGCGTACAAATATCCAACAATTGGTTGGTGGCGCAGGGGAAGAGACCATCATTGCTCGTGTTGGTGAAGGTATCGTAACCACCATCGGTTCTTCCGATACCCATAAGGCTGTCCTTGAAAACCCTGATAAAATCAGCCACACTGTGTTAAACAAGGGTCTTGATGCTGGAACTGCTTATGAAATTTTGTCCATCGATATTGCTGACGTGGATGTGGGCCGTAACATCGGAGCTCAGTTGCAGATGGATCAAGCCGAAGCGGATCGTCGTATTGCACAGGCTAGAGCTGAAGAACGCCGCGCCATGGCTGTTGCCAGAGAACAGGAAATGAAGGCACAGGTCCAGGAGATGCGCGCAAAAGTCGTAGCCGCCGAAGCAGAGGTTCCCCTTGCCATGGCGGAAGCCCTTCGTACAGGTAAGCTGGGTGTGATGGACTACTATCAGATGCAGAACATCATGGCGGACACCTCCATGCGGGAAGGGATATCCAAAGCGACCGAAAGCAACGCCACTGCGCAGGACACACAAAACAACCTGAACCACAAGTAAGAAATAATGCGAGATTTATCCTGGAAAGGAGGGCGATGAATGGCAAGTTTGATCGAATTAATCGTATCCATCATGGTTATCTCGATTGTCTATTCAAGCCTAACTAAAAAAGGAAATAAAGGGCAATGGAGCGAAATCAAGAAGCGGCTGCAGGAGTTGCAACAGGAATCGATGAAAGCCGAGAAGAGGATTAGTACGTTTCAGAAGGAAAGTTTTACTGATGATTCTTTGCCGGAAGAAACCGAGTCCAAACCAATCTCCCCAGCCTTCGTCTCCATGGAGGATGTGACAAGGGACGATTTCTTCTCACGTTCCCGGATTGTTCATCAGGAAGAGGAGCCCTCCAGCAATGCAACACAATCCAAATGGAAGCCTGGGGCAAAGGATTTTCCGGTGCAATCAAAGGAAACATGGCTACCTGGCTCCCTTCAACAGCCTGAAGCCCTGATGAATGCCATCATCATGAGTGAGGTGCTGGCAAAGCCAAAAGCTTTCAGGCAGAAAAGATAATAGGCATAGCAAAACAAGGAATGGATGGAATATGGCCATTCCTTGTTTTGTTG
>CAYFSQ010000062.1:0-10338 GCA_964345895.1 uncultured Oscillospiraceae bacterium
ATCATCATAGGCGCTGGTGTCATCGGATGCTCTGTGGCTGCCAGGGTGGCAGAGTATACCGGAAATTTTGCTGTCATTGATCGAGGCGAAGATGTCTCAGAAGGAGCGAGCAAAGCCAACAGCGGCATCGTTCACGCGGGGTATGACGCTGAACCAGGCTCTGAAAAAGCAAGGCTCAATGTAAAGGGTGCAAAAATGTACCCAGCTTTATGCGAAAAGCTTGGGGTGCCCTATGGCAACCCCGGCGCGCTGGTGTTGGCGTTTAACGAAGAGGAGCGCGGGCTTGTTGAAAGATTAAAAGAACAATCTATCGTCAATGGCGTTCCCGGGTGCCGGGTGGTTGAGCGTGCAGAAGCTCTTAAGATGGAGCCTCGGCTGAACCCCGATGTACTGTGTGCCTTGTATGTCCCTGCCAGTGGCTTGGTCAGCCCTTACGAGATGACCTTTGCCCTGGCTGATGTTGCTGCAGAAAACGGCGCGGACTTTCTTCTGAACACCACCGTTGAAGGTCTAGAGCATAATGGTGAACACTGGGTTGTTCATACAAACCATGGCGACTATCAAACAAAGGCCATTGTCAACTGTGCAGGCACGGGAGCGGGGGTTTTACACAATATGATTTCCACCCGCAAGGTGCATATTACTCCCCGCAGGGGGCAGTATTATCTGCTGGATCATATGCAAGAGCCGGAATTTAACATGACGATATTTCAGGTTCCAACCCCTCTGGGCAAGGGAGTGCTGGTGTCACCGACCACCCATGGTAACATTCTGCTGGGGCCCACGGCAGAGGATATCGAGGACGGGCAGGATACCATGACAACGCAGATGGGACTAGGCGAAGTGCTGACCAAGGCAAAGAAAACCTGGCCCACCTGTTCCCTTCGAAATGTCATCACAACCTTCTCTGGCATTCGTTCCCATGAAGCGGGCGGCGATTTTATTATCGGCGCTGTCGAAGGCGCACCGGAAGGTGCTTTTGAGGCCATCGGAATAGAAAGCCCAGGGCTGTCAGCTGCCCCTGCCATTGGTGAGGAACTGGGGGATTGGGTGGCATACACCTTGAAGTTAGGCAAGCGTGGCGATTATCGCGCACCCAAGCCCCTGCCTAAGCCCTTTAATCGGATGAGCATGGAAGAACGTGCCGCCGCCTATGAAGAGAATCCGGATTATGGCAGGATAGTCTGCCGCTGCGAGCAGGTAACCGAGGCCGAGATACGCTACGCCATTCGCCGCCCGGTGGGTGCCAGGTCTCTGGATGGAGTTAAACATCGTACCCGTGCAGGCATGGGTCGCTGCCAGAGCGGCTTTTGCTCAACCCGCGTGATGCAGATTCTGCAGGAAGAATTGAATGTAGACCTTTTAGACATTACCAAGATGGGTGGAAAAAGCTATTTGCTGACTGGAAAACTAACTGGGGAGGACAAGCACCATGCTTAAGCCCATTGATGTAGATATTCTGGTGGTTGGTGCTGGCCCTGCAGGCTTGGCGGCGGCTATAGCAGCCAAGCGCGCAGGGATAACCAGTTTGATTGTTTTAGAGCGTGAAGACAGTTCAGGGGGCATATTGCAGCAGTGCATCCATACAGGCTTTGGGTTGCACAGGTTCCAGACAGAGTTGACGGGCCCGGAGTATGCTCAGCGAGATATCACCACTGCAAAGGAGCTGAACATCGATATTCGCACAGGTGTTACGGTGCTGGATGTCAGCAAAGAGAGGGTGGTAACCGCCATCAGCAAGGAAAATGGCGTACAGGTTTTCAAAGCCAAGGCGGTGATTCTTGCCATGGGTTGCAGGGAGCGACCCCGAGGCGCCCTTGCCATCCCCGGCACCCGCTGTGCAGGGATATTCAGCGCAGGCACTGCACAGAAGTTTGTAAATATGGAAGGTTACATGCCCGGCAAACGCATTGTTATTTTAGGCAGCGGAGACATCGGCCTTATTATGGCGCGGCGTATGACGCTGCAGGGTGCCAAGGTGCTTGCCTGTGTTGAGCTTATGCCATACTCCAGCGGGCTGAACCGGAACATCGTGCAATGCCTGGAGGACTATGACATTCCTCTGTATTTAAGCCATACCGTTGTGGACATCAAGGGAAAAGAGAGGCTCTCCGGGGTGACCGTAGTAAAGGTGGATGAGAACAGGAAACCCATCCCCGGTACGGAGTTTGACCTGGAGTGCGATACTTTGCTTTTATCTGTAGGTCTGATTCCTGAAAATGAACTAAGCCTCGGTGCCGGCGTCAGCTTGTCAAACATCACAGGCGGTGCCATTGTAGACAACAACTTGCAGACCAATGTCGAAGGAATATTTGCCTGCGGCAATGTACTTCATGTGCATGACTTGGTAGACTTTGTCAGCAGCGAAAGCCTGTTGGCGGGCGAAGCGGCGGCAAAGTATGCACAAGGGAAACCCCTTTCTGGAAACAAATTACCTGTAAAGGATGGGCAGGGCGTACGCGGCTGTGTGCCTCAGACCATCTTATTGCCAGAAGATGATGTGACAGAACAACCTGCCATCGACATCATGTTCAGGCCGGATAAAGTATACCAGAAACACTTTGTCACGCTGCGTGCCGGGGACGAAGTTTTGGTATCCCAGCGAAAATTTATTTTAACCCCCGGCGAAATGGCGGTTATGACCCTTACGACGGATATGCTGAAAAAATGCCGGGGCAAAGCAGAACTGACCATCGAAATAACGCCCCAGAAGCAAGGCGCGTAACAAAAGGTTTAATAGCTAGATAGATTGGGTACAATTTCCTGAAGACATTCAGGAGGGTTTTGTTGTGAAGAAAAGGTATTTAACCGTTGGTGGTGTTGCTGGCGCTGCCAGCGTCGCCGCAAGGTTACGGCGTCTTGATGAAGAGGCTGATATTATGATGTTTGAGCGGGGAGAACATGTTTCCTTTTCGAACTGTTCCCTTCCCTATTATTTATCCGGCGACGTACAAGATGCCATGGACCTGGTGCTGATGGATCCGGAGCTTTTCATGACTCGTTACCGCATTGATGCCCGCACCAAACATGAGGTGCTTTCCATCGACAGGGAGAATAAATCCATACGGGTTAAAAACCTTGTAACAGGGGAGGAAAAGGACGAAAAATACGATGTGCTCTTCCTGTCGCCCGGTGCCCGGCCGATTATGCCCCAAAGCATTCAGGGGATTCATATGCCCCACGTATTCAGCGTGCGGGATGTGCAGGATATTACGAGGCTAAAAAGTTACATCGACACCCATAATGTGCAGGATATCGCTGTTGTAGGCGGCGGTTTCATTGGCATTGAGGTGATGGAAAGCCTGCACAAGGCAGGAAAGAACGTGTCCGTTGTTGAAATGGCAAACCAAGTCATGATGCCCTTTGACGAGGATATGGCGCAATTGCTTCATAAGGAAATCATCGACAATGGTGTGCATCTTATTTTAAAGGATGGTATCCAGAGCATTCAGCAAGACCACATCACATTGGCAAGCGGCAGGGTGGTAAAGGCTCAGGCGGTGGTGATGTCTATCGGCGTCGCCCCTGAAACACAGCTTGCTAAAGAGGCGGGCCTACAAATCGGTGTAAGTGGCGGTATCCAGGTAAATCATCACTATCAGACGAGCGATCCGAATATCTATGCCCTTGGGGACGCGATTGAGGTCAGCCATTTTGTCACCGGCAAGCCCACCAGGCTGACGCTGGCTGGGCCTGCCCAGCGACAAGCGCGGGATGCTGCCGACCATGTGATGGGGCGGGAAGTTCGGAATACTGGTGTTATTGGTTCTTCAGTTGTCCGCTGTTTCAACCTGAATGCAGCTTCAACTGGCCTGAATGAAAAGCAGCTGCAAAAGGAAGGGATGCCCTATGAGGTAGCCTTTGTTGTAGCTTATGACAAGGTTTCCATCATTCCTGACGCAAACCCCGTGTTCTTTAAATTAATCTATGCCTATCCTTCGGGCAAACTGCTTGGTGCCCAGGCGATTGGCAAAGGCAATGTGGACAAGCGCATTGATGTGGTAGCTGCGCTGATTAAAATGAACGGAACCTTGGAAGATTTGAAAGACATGGAGCTGTGTTATTCGCCGCTGTTTGGCACAGCGAAGGATGTTGTTAACCACGCCGCTCTTTCTGGGCTGAACCTATTAAACGGCGAGTATAAGCAGGTGCTCATGACGCAGGTACGCCCATTGTGGGAGCAAGGCGCATATTTTGTGGATGCGAGGGAAGGGTATGAGTTTGAAGGCGGCCACATTAAAGGCGCTGTCAATATCCCCTTGAGTGAATTCCGCCATAGACTGGATGAAATACCAAAGGACAAGGATGTATACATCTATTGCCGCAGCGGCCAAAGAAGCTACAACATGGTGCGTGCCCTTGAGCATCTTGGCTTCAACAGGGTGTACAATGTTGCGGGCTCCATGCTGGCCACCAGCCTCCATGAGTATTACTGGGACAGCGTGCTAAACAGAGAGCCGATTGTAACAGACTACGTATTTCCGTAAGAACGGGCAAAAAAAATCCCATCCCCCGAAATGGAAGGAGGGTGGGATTTTGCTATTGTCAGGAATTATATCCGTTGGGGTTTTGCTTTTGCCATTTCCAGCTGTCCCTGCACATATCTTCCAAGCTTTTCTCTGCTTTCCAGTGGAGCAACTTGCGGGCTTTTGCAGCATCAGCGTAGACGGTGGCGACGTCCCCAGGTCGGCGAGGTGAGATTTCATAGGGGACGGCAACGTTGTTGACTTTTTCAAAGGCATTTACAATATCAAGCACGCTGTAACCAATCCCTGTGCCCAGGTTGATTTCTTCGCATCCTGCATGCTCCGCAGCATATTTGACGGCATCCACATGGCCTTGAGCCAGATCCTGCACATGGATGTAATCCCGCACGCCGGTACCGTCTTTTGTATCATAGTCGTTGCCATACACATGCAGCTTTTCCAGCCTGCCCAGGGCAGTCTGTGTGATATAGGGTACCAGGTTGTTGGGGATGCCTGAAGGATCTTCGCCAATCCGCCCGCTTTCATGGGCGCCAATGGGGTTGAAATACCGTAGCAGAACGGCAGACCAGTCGGGGTTGGCGTGGACAACATCCCGCAGAATCTGCTCGCACATATACTTGGTCCACCCATAGGGGTTGGTACATCCAAGATCTGCCTCTTCGTTAACGGGCATGGGAGAGCCGGGCTTGTATACTGTAGCAGAGGAAGAGAAAATAAACCGTTTAACCTGATGGCGCTGCATGACTCTGCATAGCGTTATGGTGCTGAACAGGTTGTTTCCATAGTATTCCAGAGGCTTGGATACGGATTCTCCCACGGCTTTAAGCCCTGCAAAATGGATGACACAATCGATGGCATGATCTGTAAATACTTTTTCGAGCATGTTGCCGTCGCAAACATCGAAGCGATAGAAGGGAAAATCCTTCCCCGTCAATTCCTTGATGCGGTCTAAAGCCTTTTCGTTGCTGTTGATCAGGTTATCTACCACAACAATGTCGTAGCCCTCTTCCAACAGTTTGACGCAGGTATGGGAACCAATGTATCCGGCCCCCCCTGTTACTAGAATCGTCATAAACCTGCAACCTCCTTCACGATGTTGTTCATTTCATTCCAATGCTTTTCCATATCGGCGACAAGTTTGAATTGTGTGCGGCAGCGGATTAAATTATGCTCCGGGTAGTGGGTTCTGAAGTAAGTGTCTCCTTGCAGATAATCTGTCAGAAAACGGATGCCGCATTCCAGCGTCATCAATTTAGCGCCCATGGGCAGCGTGTTGATTTCTTCCTGTGTCAGGTTATCCTGGCATGCGCTGAGGAAGCCCTCGGTATAGGCTTTGAAGAGGGGGAGGGAGAAGGATACTTTGCTCAAATCTTTTTCGTCCTCTGCGGCTGTACTGGCGCCAAAGCGGATGGAGTCGCCAAAGTCGTTGCCTGCAAGGCCGGGCATGACGGTATCCAGGTCAATCACGCACAGTGGTTGACGGGTTTTCGCATCCAGCATAACGTTGTTTAGTTTGGTATCATTATGGGTTACCCGAAGGGGCAGGGTGCCTGCTTTGAGCATATTGGTCATAACGCTGCAGTCTTCCTTACGCGCAAAGGCGAAGGCGATTTCTTCTTGTGCCAGATGGGCACGGTTTTTTATGTCCTCATCCACGGCCTTTTCCAGCGCTTGAAAGCGTACAGGGGTATCGTGAAAGTGGGGAATTGTTTCATTCAGGGAGTCAGCGGGGAAATCGGACAGCATATTTTGGAAGTTGCCAAAGGCAACAGCACTGCTACGGAAGTCTTGCTCGCTTTCGGGGCGTTCCAGGCATAGGCTGTCTGTAACAAATACATACATGCGCCAGTAGCCTTCATCATTGTGCAAATAATCCTTGCCCTCAAGGGTGGGGACTACGGTTAAAACGTGGCGGGGATCGCTGTCCTTTGTTCCCAGGTGGCGGGTGACAGATGAAATATTGTGCATGAGCTTTGCAACATCTTTAAATACATGGTGGTTGATTTTCTGCATGATATACCATGTGTCATTATCGGTAATCACCAGGTATGTTTCGTTGATGTGACCATTGCCGTAACGTTCACAGGATACGGGAGAACCCTTTAATTGAAATTGATAACATGCGCTAATCATACAAACCTCCACGATTTAATCACCTTATATTAACACCTGGCTTTAATGGATTGAAGGTAATATCTTCCTTAGATTTGTTGATTTTCTACTGGGGGAAAGGCTCATAGACACCAGATTTAAATATCTTCATGATGGTTTTATAGTAGGGACCCTCGCTGCGCCAGCCGCCGCCTGTACAGTCACCCCAGCTATAAAAAAAGGAGCAGTCAGGAAGTGACTTTTCCAGCAAGTCAATTTGTTCGTCCGTCAGATGATTTTTTGAAAGCCACAGCCGCTTCAGGTTTTTAAGCTTCAACAGCGGCGTAATATCTGTAAAAGGATTATGGCAAAGGTTAAGGTGCTGGAGGTTTTGCAGTTCTGCCAGGGGGGATAAGTCCATGATGTCGTTGTTGAAGAGTTCGAGGTACTCAAGATCTTTCATCGTGGACAGAACATCGATGTTGTCAATCTTGCAGACAGCCAGAATCAAGATGCGCATCTGGCTAAGGGGTAAAAGAAATTCCAGCTCTTTGATTTTGTGGTGTCCAAGATCCAGCGCTTTAATATCGGGGCAATACTTCAGCGCTTCAAAACGGCTGGATGGGTACCTGGGGTCGGATAGCCGGTTGAAGGTGGAGTACGCCTCCGTGTTGGTGGAAATGCTGCCCCTTACGAAACTAAATGTGCAGCCAAAGTTAATGAGCGGGAATTGAGCCCGCAATTCTTCCATGGTTTTAAGACTGATGCGCGTTTGGTACATGTCAACGCGCTGTAGCTCTGGGTTTTGCCCGAGGAAGCGGCGGAACTTATCCATGTCCCCGATTTTTGTGGTTCCCATGTCCAGAAAGGTGCCATTGTCTTTCAGTTCCACATTTCGATAGGTGATTTTTTCTTCACCATATGCAAAAGCCGAGCATCCCAAAAGGCAGGCAAGCAAGAAAGAGAATAAGCGTCGCATTTTCATCCACTCCTTATTATCAAACAATATAGCAGGAATTGGTCAATCCTGCAAAGTCTGCACAAAACGGCAAGAACAATCTAAATCCTTTACAATTTCATGGGAAATGTTTATACTTGACATCGATTACCCAAAGGAGGCACTGCATGGAAACTGCTTATCAACCAGGCATCATTGAGAAAAAATGGCAAAAAATATGGGATGAGGACCACGCCTTTGAAGCAAAGAGCGACTATACCCTTCCCAAATATTACTGTCTGATCGAATTTCCCTACCCCTCTGGTGCAGGGCTGCATGTGGGGCACCCCCGCAGCAACACGGCCATGGATATCATCGCCAGAAAGCGCCGGATGGAAGGCTATAATGTTTTATATCCGATTGGATGGGATGCCTTTGGCTTGCCCACTGAAAACTATGCCATCAAAAACCATGTGCCCCCTGCCGAGGTAACAAAGGAAAACATCGATCATTTTCGCGCGCAACTGAAACTGCTGGGATTCAGCTTTGATTATTCCCGGGAGTTTAGCACGACAGACCCTGACTACTACAAGTGGACCCAGTGGATTTTCCTGCAGCTGTATAAGCATGGTCTTGCCTATAAGGCGGAGATGCCGATTAACTGGTGTACAAGCTGCAAGTGCGGCCTGGCAAACGAAGAAGTGGTCAACGGCGTATGCGAGCGTTGCGGCAGCGAAGTTATCCGGAGGGTAAAAAACCAGTGGATGCTGCGCATCACCGATTATGCGCAGAAACTGTTGGATGGACTTGATACTGTCAATTTTATTGAGCGCGTTAAATTGCAACAGCGCAACTGGATTGGGCGAAGTGAAGGGGCCGAAGTCTGCTTCCATATTGCTGACACCGATGAAGCGCTGCGTGTATTTACCACACGCCCCGACACCTTGTTTGGCGCAACCTACATGGTGGTTTCGCCTGAGCACCCGATTATTGCGACCTTGGCGGACCGTATCACCAACACTGAAGAATTGCAAGCATACAGTATAGAGGCTGCCCGCAAAAGCGACTTTGAACGCACCGAGCTTTCCAAGGATAAAACAGGCATCGAAATTAAGGGCATAAAAGCGATTAATCCGGCGAACAACCAGGAAATTCCCATCTGGGTGTCCGACTATGTATTGATGTCCTACGGCACAGGTGCCATCATGGCAGTGCCAGGCCATGACACCAGGGACTGGGAGTTTGCTAAGAAGTTCCACTTGCCTATCGTGGAGGTAGTGGCCGGCGGCAATGTTGAGGAAGAGGCTTTTACCGATATTCATGACGGTGTTCTTATCAACAGTGGCTTTATGAATGGCATGTCTGTTGATGAAGCCAAAGCTGCCATGATTGCAAAGTTGGAAGAAAAAGGGATTGGTGAGCGCAAGGTTAACTATAAGCTGCGCGACTGGGTGTTCAGCCGCCAGCGCTACTGGGGTGAGCCGATTCCGATTGTTCATTGCCCCCATTGCTGCACGGTGCCTTTGGAAGAAAAGGATTTGCCCTTGCTGTTGCCGGAAGTTGACCAGTATGAGCCGACAGATTCCGGCGAAAGCCCGCTGGCGGCAATTGATGCCTGGGTTAATGTACCCTGCCCCGTTTGCGGAGAAATGGCCAAAAGGGAAACGGATACCATGCCCCAGTGGGCAGGGTCCAGCTGGTATTTCCTGCGGTATTGCGACCCCCACAACCAAACCGCCTTTGCTTCCCAGGAAGCTCTTGATTACTGGATGCCTGTGGATTGGTACAATGGCGGCATGGAGCATACCACGCTGCACCTTCTGTACAGCCGTTTCTGGCACTTATTCCTGCACGACATCGGCTTTGTCAAAGCGCCGGAACCCTACCAGAAGCGCACCAGTCATGGCATGATACTGGGCGAAAACAGCGAAAAGATGAGCAAATCCCGGGGCAATGTCATTAACCCTGATGATTTGGTTGCTGAAATTGGTGCCGATGCGTTCCGTTTGTATGAAATGTTTATGGGTGCCTTTGATCAAGCCATCCCGTGGAGCATGAACGGAGCCCGTGGCTGCCGGCGCTTCCTGGATCGCGTTTGGCGCTTGCAGGACATGCTGGACGACAAAGCGGAGGGAATCAGCAAGGACATGCTGCACCCTGTTCACCAGTGCATTAAAAAAGTATCAGAAGACTATGAAAGCATGAAGTTCAATACAGCCATCGCAGCGATGATGACCCTGGTTAATGGCTTCTATGACAAGGGAAGTATTACAAAGGGCGAACTGAAAGCACTGTTGTT
Organism: uncultured Oscillospiraceae bacterium; assembly: GCA_964345895.1. GTDB lineage: Bacteria > Bacillota > Clostridia > Christensenellales > Aristaeellaceae > DTU024. Next base: position 9,815 of record CAYFSQ010000062.1, read on the forward strand.
GCTGCTGTCTCCTGTTGCACCCCATATCAGCGAAGAAATCTGGCAGCTGCAGGGCTTTGGCGATCCGATTTACAAGCAACCCTGGCCCCAGTACGATACGCGATTCCTGGTGTTACCCGAGGTGGAAATCGCCGTACAGATTAACGGCAAGGTACGGGGCCATATCAATGTACGCAGTGATTTGACCCAAGAAGAGGCCGCTGCTGCTTTGCCGCAGGACGAAACCATACAAGCCTTGGTAGGGGATAAGCAAATCGTCAAGCTGATCTTCATTCCGGGCAGGTTGCTGAATGTCGTGGTAAAGTAATCCCTGGTGTTTGACCGTGCATTCCGCGGGTATACTGTTATGTAAAGCATGTCACTTTGTATGATGAAAGGTTGGTACACAAAATGTCAGTCGTAACACTTACCAAAGAAAATTTTAAGCAGGAAGTTCTGGAGGCAACACAGCCGGTTTTAATTGATTTCTGGGCAGCCTGGTGTGGCCCTTGCCGCATGGTTTCTCCCATCGTGGATGAAATTGC
>CAYFSQ010000063.1:0-10309 GCA_964345895.1 uncultured Oscillospiraceae bacterium
TGCTTGGCGCCGGTGGCGCTGGGCAGGTTGCCGGGGCGGTGGGCCATGGTTTCCCGGGCGATGAGGGCGAAGGCCACGGCTTCCTTGGCGTCGGAGCTCCAGCCCACATCCTCCTGGGTTTGTATGGTGCATTGGGGGAATTGTTCTGCAATCATCTTCCGCAGGGTATGGTTGTGGGCGCCGCCGCCCCCCAGCACAATGCGCTTTAGCTTAGGGCAGCGGGGGAATACGTATAGCTCATAGTTGCGGCGCATGCTGTGGGCGGTGTAGGCAGTGGCGGTGGCCAGCAGGTCATGGGGCGGGATATGCCCGTTCTCCTGCAGGGTCTGGGCCACAAACTGCGCGCCGTATAGTTCCCGCCCGGTGGACTTGGGCGGCGGCATGTCCACGTAGGGAAGGGCCATCCACTTGTTCAGCAAGGCTTCATGTACTTTTCCCTGGGCGGCCAGTGCGCCTCCCTCGTCATAGGGCAGGTTAAACAGCTTGTCAGCCAGGCCGTCGATGATCATGTTGGCGGGGCCGGTATCAAAGGCAAAGACCTCGTCGGGCCGGCAGTTTTCGGGCAGCACCGTCACATTGCCGATGCCCCCCAGGTTTTGCAGGGCGACGGCCTCAGGGCCCCGGTACAACAGGTACTCGGAGAAGGGCACCATGGGGGCGCCTTGCCCGCCGGCGGCCATGTCCATCGCCCGCATGGAGCTGACCACGGGTATGCCCGTTTCGTAGGCAATCACCGCCGGTTCGCCCAGCTGCAGGGTGGAGGGTACCCAGGCGTTCTCGGGGAAGGGGATATGGTACACCGTCTGCCCGTGGCTGCCGATGGCGCTTACCTCCCGGGGGTCCACCCCTGCTTCCTTCAGTAGCTGGTTGGCGGCACGGGCAAAGTAGGCCCCCAGCTCCGCGTTCAGGCTGCAAACAAGGCCAATGTTGGAGGTGGCAAGGTCGCAGCAGGCCATGACCTTTTGCTTTAGCTCTTCCGGCATGGGCAGCATGAGAAAATGTTTCAGGTGTACGGCGGTGTCGGTGCACTCCACCAGGGCGGCGTCGCAGCCGTCCATGGATGTGCCGCTGATTAAACCAATATAGTATGCCATCTTTCTAATCCTCCAATGGATGGTGGCAGGCCAGCATGCGCCCGTACTGCTCGGTCAGGGCGGGCTTTTGCTGCCTGCAAAGGTTGGTTGCATAGCCGCAGCGGGGGTGAAAGGGACAGCCCGTCGGTGGATTGGCAGGGTTAGGCACCTCGCCGCCCAAAGCCTGCCGCTTTTTCTTTTTTTCCGGGTCCAGGGAGGGCACGGCCCCCAGCAGCGCCTTGGAATAGGGGTGTCGGGGATGGGCGTAGATGTCCTGGGTGGGGCCCGTTTCCATGATGGAGCCCAGGTACATCACCGCCACCTCGCTGCTGATAAAGCGCACCACATTTAAATCGTGGGAGATGAACACCATGGACAGCGCCATGTCCTGTTGCAACTGTACCAGCAGGTTTAATATCTGCGCCTGGATGGAGACATCCAGGGCGGACACCGGCTCATCTGCCACCACAAAACGGGGGCCGGTAATCAGCGCCCGGGCGATGGAGATGCGCTGCTTCTGGCCGCCGGAAAACTGGTGGGGGTAGCGCTGCAGCTGGTCGCGGGTAAAGCCAATCTTGTCCAGCATGGTTTCGACCCGCTCCCTCAGCTCCTGGTTGGACAGGGAAAAGTGGGTTTTCAGCGGCTCGCTGAGCAGCTGCCATACATTCATCCTGGGGTTCAGGGAAGAATAGGGGTTCTGGAAAATAAACTGCATATCCCGCCGTTTTTGGCGCAGCTCATCGGGGCTGAGGGTGGTCATGTCCTGGCCGTCAAAGTACACCTGGCCGGCGGTGGGCTCTATCAGGCGCAGGATGCTTTTGCCCGTGGTGCTCTTGCCGCAGCCCGATTCGCCCACCAGGGCAAAGACCTGCTTTTCCTTCAGGCGGAAGGACACATCCTCCACCGCGCGGACATGGCCTACGGTGCGGCGCAGCAGCCCGCCCTTGACGGGGAAATAGGTCTTCAGGTTCTTTACTTCCAACAGATACTCGCTCATGCTTCCACCTCCTGGCTGTGCAGGAAGCACCTGCTCAGGTGCCCGGGGGCAATTTCCGTCAGCGCCGGCACCTGGGAGAGGCATTTGTCCGTGGCATGCTCGCACCGGGCGGCAAAGCGGCAGTGGGCAGCCCAGCTGCCCCCCGGCGGCACAATGCCGGGGATGGCGTAAAGCAAGCGGCTGTCGCCTGAGAGGGAGGTGATGGATTTGAGCAGCCCCTTCGTGTAGGGGTGCTGGGGGTGGTGGAACAGTTCCTTCACCGGGGCTTCCTCCACAATGTGGCCGGCATAGAACACCGCCACATGCTCGCTTGTTTCGGCGATGACGCCCAGGTCGTGGGTAATCATCAGCACAGCGGCATCGTTGTTTTCTTTTAGCTCGTTCATCAAGTCCAGTATCTGCATCTGTATCGTGACGTCCAGTGCTGTGGTGGGTTCGTCGGCAATCAGCAGCCGGGGGTCGTTCATCAGGGCGATGGCAATCATGATGCGCTGCAATTGTCCCCCGGATAGTTGGTGGGGGTAGGAAAGCAGGGTCTGCTCGGGCCGGGGGATATTGACTTTGCCCAGCATCTGCAGGCATTTGTCCCGCATGTCTTTGTGGGCCATGTGGGGGAAGTGGAACTGCAGCGCTTCAAACATCTGCTGCTCGATGGTGAAGATGGGGTCCAGGCTCGTCATGGGTTCCTGAAAAATCATGGCGATGTCCCGGCCGCGTATGTCCCGCATCAGCTTGGAGGGGAGGGTCAGCAGGTTTACTTCGCCATGGCGATCAGAATCAAAGGTGGCGCTGCCCCCCGTTACCCTTAAGGGGTAGGGCAGTTGCTGCAACAGGGCGGTGGCAGTAATGCTCTTGCCGCAGCCCGATTCGCCCACGATGCCCAGGCACTGCCCCTTGGGCAGTTTCAGGCTTACCTTGTCCAGCAGGGGAACCAGGGTTTTGCCCCGCAGGGTGCTGATTTTCAGGTCGTTGATTTCCAGCAGGTTGTCCATCTGTCCCTCCTTACAGCTTTAGCTTGGGGTCCAGCGCGTCGCGCAGGGCGTCCCCCAGGATGTTGAAGGACAATATGGTGAAAATAATAAACAGCGCAGGGAACACCACCATCCAGGGCGCCATTTCCATGTAGGTGCGGGCCTCCGACAGCATGGACCCCCAGGAGGGGTCAGGGGGCTGTATGCCCAGGCCCAGAAAGCTCATGGTGGCCTCCGTCAGGATGGCGCCGGACAGCGCCAGGGTGGCCTGCACGGTGAAGGGCGCCAGGGAGTTGGGGGTGATGTGCCGGAACAGGATGGCGCTGTTGCTCAGCCCCACCGAGCGGGCATTGGCAATGTAGTCCGTGCCCTTGACGGCCTTCACCGAGGCGCGCACCGTGCGGGCGAACACCGGGATGTTGACGATGCCAATGGCAATCATGGTGTTCACCATGCTGGTGCCCAGCACCGCCACAATCAACAGGGCCAGCAGGATGGAGGGGAAGGCAAAGATGATGTCCATCAGCATCATGATGGCGCTTTCCACCTTGCCCTCAAAGAACCCGGCGGCCAGGCCAAAGAGGTAGCCGATGCCCGCCGCGATGCTCACCGATACCAGCCCCACCTGCAGGGATACCTGGGCCCCGTAGATGATGCGGCTGAAGATGTCCCGGCCAAAGTTGTCGGTGCCAAACCAGTAAAGGGCGCTGGGGGCTTGCAGTCGCGCCTTGGCATTAATCTGCGCCACATCGTAGCGGGCGATAAGGGGGGCAAAGACCGCCAGCAGAATAATGAAGGCGATGCCCAGAAACCCGGCGCGGCCCAGGGGATCAAGCAGCAGCTGCTTGAGCAGGCTGTCCCCCATGGGGAGGCGGCGGTTGATGGTTTTTGTATTGTTCATCCTCTGCCTCCTCTTAGCTGTAGGTGATGCGGGGGTCGATGTAGGTGTACAGGATGTCCACCAGCAGGTTGATGACCACATACACCATGGCCATGAATAAAACGGTGCCCTGCACGATGGGAAAGTCCCTTTGGAAGATGCCCGTCAGCAGGTATTGCCCGAGGCCCGGGATGGAAAATATCTGCTCGATCACCACGGTGCCTCCCATCAGGATGCCAATCTGCATGCCTACCAGGGTGACGATGGGGATGCTGGCGTTGCGGAAGGCGTGGCGCATGATGGTTACCCGCTCCGGGGCGCCCTTGGCGCGCACCGCCTTGATAAAATCCTGCCGAAGCACTTCCAGCATGGAGGAGCGGGTCATGCGCATGACGGAGCCTGCCATGCTGCTGCCCAGCACCAGGGCGGGAAGAATCATGATTTCCAGGTTTTTGAGGGGGTTTTGCAAAAGGGAAACATACTTGATGGGGGGATAGTACCCAAAGCCCAGGGCCAGGAAGAGAATCAGCAGGGTAGCAAAGGCAAAGCCCGGCACCGATACCCCTAGCAGCGCCACCACCCGCACCACCCGGTCGATGAAGGTGTTGCGCCTTAGGGCAGACAGGATGCCCAGGGGAAAGGCGATCAGCCAGGCGACAATGCAGGCCAGGATGGCCAGCTCTGCCGAGATGGAAAAGCGCCAGAGTATTTCGGGGAACACCTCGCCCCCTGTACGGAAGGACTCGCCAAAGTCGCCCCGCACCACGCCGCTGATCCAGTTCAGGTACTGGGTGGTCAGGGGTTGATCGATGCCCAGCTTTCTTTCCCACATGGCGCGCAGTTCGGGGGTTTCCTCAATGCCCAGGATGCCCGACACCACATCGCCGGGTATCAATTGCATGATGAGGAAGATGGCAATGCTGATGCCCAGCAGAATGGGCACAAGCATCAGGACCCTGCGGAGGATGTAATTCTTCATGCTTCCCTCGTGATGGGGCCGCGGCGGGAGAGAGGGGCGGGGGCAGGCGCAAAATGCGCTGCGCTGTTTTGCTTACGTTGGGGATGGGGTTTCACCCCATGCCCCACCAAAGGGGGTGACCCCCTTTGGAATCCACAACCTCTTCTCCCGGCCGCAGCCATGGTTCAATTGTTACTTTTCGATATAGGCGGCGCGGAAGTCCACCATGTTGGTGGCGTTGGGCGCATAGCCTTTCAGGCTGGCGGATGCGTAGATGTAGTCGTAGGGGCTGGCAAAGGTTACGTTGGGGCACTCATCCAGGATGATGTTGATGGCTTCGTGGTAGTATTCCCGACGGGTGTCTACATTGGTGGTGCCGGCAGCCAGTTCGCACAGCTCGTCCACCCGGGGGTTGGAGTATTCGGCAATGTTGGCAGCGCCGGCGGTGGAGAAGAAGAAGGCCACCGCGCGGTTGGGATCGGTGCCCGCGCCATTCTGGCAGACCATCATATCAAAGTTATGGGCCTTCCAGTCGTCCACGTACTGGGCGTTTTCCTTGTTCTGCACTTCCACCTTGATGCCAATGGCGGCCAGCTGCTGCTGGATGACGGTGCCGCTGTTGCGGATGTTGTCCAGCAGGCCCACGGTGCAGGCCACGGTAAAGCCGTTCTCGTAGCCGGCTTCCTTCATCAGTTCCTTGGCCTTTTCAATGTCCTGCTGGTAGAGGGGGTGCTCCAGCACATCCACCGCCCAGTGGCCCATGGAAGCAGGCGCAAAGCCGGAGATTTCCGCTTCGCCGTTGAAGGCCAGGTCGATGATTTCCTGGCGGTTCAGCGCCAGGGAGATGGCCTGGCGGACGCGGACGTCCTTAAACTCTTCCTTGTTCATGTTCAGGCACAGCGTGGTGTAGTTGCGGCTGCGTACCTTGTAGATTTCCACGTTCTTGGCGTTCTCTGCCAGGGTCAGCATGGCGCTGTCGCCCACAATCAGGTCTACTTCCCCTGTGCGCAGGGCGGACATACGGGCAGAGGGGTCGGTGATGACATAGAACTCAATGCGGTCAAACTTGACAGTATCCTGCCAGTAGTCGGCAAAGCGGTTCACGGTGACGGAGTTGTCGGGCACCCACTCGCCCAGGGTGAAGGGGCCGGTGCCGCCGCTGGCCTGCAGCAGGTTGCCGCCGTTTGCTTCCACCGCTTCCTTGTCCACGATGGCCAGGTAGGTGGAGGACAGGGCAGACAGGAAGGGGGCGTTAATCTGCTCCAGGGTGAACTTGACGGTGTACTCGTCCACCACTTCCACGGCCTTGATGTACCCGGCGTAGGAAGCGCTGTTGCCCAGGGCACCCAGATCGGGGCTGAGGATGCGCTCGAAGCTGTACTTCACGTCCTCCGCCTTCATTTCCCGGCCGGAGTGGAACTTGACGCCCTTGCGCAGGTGGAAGATGTAGTTCAGATCGTCGGGCTGTTCCCAGGTTTCCGCCAGGCGGGGGATGACGTTCATGTCCTCGTCCATGTCCACCAGGGTTTCATACATTTGCAGCATGATGCGGGTGGAGGCCAGGGCGGGCACGGTGTGGGGGTCAAAGCCGATGGGTTCGGCATCGGTGCCATACTTGAGCACCATGGGTTCCTGGGCTAATGCTGTCAGGGACAGCATCATCATTAGCGCCAGCAGAAGGGACAGGGTTTTCTTCATGGGGATCCTCCTTACATGTATTGTTCAAAGCACCCGGACGGACGCCTTGGTTTCATATTATTCGGCAGCGTATGCCGCCACCATGTGGTGGATGTCGCGGCGGAAGGGGGCGGTCTGCTTGGCCTCCTCTTCCTTGTAGTAGAGGCGGTTGGTCAGCAGGATGCAGCCGATGTTGAGGGCTTTCGACAGGTAGATGCTGGTGCCGGTAAAACCGGTGTGGCCGCAGCCATTTGGGTACATGTCGCCTGTTTGCCAGCCCAGGCCCCGGCCTTCTGCCTGCTCCTGCATGGAGGACTTTAGCAGGGACGAGGAGGCATTCAAGTACATTTGGGCCAGGCGGGCCAGGGCTTTGCCATCGGCGAACAGCCCGGCATGGCCCGACACGTCCTGGAAGGCATAGTGGGCGTTACCGTCGTTGGTTTGGCCCCGAATGGGGGTGTGGGGCCGCCAGGCGGTAAAGGTGTAGCCCAGATCCTTCACCATCTTTTCCTCGATGGGGTTGCCGTAGCTGGAGGGCATGATGTCCTTGTCTGTATCGGGCCTGTAGCCCATAGCGCCCAAGGAGAACTTGTTTACAAGGTTGTTATGCAGACATTGATCAAGGGGCTGTTGGTACACTTCCTCCAGCACCTTGCCCAGCAGGATGAAGCCCAGGTCGCTGTACACGACGCCTGTTTCCGGGGGCTTATCCAGGGCATCCTTCAAAGCGGTAACAAAGTCCTTCTTCACATAGAAGGGGTACCAGGCAGGCAGCCCTGCCGAATGGGTCAGCAGCTGAAAAAGGGTGATGCCCTGCAGCCGTTTAGATAGAAAAACATCCTGGGACAGGGCGGGCAATAGCTCCACAAGGGGGCTTGTCAGGCTGAACAGCCCCTGGTCGATGGCCAGCAGCACCTGGGTGGAGGTGGCAATCTTGGTCAGCGAAGCGCAGTCAAAGAGGGTATCCTCCTTCGCGTCCCCCAGGGCGGACTGGAAAAGCACCTTGTCCCGGTTAAACACCGTCATCGTACAGGAGGGGAAATACCCTTCCCTTTGGTAGCGGAGGGCTGTTTCTTCCATCTTCTGTTGCAGGACCACCAGGCTCATACTTTTTCCCCCAGCAGCATGACGGCCCGGGAAACCCAGCCCTCTGCCCTTTGGAGGGCTTCTTGCGCCTGTTGCTTGGTACAGCCTGCCCTGTGCATGACCAGGGCGGTTTTTACCTGGCCCTGGGCGCTGTCCAGCAGTGTGGCGGCGTCCTCTGCTGCAAGGCCTGTGGCCCTTTGCAGGATGCGCAGGGCGCGGCCTTTTAGCTTCTGGTTGGAGGCGTTCATGTCCACCATCAGGTTCTGGTACACCCGCCCCGTGCGCACCATGATGCCGGTGGACAGCATGTTGAGCATCATCTTGGTGGCGGTGCCTGCCTTTAACCGGGTGGAGCCGCTTAACACCTCCGGCCCTGTGGGGGCTTCCATGGCGATGTCGGCGTACTGGGACAGCCGGGCGTTTTCGTTGCAGCAGATGGACAGCGTCAGCGCGCCTTTTTCCCTGGCAGCTTCCAAGGCGCCGATGCAGTAGGGGGCAAAGCCGCTGGCGCTGATGGCGGCCACCGTATCAAGGGGGGTAAGGTGAAGGTTCTCTATGTCCTTCCTGCCCATGGGAGCATCGTCCTCCGCCCCTTCAATGGCGTGGCGCAGGGCCCTGTCGCCCCCCGCGATGATGCCCTGCACCATGGAGGGGGATACACCAAAGGTGGGGGGGCATTCCGAGGCATCCAACACCCCCAGGCGGCCGCTGGTGCCTGCGCCGCAGTAGATCAGCCGTCCGCCCTGCTGGATGCGGGCGGCCACCTCTTCAATGGCTTTGCCTATCTGGGGCAGGGCTTTTTCCACCGCCTGGGTAGCCTGGCCATCTGCCTGGTTCATCAGTTGGGCGATTTGCGGGCCCTCCATGCTGTCCAGTTTCAGGCTCATGTCCAGCACCTGCTCGGTGGACAGGTTGGTCAGGTACTCGTCAGATACATACTGCATGCGCTTCATCCTTACTTCTTTTTGTACTTGCCTTCCAGGTGGGTTCTGTCAAGGGCGGGCTTGTACTGTGCATAGCCCCGCACCGCCACGGCGGAAAATAAAATGTCGATTACATGCATCATGGCCATGCGGGAAGCCATGGCGGCGGAGCGCACCAGCATCTCGCTGGAGGCGATGTGCAGGGCAATATCAGCGCCGCGGCTTAAGGGGTTGGCATTCAGGCGCGTGACGCTGATGGCCGTGGCCCCTGCCCGCTTGATGGCGGCCAGGGTTTGCAGGGTGTCTTTTGTTTCCCCCGAGTAGGAGAATAGCAGGGCGGCATCCCCCGGCTGAAGGCGGGCGGCGGTCACCACCTGCAAATGGGGGTCGGGGGAGGATTGGCTGTCCTTGCACAGCCGCTGAAACTTCATCTGGGCGTCCTGGGCCACCAGGGCAGACATGCCCACGCCATAAAAATCCACCCTTTGGGCATGGTGCAGCGCTTGGGCAGCCTTGTCGATGTCCTTTTCATTCAGCAGGCGCATGGTGTCGCGGATGGCGTCCATGTTCTGACGGGCCACCTTATTCATCAGGGTGCGCACATCATCCCCGGGGGATAGTTCGGCGTATACAATGTCAGGCCCCGCCGCCATGCCCAGAGAAAAGGCGAAGGAAAAATCCTTATACCCCTTGTAGCCCAGGCTCTTGCACATGCGCACCAGGGTAGCCTTGCTGATGCCGCAGGCTGTTGCCGCTTCCGAGATGGGCAGTGCCTGCATGTTGGCGGGGTTTTCCAGAAAACACAAAACAGCCCGCCTCTCCGCCGGGGCCAGATGGTCCTTTAATTGGTTCATTTTTACCAGACAATCGGTCATACAGGAATACTCCCTGATCTCTTTCGTCCTGTTGTATCTGTGCTCTTTCATCCCATTATAGCCATAGAAGGGGCGGTTGGCAAGAAGTTTCTTAAAATTTGTAAAATGTTGGAACTAATTTCATTCCTGAGCATGAAAAAACCGGAAGGCGTGCAGCCTTCCGGTGATGGTTTTTATTGATTGGCTTATATTCTGGCCAGGGCAGGCTTCAGCCGCTCCGACAGCCAGGTCGCCAGCAAAATCTTGACGGCGTCCCCAGGCAGGAAGGGAAATACGCAGTACCCCAGGCTGACCAGCAGGCTTAGGTTGGTCAGCTTCATAAACCACAGGGTGCCAAATACATAGCATACCAGCAGCCCCAGCGTAAGGCCCAGGCTGCGCATAAGGAAGCTGTTCAGCCGCGGGCGCAAAAGGCCTACTGCCAGGGTGCACAAAAAGTAGCCCAGCAGGTAACCGCCGGTTTTGCCAAACAATGCTGCCGGGCCGCCCCGAAAGCCTGCAAACACCGGCACGCCGATCAAGCCCAGCAGCAGGTAGGTGCCCATCGTCAGCAGGGCATAGGGCAGGGGCAGCAGCAAGGCGCACAGGTACACCGCCAGCAGCGCCAGGTTGATGGGCACCTCCCCCGGCATGGGGATGGCAATCTGGCTGAAGATGGCAATCAGCGCGACAAACATGGCACACACTGCCAAGGCCTGGGTATTGTTCTTAAATGGTTTCACACTTCCTCCTTAAACGCAACTGCCGCCTATGGTACCACGCCGCTGAGGCTTGTTCAAGTGAAAAAGAGGAGGCTGCTTTCGCAGCCTCCTCGCAGTTCGTCAAAAAAGGTCTTTCAGACCCTTTTTTGCCGTTTAGGAACGATAAGG
>CAYFSQ010000064.1:0-10003 GCA_964345895.1 uncultured Oscillospiraceae bacterium
GTGGCCGGCACCTGTTTGATGCATACAAAGATGTTCATGCTTGCTCCTGTTTCTGAGAAATTTTCATTGCATATACTGTAGCAAAACAGGACAGATAATACAACCCGGAAACCGTTCGTTTTATTGATAAATCCTCCGTTTTTTACATGGGTTTTACACAGTTTACACAAATTATTGTTTGTGCTATGATACCTTTAGATTTGTTGTTACCGTCACAATTGCAAACCCGAAAAGAGAGAGGAGCCATCTTTGATGAGAAAACTGTTTTCCCTGCTGTTGGCCTTACTGCTGTTGGTAGGCCTCGTTCCCTTTGCCCATGCTCAGGACGTGATTGAGCTGGACATGTACTTCCCCGTATCTGTCGGCGGCGGCCCCGACGCGCTGATTACCGCCCTGTGCGACGAGTTCCATCAGGAGTACCCCAACATCAAGGTGAACCCCGTGTATGCCGGCTCCTACGCCGATACCCGCACCAAGGTGCTGGCGGCCATCCAGGCGGGCAATACCCCCGCCATCGCGCTGATGTTCTCCATCGACCTGTACCAGCTGTTCTCCATGGGCGTGCTGTACGATTACGATAGCTTTGCCACCGATGAAGTGGGCCAGACCTGGCTGAACGGCTTCTACGATGGCTTCATGCAGAACAGCCGCCTCAACGGCAAAACCTACGGCATTCCGTGGCAGCGCAGCACCATCATCATGTACTACAACAAGGATATGTTCCGCGAAGCGGGGCTGAACCCCGATGCGCCTCCCGCCAACTGGGCTGAGCTGAAGGAAGCTGCCCAGAAGCTGACGGTCAAGGACGCTGCCGGCAACACCACCCGCTACGGCGTGCAGGTGCCCAGCGACAAGGCTGGCTATGCCTACTGGATGCTGCAAACCTTCACTTTGACCCAGGACGGCTTCAACATCATGTCCGATGATGGAACCCAGGTATTCTTCAACGATCCCCGCACCGTCAAGGGGCTGGAGTTCTGGAAGAGCCTGTCCGACGATGGCAGCCAGGCCCCCGGCACCCCCAAGTGGTCCACCACCGTGTCTGACTTCCTGGAGCAGAAGGTGGCCATCATGTACCACACCACGGGCAACCTGACCAATGTGCGCAAGAACGCCAAGTTCGACTTTGGCACCAGCCGTCTGCCCGCCGACACCTCCTTTGGCTCTCCCACCGGCGGCGGCAACTTCTACCTCTTCAAGGGCGTGCCCGAGGAAGAGACCAAGGCTGCCTACACCTTCATCCAGTGGATGACCAACAACCCCGAGCGTGTCGCCCAGTGGTCCATCGACACCGGCTACGTGGCCACCCGCCCCGAAGCCTATGACACCCAGCGCATGCAGGACTATGCCGCAGGCTTCCCCTCTGCCCTGACCGCCCGCGACCAGCTGGAGTTTGCCCATGCCGAGTTCTCTGTGTACGACCAGGGCGCCGTGCAGGACATCCTGGACACCGCCATCGAAGCGGCAATGACAGGCACCAAGACCCCCCAGCAGGCCATGGACGATGCCCAGAGCGCGGCGGATGCCATCCTGGTGGACTACCAGTAAAAATCCCATCGTAAATAGTCAAATCATTTTTACAGTGCCTCCCCTGCAAGGCCGGGGAGGTGCTGTCCTTGGGAGGAAGCATGACTCCATCTCAGACAAGTATCCAACGAATTGAACAGGCAAATCGCCTGAAAAAGCGCCAAACTACGCGGCTGGCCTGGCTTATGCTGCTGCCCAGCATGATTATTCTGGCGGTTTTTACCCTCTACCCCATCGGGGAAAGCGTGTACCTGAGCTTGTTTAAAAACAACATGTCCACCTTTGTATCAGGCCCTGTGTGGGTGGGTTTGCAAAACTATGTCAACCTGTTTACAAGGGATGCGGTTTTTAAAAAAGCCTTTTACAATAACCTGATTATTGCGGCAGTAACCATCCCTGCCTCCATCGCCCTGGCGGTGGCCATGGCACTGTTTGCCAACAAGGTGGGCAGGGGACGGGGGATTGTGCGGGTCGGCTATTTTTATCCCACGCTGCTGCCCATGGTGGCGGTTGCCAACATCTGGCTGTTTGTGTATACCCCCATGTATGGGTTGCTGGGGTACCTGGCACCCAACTGGCGGTTGCTGGAAAATGTAGACACCGTTCTCTGGGCGCTGATTGTCATGCTTGTTTGGAAGCAAGCCGGGTATGTGATGATCTTCTACAGTTCCGGCCTGCAGGGCATCGACCCGGAGATGTATGAGGCCGCCAAGATTGATGGCGCCAACGCAATGCAGGCATTCCGGCGTATCACCTGGCCCATGCTGCGGCCCACCACCATCTATGTGATGATTATTACCATGACCAATGCGTACAAGCTGGTGGATCATCTGTATATCATGACCAAGGGCGGCCCGGACAATGCGTCCAATATGCTGCTGTTCTATGTGTACCAAAAGGCCTTTGACCAGTCCAATATCGGTGTGGCGTCGGCCATTACCGTGGTGCTGATACTAATCTTGTTGCTGGCAACGGTGGTGCAGTTCTATACCCAGGACAAGCGCACCTTCTACGCATAAGGAGGGAGAGGAAAATGATGACAAGTTCAACCCGCCGCTCCCACTGGAAGCTAAGCCCCGGCATGCTGCTGGCCTATGTGGTGATGTTTTTGATTGCTGCCGTGTTTCTGATTCCCCTTGTATGGATGGTGCGTACGGCGTTTATCCCCAGCGAGCATGCCACCAACCTGCTGGCGGTGGCCATGCCCACGCTGGATAACTTTACCAGGGTGTGGCAGGCGGCGTCCTGGGGCACCTACTATATGAACACCTTTATTATAGTCGGCGGCGTGCTGGCCATGCAGTTCCTTACCATTGTGCTGGCGGGGTATGCCTTTGCCAGGCTGGATTTTCACTTGAAGAACACACTGTTTATACTGTTTCTGATGCAGATAATGATTGCTGCTGACGTGCTGATACTGCCCAACTATAAGACCATTTCAGCGCTGGGGCTGTCCAACACATTGTTTGGTGCCATGCTGCCCTTCTTTGCGTCGGCCATGGGCACCTTTCTGATGCGCCAGACGATTAAGACGATTCCTTATGAGCTGGAGGAGGCAGCGAAGATGGATGGCTGTACCCTGCCCAGGCTCCTGCTGCAGATTTACGTGCCGCTGCTGGTGCCTGCCTTGGTGGCCCATGGTATGATTGCCGCCAGCTACCAGTGGAATAACTTCCTTTGGCCGCTGATTGTGATTAACTCGGTGGCTAATCGGCCCCTGACGGTGGGATTGGCGATTTTCGCTATGAGCTATGAAACAGGCGCTCAGTGGAGCGATGTAAGTGCCGCTACTTTCTTAGTAGCTGCGCCGCTGCTGATCCTGTTCTTCTTGTTCCAGAAACGCTTTGTCCAGTCCTTCGCCCATAGCGGCATCAAATAACAATACCGATTGCGGATTCCAAAGGGCATCATGCCCTTTGGTGGGGTGTGGGGTGAAACCCCACATACTCACCCGTAAGCAAAACAGCGAAGCGCATTTTGCGAAGGGAATGAGTCCGAACTAAGGCGCAGCCCTCTCCATACTGAACGATACCCCCTTCCCCACAACACAAAACCACCGGCCTGCGCCGGTGGTTTTAAAATAGTCCCCTATATCCCTTACTTCAGGTTCTTCTCCAGGAACTTCACGTAGGAGTTAACCAACCCCTGTACAAAACCGCGGGCATCCTCGTTGTGGATGACGCCATTTTCGTCAAACAATTCTCCTGCATTGCTGATGTAAGCTTCAGGCTGCCCCATGACGGGCACATTCAGGAAGGACAGGGTTTTGCGCACATCGATGACAGCCGCCATGGCGCCCAAGGTGCCGGGGGTAATGCCTGCCACCATGGTGGGCTTGCCGCCCCACTTGTTGTGTCCCCAAGGCCGGGAGGCCACGTCCAGCGCGTTTTTCAGCACAGCGGAGGTGCCCCGGTTATACTCAGGGGTCACGATGATAAAGCCGTCCAGGGACGCCACCTTGGCGCGGAAAAGATCAAAGCTCTCCGGGCCGTTGGCCACGTCAAAATCCTGGTTGTACAGGGGCAGCTGGCCAATTTCAACGATTTCGCCGGCATAGCCTTCGGGCAGCATATCAGCCATCTGTTCGCCCAGCTTGCGGGAGAAAGACTCCTTGCGCAGGCTGCCTACAATGACGCCCACCCGGCGGGAAACTGCCTCGTGGCTGCGGTACTCGGGGTTTTCGTCGAAGGCTTTGCGCACGTAGGGACAAACCGGTACTACCTTGAGGCCCCGCTTGGCCACATCCTCCATGGCGTACTTGAGCAGTTGGCCGGCGATGCCTTTGCCCCGATGCTCCTCTTCCACGATTACGTGTTTGAAAACCAGCGTTTTTTCGCCGGATTTTGAAAATAGAATGCGGCCCACTTCCTGGCCGTCCTGCATGGCCGCATAGCGGCGCTTTTCTTCGTTGTAGAGAAATGTCAGCATGATTGGTTGTTCCTTTCTGTTGCTTGGATCCTTTGTTGGTATAGGATATACCCGTACTTTCTCTGTTTCAAACTTGAGAAAACACCTTCCTGCGGATATAATATGCAAAGAGAAAGGGGAGAAGTATGTCCAGCAAGATTGCCGTTGAATGGCTGACCCAGATGGGTGCCCAAGGCCATATCATCCGCACGGAGGAATCCACCGCCACAGTGGCGCTGGCTGCCCAGGCATTGAATGTAAAGGAGCAGCGCATCGCCAAGACCCTGGCCTTTGATGTGCTGGGGCGCACGGTGCTGGTTGTAACCGCAGGGGACCAGAAGGTGGATAATGCCAAGTACAAGGCGTTCTTTGGCGCCAAGGCGCGGATGCTCAAGCCGGAAGAGACAGAAACCCGCACCCACCATGCCCCCGGCGGCGTATGCCCCTTTGGCGTGCCTGAGGGGACGGACATGTACCTGGATGTTTCTCTCCAGCGTTTTGACACCGTGTTCCCCGCCTGCGGCGACTGGTACACCGTGGCGCAGTTTACCCCGGAAGAGTTGCGGGGGTTGACTGGTGCCAAGTGGGTGGATGTGTGTAAGGTTGTGGAGTAATTAAAAAGAAAATAGAATAAAGGAGGGCGATGGATGCCCTCCTTTGTTTGTTGCTGCGTTAGGCGCAAAATGCGCTACGCTTCGTCACCATGCCCTTCGCTCCTTTTCCGATATGCAAGCATATCGGAGGCATTCGCTGCGGGATGGTTCCTCTCAATCGAAAGCAGGCTTTCGATTGTTAGGGCGTCCGCGCGCTATGGAGCAAAGAACAAACGCAAACCAGTTTGCGTTTGAGAGGAGGGGCCATGGAGCGTACGCTCCCGGTAAGCTAGCTTACCGGGTAGGAAGCGCAATGCGCCCCGACGACACCCCACACCCCACCAAAGGGCATGATGCCCTTTGGAATCCGCAATTGGGTACGTATTAGGTTCAATACTCTCCCTGCTCTTCGTCGGCTTCGTACTTGGAGGTGAATATGCCCTCCCGGTAGGCGTGCAGCAGCAGCTTCAAATCCGCTACCCTTTCCTTCAGCCGCTGGCCTTCATCGGTATCGGCTACCATCTGCCTTTTACTAAAGGGCAAATTCTCAGTTTGGGTGGATACGATATCGCTATTGCTCTCCACCGCATCCTGCACCCCGGCAAAGGGGTCATGGGCTACAATGCGCATACCGTGGGAGTTGGATATCAGCGTATAGCCGGCAATGCCCGTGCGTTTTTGATACGCTGTGCAAAAGCCGCCGTCAATAACAATGATGCGCCCGCCTGCCCGCAGGGGGGATTCCCCCTTAAGCACCGGGGTATGGCCGTTGATGATGCGCCCCTCCTTGGGGTTCAAGTCAAAGGCTGCCAGCATCATTTCGCAGCCTTCCTCAGTCTTATTAAAGGTGTAATACGGATCCCTTGGCTCGGAGAACGCCGCCCGGTCGGCAATCATCATGTGTGCAAAGGTGCTCATCTTACGGCCGCACAGGGGCGACACATCGCCGCACCACAAGAACCACATAAAATCAGTATCCTTCTGCTGCCGGTTCCGGTACGCAGCCCGCGCCCGCTGGTCGCAGTAGTCAAGGTAAGCGCGCCCGCGATAGCTTTGTCCATGGAAGGCAATGTCCTTCAATGCGCCTTCCTCTGTCAGGGGAATACAGCCGTGGAACAGCAGGTTGCCGTTATGGCGTTTATATACGCTGCCATGGTCATACAAAAAGCGCACATGCCGGTGCAGCTTATCGCTTTTTTCAAAGGCATCGCTCAGCTGCTTGGCCACCTGGCTTTCCCCCGGGGTCAGCTGGTAGTAATCTTCCCCCACCAATGTGGGGAACTGCTGATAAATCAGCGGCCACACCGTGCCGTCCTTGGTGACCCGGGCGGTTTTTGTATCGATCTTGTCCAGCAGCAGCTTATCATCCATCATAAACTCCGGGTGCCGCTGAATCAGCTGGCCTTCCAACTTAAACATCATGATGGTGATGGTTTTCAGCGCCGCTTCATCAGGGCTTAAGCTGGGGTAGTTCTGCTGCGCCAGGGCGTACAAGGGGCGCATGCTGATGCCATAGCTGCTTTCCAGCAGCCGCAGGTGGCCGTAGTTTAATGTGTTGCGCACCGTAGCCATAATGCAGGCCTGGCACCCGGCCGCTGCGCCCATCCACAATATGTCATGGTTGCCCCAGGTAAAGTCCACCGCGGGGTGGCGCATCAGCATGTCCAGTATTTTATCCGGCGCGCCGCCGCGGTCGAACAGGTCTCCCAGCACATGCAGCCTGGCCACCGCCAGGTTCTTAATCAGCCCTGACAGCGCCCGGATAAACTCTTTCTCTGCGCCAATCTCTACCAAGGTATCGACGATTTTTTCGTGGTAGGCGTGCTGGTTCTTGTCTTCATCCTCCTGGGAGTGCATCAGCTCGTCCAGCACAAAGTCATAATCGTCGGGGATGGCGCGGCGCACCTCCTGGCGGGTGTACTTGCTGCTCAGCAACCTCGCCAGGCGGATCAGGTTAATCAGCGTCCTGCGGTACCAGAAGCTATCCACCACCCCCTGCTTTTCCAGCAGCCGGATTTTTTGCTGGGGGTAGTAGATAACTGTGCATAGTTCTTCTATTTCTTCTTGGCTCATGTACTTTTGATACAGCAGCGTGGCTTTTTCCTTGATAACCCCTGAGCAGTTGTTGAGGATATGCTCAAAGGCCTCGTACTCGCCATGCAGGTCACTCATGAAGTGTTCCGTGCCCTTGGGCAGGCCCATCATGGCCTGCAGGCTGCTGATTTCGGCGTACAAAGATTGCACCGTGGGGTGTTTCTCGCTCAGGAGGGAAAGATACTTCATCTGATGTGGGGACATATTTCTCGCAGCATCTGTCATATGTTTCTACCTCCCTGTTGGATTACCTCTCCACACACCCGATGTGGTCGATGATGGAAAAGTCGCGATACTCCACATCGGCCACCACCCTGCCAAAGGGACGGGTGGCCTTGGGGGCGCCGGTGTAGTTTTCGGCCAGTTGCTTTAATTCTTCAATTTCAAACACGGGCAGGCCGCCGGCCTTCAGGCTGTCCTTCAAATCTTTGCGGGCAGGGTTCACCGCCACGCCCCGCTGGGTAACCAGTACGTCCACCGTGCTGCCGGGGGTGGAGGTGCACAGCACCTTGTCCACCACAATGGGCAAGCGCGCCCGGAACAGCGGCGCTACAATCATCGCCAGCTTGGCACCTGCCGCCGTGTCGCTGTGGCCGCCGGAGCCGCCGGTGATGTAGCCGTTGGAATCAGTATGCACGTTGACGTTGAAACCCGTATCAATCTGGGTGGCGCCCAGCACCACCACATCCAGAGAATTGACCGCCGCAGACTTAGCCAGGGGGCTGGCGTAGCGGGATGCAGAAATTTCCTGGTGCAGGGGGTTCTTGCTGATGGACTCCACCGCCTTCAGGTCGAAGCACTGTACGTCCATCAGGCTCTTGAAGTAGCCTTCCTCCAGCATGTCCACCAGGTACCCGGTGATGCCGCCTAGGCCAAAGCTGCCTGTAACGCCAAGCTTTTTCATGATGGGCTTTAAATACTGGGTAACCGCCAAAGAAGCGCCGCCTGCCCCCGTCTGGAAGGAGAAGCCTTCCTTTAACAGGCCGCTGTGCTCAATCACCTGGGCGGCATAGCGGGCGATGGTCAGCGCCACGGGGTCCCGGGTCATGCGGGTGGTGCCCGATACAATGCCCTTGGGGTCGCCGATGGAATCCACCTTCACCACGTAGTCCACATTGGTTTCTTCGATGGAGGCGGGGGAGAGGGGATAGTCCATCATATGGTCGGTGATGATGACCACCTTGCTTGCCATGCGGCTGTCGGGGATGGCATAGCCCAGGGACCCGCAGGCAGAGGGGCCGGAGATGCCGTTGGCATTGCCCATTTTGTCCGCTGCCGGGGCGGCGATAAAGGCCACATCAATGGTAACCCGGCCCGAGTCGATGGCGGCGGGACGGCCGCCGTGGCTGCGGAACAGCACGGGCTTTTCCATCAGGCCTTCAGAAATGGCCTTGGCAATCTGCCCGTTCATGTAGTCCGTTTCTATTTTGGTAATGACGCCGTTGCGGATATGCTCAATCAAGGGGTAATGGCAGTCGAACAGGGAACTGGCCTGCAGCGTCAGATCCTTTAGCCCTGAGCGGGCAATTTCTTCCATCACCATGTTCAGCACAAAGTCGCCGTTGCGCAGGTGGTGGTGGAAGGAGATGGTCATGCCGTCCTTCAGCCCTGCTTCCCGGATGGCCTGCTGCAAGGATGTAATTACTTTACTCATGGTCTGCACCTCCCAATCCCAACGCCTGGGCTGCTTCCAGCACCCGGCGCGCTCTGTCCACAATGGGCTTGTCCACCATCTTGCCATGGAGGGAGATGGCACCCTTGCCCTGCTTCTTGGCTTCCTCGATAACGGCCATCACTTCCCTGGCGTAGGTGATTTCCTTCTCCGACGGGCTGAACACCTCGTTGATGGCCGCCACATGCCGGGGGGAGATGGCAGCCTTGCCGGTAAAGCCCAGGCCCTTGGCAAACTCTGCGTCCTTCAGCAACCCTTCATCGTCGTTCACGTCGGTAAAGGGGGTGTCGTACACATCCACCTGGGCAGCCCTGGCGGCCATCACAATGCGGCCTCTGGCGTAGAGGATTTCGTCCCCCTTCTTGGTGCGGGCGGCCTGCAAATCGCTGGTCAGATCCTCGGCCCCCAGGAACAGCGCCTTGACGCGGGGGTCTGCCTTGGCAATCTGGTAGGCGTTCTCAATGCCCTCTGCTGTTTCCAGCAGGGCAATAATGCCCACCGCGCCCACGGGGATGCCGTGCTTTTCCTCAGCCTCCGCCATCATGCGGGACACCTCAAGGATGTAGCCAGCGTCTGATACCTTGGTGGGCATCACCAGGGAGGGCTTCAGGGGGATGACCATGTCCAGGTCGTCCTGTAAATAGTCGGTGTCCAGGGGGTTCAGGCGCACGATGATTTCTGTGCCAGAAAACCCCAGGGTTTTGATGGCGTTGCGCACCAATATCCGGGCAGAATCCTTCTCTGCCGGGGCCACAGCGTCCTCCAGGTCCAGGATAACGGCATCGGACTGATGGATGTCGGCATTGAGTAGCATAGCGGGGCTATTGCCGGGGATAAACAGCATGGTTCTTCTCATTTTTGTGCCTCTCCTCCGCGCCGCAGCGCCGTTTCTACCCGGGCCTTGACGGTGCAATCCAGCGCTCCGCGGTCTTCCAGGCGCACCTTGGCATCGGTAATGCCCATATCCTGGATGACCTCTTGGGCGGCCTGGCGAATATTCTCTCCAAACTGATCCAGCACGATGGATTCCACCTGGATATCCACCTTGCCCTCACCGGGGGCAACGGAAACCAGCACGTCGTTGGATTCCAGCGTGCCAGCCACCGCAAGCCTTACAATGTTCATCTAAAGCCTCCTTCATCTATGTCCCATAGGTATATATATGTCTACGTTGCATTATAGACCAAATACCAGGCGGGTGCAACCGCTT
>CAYFSQ010000065.1:0-9976 GCA_964345895.1 uncultured Oscillospiraceae bacterium
CCCAAAACAAACGCAAGCCCCCGCTTGCGTTTGAAAGGAGGGATTCCGTAGCGCACGCTCCCGATGGGCGTAGCCCATCGGGTAGGCAGCGCAGGACATCCCGACGTCATCCCCACCTCTCTAGCACCCGCATCACAATGCCCGCGCCGATATCCGCCGCGGTGCGCTCGTTTTCTTCATAGGTATCGCGGCTTTCCTCGTCCGCCAGGTCGCTGATGGCACGCACCACCAGAAAGGGCACCTGGTTGCTGTACGCCGTGGCCGCTACCGCCGCGCTTTCCATATCGGCGCACAGGGCAGGCATCCGGTCGGTAATGGCGTTCTTTTGCGCTGTGGACTCGATAAAGCAGTCCCCCGTGGCAATCAGGCCCTTCAGATGATGGTCGCCCTGTTCCTTCAAGTAATCCTCTGCCGTTTGCAGCAGCTTCTCATCGGAATGGAAGTACACCTGGTAGGGGAAAAACTTCTCCATGATGCGGTGGTCCAGATCGTGGAAGGTAATCTTTTCGCCCAGCACAATGCTCAGCACCCCGGCATCCCTGGTCAGGGACCCGGCAATGCCCGTATGCAGCAGAAAGTCGGGCTGAAAATGGTCAATGGCCATCTGGGTGCAATTGGCGGCATTGGTCTTGCCCACCCCTGATGCACCCACCACGGCGTCATGGCCGCACAGGCGGCCCTTGATAAAGCTGCGGCTCTTGATGGTAATCTCTTCCTTGTTTTCCATCCTGGAGGCCAGCAATGCCACTTCCACATCCATGGCTGCGAGGATAACGATCATGGTTTACATCCTTTCAAAAATCAGTTTTATAAATAAAGTATCCCAGACTGTCAAAAAACCCCAAGAGTCATGGGAGGGGAGGTGTAGGAGGGGGCACCCCTCCTACTGTAATCCGCATCAGCGGCGTGTACGGTGATGCGGAAAGCCTTGCGTAGCAAGGGTTTCATTGCCGTTTGCCGCCCGGGAGCGCAGCGAGAGGCAAACGGCCTTATCGTTCCTAAACGGCAAAAAAGGGTCTGAAAGACCTTTTTTGACGAACTGTATCCGCCACATTGTGGCGGATTATGGACAAGGGCTTAAACCCCTTGCCACCAGAGGCGTCCCTTTGGTTGTCTCAGACGGATACTGCTTAAAAATAAGCTTTGCTGTTATGTTTGGTTTGCTCGGCGCGCAGGCTATTGATTAGGGTTTTGTTTGCCGCAAAATGCGCTTCGCTGTTTTGCTTTGGTTTTGATGGGGAGACGATGGGGCTTTGCCCCATACCCCACCAAAGGGATTTCATCCCTTTGGAATCCCATCCTTTAGTCGATTGTTCGTACAGGCAATACCAAGTACGTATACTGGTTGCCCGTCACGGGGCACACCACACAGGGACTCACATTGGTATTATACCGCATGGTGATTTCCTGGGTATCAATATTCCTGATAACATCCAGCAGATACCTGGCATTAAACGCAATATCCAGCGGCGCGCCGTCAAAATCCACTTCCACCTTTTCCACAGCGTTCCCCCGCTCGGTATTGGCAAATATTGTCATCACCTTATCATCCACATGCAGTTTCAGCAAATTATTGCCTTCCCTGGCAATCAGTGCCGCACGCTCGATCGCGCCAATCAGCTGCGGACGGTTTACCTTCACCGCCGTGGTCCATGTGGCCGGCAAAATCTGCTTATAGTTAATATACTCCCCGGCAATCAGCGGCGTATACACGCTGGTCTTGCCCAGCGTTGCCATTAAATGGGTGGGGCTGCAGGTAATCACAATATCATCCTGCCCGTCGCCTACCATCCTTGCAATCTCGTTCACAATCGTGCCCGGAATAATGGCACTGCGGCTTTCAGCATCCGCCTTGATGGGATGGGACACATACACCTTCTGCATCGCCAGGCGGAAACCGTCCAGGCACACAAAACGCACTTCCTCCCGGTACACCTCCATCAAGCACCCTGTTAAAATACGCCGGGTTTCATCCGCCGACAGGGCAAAGGTGATACGGGAAATGGCCGAGGCAAACTTATTCTGGGGCATCGTCGTCACAAAGTCCGAGTTCACCTCACTGATCTCCGGGAAGTCTGCCGCGTTCATGCACACCATGTCCGTATTGGATTCCCCGCCGCGGATCACCGCCGTCAGCGATTGGGCGTTGGACTGGATGTCGATGTCCCCCTCCAATTTACGCAAAAGCTCGTGAAGAAGTTTGGCCGGCATCAGGGCGCAGCCATCCTCCTGCACAGTGGCGGGCACCATGCTTTTGATGGTCATCTCCCCGTTGGTGCATGTCAATTGCACGCCGTCGTCCATGGTCTCCACAAAGACGCCGTCATAAACGGGCTTCGGGGGCCGGGAGGACAGGGCGCGCACCACCATGCCCATGCCGTGGTTGATATCGTTGGCTGTTACTTTAAAATGCATGTTGACCGTCCTTTGCTTTGCCTTGCTGGCAGTGGTAGTTAATATAAAGTAGTAGTAGTAGTAGGGGCTGTGGATACTGTGGAAAACCGGGGTTTGAGTAAGCGGGGGCTGGAAAAACGGGAGAGGATAACCTGTTGAAAAGTTGGGTTTGCCTGGGGATTGATTGGGGACAGGGTTTTAGTTGAGGGAAACGTGGATGTTTTCGGTGGGCGGCAGGGGGGTGGCCGGGAAAAAATCGTCATTCTTTCTTCATGGAATCGTGACGAAGGGTAGGGGTGTACCCGGGGAAAAAGGGGATTGTCCACGCCGTCCACAGGGGGGCTTTGCACAGTTGTTGATAAGAAAAGGGACGCTGGGGAACGATAAAAGGTTGTTCCCGGAAAAGTTGTACCGGGGGTATCCACAGGCTTATCCCCGGGGTGGGGAGATGTTACGGAAAGGTTTCCGGAGAGGTACCTGGGGATAAGGAGGGTGTTGGGCTAGCCGCAAAAATGCGCGTTGCTGTTTTTGCTTACAGTTACTGGGCGTTGCCCAGACCCACCAAAGAGGGTGACCCTCTTTGGAATCTGCAATTTTTTAGAGGAGGCCCGCGGCAGCTTTATCGCACAGGATGATGGCGTTTGGATGCATTTGTAAAATGGATGCCGGCATCTGGGGATGCACCTTGCCCTTCACTGCGCCCAGCACGGCTTCGGCCTTATCCTGGCCCATGGCAATCAGCACAATCTTCTTCGCTTCCATAATTGTCCCGATACCCATAGATATTGCCTTCCTCGGCACATCCTCTTCCTTTTCAAAGAACCGCTTATTGGCATCAATGGTACTGGCCGTCAAATCCACCAGCGAAGTACCATACACAAAATCCTCCGCCGGCTCATTAAACCCGATATGGCCATTCCTGCCAATCCCCAGCAGCTGCAGATCTATGCCGCCCTTTTCCCTAATCGCCCCGTCATACCTCTTGCCTTCTTCCTCCATGTCCTTGGCAATGCCGCTGGGCAGGTAGGTTTCCTTCATGTTGATATGCCGGAACAGCTGGTCCTGCATAAAATAATGGTAGCTGCACGGATTATCTTCCTTAATGCCTGCATACTCGTCCAGATTAAAGGAGATGGCGCTGGAAAAATCCACCTTGCCCTCCTCAAACCACTTGGCCAGCTGCTGGTACGTGCCGATCGGCGATGATCCTGTGGCCAGCCCCAGCACGCTATCGGGCTTTTCTGTTACCTGCGCTGCAATCAGCATAGCACAGGCGAAACTGACTTCCTCAGGATTTTGATACACGCGAACAACCATGTGCAACCCTCCCTTTTCATGCTAAGCATCATTATATCATATTTTTAATCAGGGGGATAGAAAGGGGCGGGTGTTTCCATAAAAAAGAGTGCCGCCACGCACTTTTTTCTATCCCCATGTTTTTGTGTTATAATTGCCCATACCACCAACCTTATACCTTCAGGGAGGAACCATGCTCAGCATTCAACAGAAAGTAGAATCTGCCCGCGCCTTCTTTTTATCCGGGCAAACAAGGGACGTCCCCTTTCGTTTAGCCGCCCTGCGCCGCCTTCAAACCAGCATCCAGGCCCATGAAAAAGCCATCGTTGAGGCCCTGAAAAAAGACCTGAACAAGTCCCCCTACGAGGCGAACATGACGGAAATCAGCCTGGTGAAGGGAGAACTCAGCCATGCCATCAGCCACACCTCCAAGTGGGCAAAGGGCAAGCGGGTGCGGCCCAGCCTGGGGCAGATGCCTGCCTCCGCCCGCATATTGCCCGGGCCCTACGGCGTCACCCTCATCATGAGCCCCTGGAACTACCCCTTCATGCTGACCCTGTCGCCCCTGATTGGCGCCATTGCCGCCGGCAACACCGTCATCGTCAAGCCCTCCGACTACGCCCGGGAAACTTCCCATGTGATTTCCCGCATCCTCACCCAGGCCTTTGAAGAGGGCCATGTCCACGTGGTGGAAGGGGGGCGCAGCGAAAACAGCGCCCTGCTGGAAGAAAAATACGACTACATCTTCTTTACCGGTTCCCCCGGTGTAGGGCAGCTGGTCATGGAAAAGGCAGCCCGCAACCTGACCCCCTTAACCCTGGAGCTGGGCGGAAAAAGCCCCGTCATCGTAGAAAAAAGCGCCGACATTGCCCTCACCGCCCGGCGGGTGCTCTTTGGCAAGCTGGTCAACCTGGGGCAAACCTGCATTGCCCCCGACTATGTACTGGTACCAAGAGAGCACAAGGAGGCGTTGCTCACTGCCCTTCAGCAGCAGGCTGCCCAGATGGTGCCAAGCCCGGAATACGCGCAGACCATGGGCCGCATCGTCAACCGCAAACATTTTGACCGCCTCCTGCACCTTTTAGACAACCAGACCTTGTTTTTTGGCGGCCAGAGCGACCCTGACAGGCTGCAAATTGCCCTGACGGTGGTGGACGACCCCGCCCCCCACAGCCCCATCATGCAGGAAGAGATCTTCGGCCCCCTGCTGCCTGTCCTTTCCTACGACACTTTGGAGGAAGCCCTGCAGTTTGTGGAAAGCCGCCCCCATCCCCTGGCGCTGTACCTGTTCAGCCAGGACAAGCAAAAGCAAAGGGAAATACTGCACCGCCTGTCCTTTGGCGGCAGCTGCATCAACGATACCCTCATGCACATCGCCAACCACCGCCTGCCCTTTGGCGGCGTGGGCAACAGCGGCATGGGCCGCTACCACGGCAAGCATACTTTTGAAACCTTCAGCCACATGAAGGCTGTGCTGAACAAATCACGCTTCCTGGACCTCTCCGTGCGCTACCACCCCTACAAAAACAGCGAGGGCAAGCTGCCCGACCAATTGTTCAAATAAACGTTAGAAGGAGGGCTTATGAACTTTGTCGACACCTCATCCCGGGGGCTGAACCCCCGCAATGTGCTGGACTTTTTTAACCTGACGGAAGAAAAGGGGCTGTACCCCCATTCCCTGGTGGTCTTAAAGCAAGGCCGCAAGGTGCTGGATGTCAGCTGGATGCCCTACGACAGCGGCGTGCCCCACATGCTCTTTTCCTTAAGCAAGAGTTTTTTAAGCTGCGCCGCCGGCTTTGCCGTTCAAGAAGGCCTTCTTTCCTGGGACAGCCCCCTGGTGGAAATCCTTCAGGAGGACGTGCCTGAAAAAGCCGACAAAAGGCTTAAGGATATTACCCTGCACCACCTGCTCAGCATGGCTTCCGGCCTTGACGAAGCCAGCGACAACGCCGTCAGAACCAAGGGCAGGGACTGGGCCCGGGAAATCATGGCCTATCCCGTTGTCCACACCCCCGGCGAAACCTTCCACTACAACACCATGGGCTCCTACCTGGTCAGCTGCATGGTGCAAAAGGTGGCGGGGCAAAACATCCGCGACTACCTGCTGCCCCGGCTCTTTACCCCCCTGGGCATTGAAAAACCCGCCTGGGACATGAGCCCCGACGGCGTGTGCTACGGCGGCTTTGGCCTGCACCTAAGCGCCCTGGATGCTGCCAAGTTTGGCCAGCTCCTCTTACAAAAGGGGGAGTGGGAAAACCAGCAGCTGCTGCCCCTTGAATGGGTCAACCGGGCCACAACAAAGCAGGTGGAAACCAACAAGCGGGAAAACCATCCCGACTGGGCCATGGGCTATGGCTACCAGTTCTGGATGATGCGGCAAAACCGCTACCGGGGCGACGGCATGTGGGGCCAGGTGATGATGGTGGACGAAGAGAAGCAGATGGTGGTGGTGATGACCTCCGGCACCCCCTGGATGGGGCACCAGATGGACGCCCTCCACGATACCCTGCTGTCCGACAAAAACGAACAGAGCCACGGCGACCAGATGGAGCTTAAGTCCCGCATATTTACCCTCGGCTACCCCTGCTGCCAGGACGATGGCCGGGGGGAGGATTTTTCCGGCGTCTACCAGTCCACCGGCAAGCGTATCTTGCGCATCGACCTGAGGGGGGACGGGCTGCTGAACATCCAGCTGCACCGGGGCCGGGATGCCGAGCCCCTCAATGTGCTGTTAAGCAAGGGCCGCCCCCACATGGGCGAGTATCTGCCCCCCCGCCCCGGCAGCCATGTGCAGCCCTACCTGGGCAGCTTTGGCCATGTGGGCCAAAGCCTCAAGGCCCAGGTGCTGCTGCCCGGCGCCCCCTACGCCTGGCTGATGACCTTTGAAAAAACTAAGGAGGGCCTGAAGGCCCACATCCACGGTGCCGGCAGCGATGAAGGGGAAAGAACCTACATCAAAATGGGATAGTTGCTGAAACAGCGACAGAAAGAAGGACATATGGCCAAGTACATGCAGCAGCTGGAAGGGGATTTTGACGCCTTCCTGCAATTGCTGGAGGATGCCGCCCTCTCCAGCCCTTCCGCCTCCTTTGAGGAGGGCAGCGACTGGCACCAGGGGGATACCCGGGTGGCGGTGCGGGTATACGAACGGTATTCCATCATCGGCTCCAACCGGGTCAGCCTGAGCATCACTTTGGTGGGCAAGGGCCGCAGCCTCTACATCACCGCCATTACCTCCGGCGGCAGCCAGGCGATGCTGTTTAAAATCAACCGCTTTGGAGAGGACGCGTACCTGGAGAAAATCGCCAGCGCGGTGGAAGCGGCGCGCTGAAGGACAAAGCGAAAGGGAGAATATCTATGCAACATCAAGGCACCCTTCCCCTGGAAACGGCCCGGCTGCGCCTTCGGCCATTCACCGTGCAGGACGCCGAGGCGGCCTACACAAGCTGGACCAGCGACCCAGAGGTAACGAAGTTTTTGCGCTGGCCCACCCACAAAAATGTTGAGGAAACAAGAAAAGTGCTGCAAACATGGGTGGATCGTTACGTTGACCCTTCCTTCTACCAGTGGGGCATGGAGATTAAGGAGACAAAGCAGCTGATTGGCACCATTTCCGTCGTGGGCAGGGAAGAAAAAACAGGCACCCTGCACATCGGCTACTGCATCGGCACCCCCTGGTGGAACCAGGGCTACACCAGCGAAGCCCTGGCCCGGGTGATTCAATTTTTGTTCGATCAGGTGGGTGCCCAGCGCATCGAATCCCAGCACGACCCCGAAAACCACTATTCCGGCAGGGCCATGGCAAGGTGCGGCCTTGTCTACGAGGGCACATTGCGCAAGGCAGACTGGAGCAACCGCGGCATTGTGGACGCCTGCATGTACAGCATGCTCAGGGAAGAGTACCTGAAGAAAGGCTGATGGGGAGTTTAGATGAATTTGTGGGAGATGCTGATTTGAAAAAGAATATTATTCTCTTTGAGGATAAAGAATTAAAATTAGAGGTTCCGTTTACTCCAGAAGAAGAAACGGTCTGGTTAAACCGAATTCAAATGGCAACTCTGTTTGGAAGAGACGTGAAAACCATCGGAAAACATATAGGCAATGCACTTCGAGAAGAATTAGATTCCTCAACTGTCGCAAAATTTGCGACAGTTCAGACAGAAGGTGAGGATATGCAGCAGGCAGCATTGATAGATGATTATTTGTTTGCAGCTATAATCTCTCCGCTATGTGCAGCAAACCCCACATAAAACCGGTATAAATAAAATAATTGAAAGAATTTCCGCCCTTCCTCAGTCTAATAGAGGAAGGGCTTTCCATTTCAGACATTCTTTGCCTGGGCTGCGCCAGAGCGCCGGAAATGTAAAACTGTCCCCGCTTTCCTTGCCATGTTTGCCCCCTTCCCCTATAATTCTTCTATCAAGCGAAAAGGGGAATCTCTATGCATATCGGGATATTGGGCGGCACCTTCGACCCCATCCACAGGGGCCATCTGAAGATGGCCGAAGCGGCGGCGGATGAGCTGAAGCTGGACAAGGTAATCCTGCTGCCCGACGGCGACCCGCCCCACAAAGTTCCCCGTACTTTAGGGCAGCGCCGCCTGGACATGGTGCGGCTGGCGGCGCAAGAGGATGCCCGCTTTGAAGCCTCCGACATGGAGCTGAAGCGTCAGGGCAAAACCTACACCGTGGATACTTTGGTGGCCTACAAAGCGCTTTGCCAGGAGTGTAAGCTGATGTACATCGTAGGCTCCGACACGCTGAAGCTGTTCCCCACCTGGCGCACGGCGCAGGAAGTGGCCAAGATGTGCGACATGGCGGTGGTGCTGCGCCCCGGCGAAAGCCGGGAAGAGATCCTTCAGGTGATGGATCATCACAAGCAGCATTTTAACCTGGACAGCGTGCTGCTTTTAGCCCGGGGGCCCGACATCTCCTCCACCCGCATCCGCCGCATGGTGGCAGGGGGGGAGGACATCTCTTCCCTGGTAACCAAGGGGGTGCAACGTTACATCCTGGATCATGGGCTGTACCGGCACCCTTAGGACGAATCAAGGAGGGTTCATGCGTTTTTCCTTGCGTATTCTGCTGCTTTGTCTTGTTGCTTTGCTGCCCATGTCTGCCCTGGCAGCCCTGGAAGCACCCGCCTCCCTGCGCCCCTATGAGGAGAAAATAATCACCTACACCGCGCCGGGGGAAGGACGGCTGACCTTACAAATCAGCCGGGACAAGCAGTTGGTGGATATCGCAGCGGATATCCCGGTGCAAAAAGGGAAAAACAGCATCCCCTTCTACGGATTGGGCATCCATAACGAGCCCCTGCGCCCCGGTGAATACCTGCTGCAGGCGCGCTTTGAAGGGCAGGGAAATGCCCTGGAGGAAGAAAAACCCATCACCCTGTTAAAGCCTGCCCCGGCGGTGCAGTATGCCATCGGCGCCGGGCAGGACATGTATGCAGGGGATAATTTCATCGTTGATTTTTGCGCCGTTTCGGCCAGCCGGGTCCTGATTACCCTTCGGGATGAGGAGGATCAGCCCCTTAAAACCTGGCGGTTGCAGGTAACCCCCGGCAAGCCCCGGGCCTTCCATTGGGACGGCGAGGTGAACGGCAGACTGGCAAAACCGGGGCAATACACCATTTCGGTGGCAGCGGACAGGGGAAACTATTCCCTGCCTCCGGTGGCTTTTACCCTTCATGGAGACAGCCGCCCTGATATTCCCCTTGCCCCCACAATGCCCGGTGACTGGATGCCCGAAACAGACAGCGACGAAGCCTTGCAGCAGGCCCTTTCTGCCCCCCTGGTTGTGGCGGATATCGGCGCTCTGCGGCACCTGGATGTGTATGAAAGGCCAGGGGGCCAGGGCCAGCGGCTGGGCAAGTTTCACGGCCAGACCCAGGGGCTGAAGGTGTTGTCCATCCAGGGGCAGTATGCCCAGGTGGGTGTCTACCGCCACGAGGACGGCGCCTATATCGAGGGGTATGTGCCCCTTGATAAGCTGAAAACCGTTGCCCCAGTTAAGCCTTACGCCCTGGTGATCGACAAAAGAACCCAGACCCTGTCTGTCTATCAGGAGGGTGTACTGCAAGGCCAGGTGCCCGTCAGCACCGGGCTGATGGAGAAGAACAAGCTGTTTCAGGAGACCCACGCAGGGGCTTTCCTGCTGGAAAAACGGGAACCAGCCTTTTCCAGCCAGGGCTTCACCTACGAATATCCCCTGCGCTATAGCGGCGGCAACCTGCTGCATGGCGTGGGCTACAAATTAAAGGGCGGCTATCCCGACTATGATGA